>NZ_JBVHZH010000006.1:174676-214737 GCF_055574515.1 Streptomyces sp. NPDC029466
AGACACCCCCCCCCCCCCCCCCACCCCCCCCCCCCCCCCCCCCCCCCACCACCCCCCCACCCCCCCCCCCCCCCCCCCCCCCCCCCCCCCCCCCCCCGCTTTTGTGTGCCCGGGTCCGGTGGCGGCCCGGCATGGGAGGGTGGCGCCATGGATTCCTTGGTCATTGTCGATGCCGCGAATGTCGTCGGATCGGTGCCCGACGGCTGGTGGCGGGACCGGCACGGCGCGGCGGAGCGGCTGCGCGACGCGCTGCCCGCCTACGCGGCCGGGGGGCTGCCGGGACTGGTGCCGCCGCCCCTGGAGATGGTCCTGGTGGTCGAGGGCGCGGCGCGCGCCGTCGAGTCCGTCGAGGGCGTCCGGGTGGTACCGGCGGCCGGCAGCGGCGACGACCGGATCGTGCAACTGGTGGCGGACGAGGGCGCCGGCCGGGACTGCCTGGTGGTCACCGCGGACCGCGAACTACGGGACCGGGTCCAGGCCCTGGGCGCCCGGGTGACGGGCCCGCGAGCGGTATGGGGGCGGGGGCGCGGCGGGGGCTAGAAGGTGCCTTCCGCCGTTCCGGCCCCGGCCATCTCAGCAACGCGCTGCCTCACCTGGCCGGGCCCCTCTCCCGTGGGTGAGGTCCTCTCCCGTAGGTGAGGACGTCGTGCCCCGTATGTCACGGCGAGCGCGGCATACGGGGCACGAGCGGAGGGACGCAGGAGAGCTCGGCCGTCAGTCCCCGGCGGGCTGCCGGTCGCGGAGGCCGAGGCGGCTGTGCGAGCGCCCGTACACGAAGTAGATGACGAAGCCGACCGCCATCCAGATGGCGAACCGGACCCAGGTCTCGGCCGGCAGATTGAGCATCAGCCACACCGAGGAAGCCACCGAGAGCACCGGCACCAGCGGTACCAGCGGGGTGCGGAAGGAGCGGGGCAGATCGGGCCGGGAGCGGCGGAGCAGGATGACGCCGACGGCGACCACGACGAAGGCGAACAGGGTGCCGATATTGACCAGTTCGGCGAGTTCGTCGATCGAGGTGAAGCCGGCGACGACGGCGACGACGGCGCCCAGCGCGATGGTCGAGCGGTAGGGCGTGCCGAATCGCGGGTGGGACCGGGAGAAGGCCCGCGGCAGCAGCCCGTCCCGGCTCATCGCGAAGAACACCCGGCTCTGTCCGAGCAGCAGAATCATGCTGACGGAGGTCAGGCCGACGGCGGCGCCGAAGCTGATCACGCCCGCGAAGAAGGGCTGTCCGAGATCCTTGAAGGCATCGGCCAGCGGGGCGTCGGTGGAGAGCTTGCTGTACTTCTGCATCCCGGTCACGACGATCGACACGGCCACGTAGAGGAGCGTGCAGATGGCCAGCGAGCCGAGGATGCCACGCGGCACGTCGCGCTGCGGATTGCGGGTCTCCTCGGCGGCGGTGGCCACGATGTCGAAGCCGATGAAGGCGAAGAAGACCACGGCCGCCGCGGCGAAGATGCCCATGGTCCCGAAGTTGGCCGGGGCGAAGCCGAACATCAGCTGGGACAGCGGGGCGCCCAGTCCGCCGCCCGCTTCACTGGGCTCGCTGGGCGGGACGAACGGGGTGTAGTTGGCGCCGTTGATGAAGAAGGCACCGGCGATGATGACCAGCAGGACGACGGTGACCTTGATCCCGACGACCACCGCCGTCACCCGCGAGGACAGCTTCATCCCGAACACCAGAATGGCGGTCAGCAGCAGAACGAGGAGGAAGGCGAGCAGATCGAAGCCGAACCGCCCCTCATGGGTGCCGGACAGAGCGGCGGGCAGATGCAGCCCGGCGGAGTCCAGCAGGGAGCGCACATAGCCGGACCAGCCGACCGCGACCACCGCACAGCCCAGGGCGAGTTCCAGGATCAGGTCCCAGCCGATGATCCAGGCGGGCAGCTCCCCCAGTGAGGCGTACGAGAAGGTGTAGGCCGATCCGGCGACCGGCACGGTGGAAGCGAACTCCGCGTAACACAGCGCCGCCAGCGCGCAGACCACGCCCGCGACGACGAAGGACAGTGCGACGGCCGGCCCGGCCTGTTCCTTGGCGATTTTTCCGGTGAGGACGAAAATGCCGGTGCCGATGACGACACCGACACCGAAGACGGTCAGGTCGAGCGCCGAGAGAGATTTCTTGAGCGTGTGCTCCGGCTCCTCGGTATCCCGGATCGACTGTTCTACAGTCTTCGTCCGGAACAGACCGCGATTGCGGCGTGAATCGTGTGGTGTGCCGTGCTGTGTGCTCATGGGCGAACCTCCGCCTGGACGACCCTCGCAACTCTCCTGAACTGACCGAGTCTCCGCAATGTCTGGAAACAGTCAGCTTCGGCGGGCCTCCGGACGGAGGGGATTCACCCGATGGGGTGCGGCCGTACGTATGCCGAGGGGCCGGGCGGAACATCCATACGGATGACCGGCCCGGCCCCTCGTGCCGTTCGGCGGAATCAGTCGCGGGTGGCTTCGGCCGGCTCGGCCGCACCCTTGGCGCGGGCGTCCTCGGAGGCGTCCGCGGTGCTGTCGGCGGAGGCTTCCCCGGCCGGCCGGAGAGCGGGCTGCGGCAGCCCGTCGATCTTGGAGACCAGGCCGGTGACCTGGCGGGCGATGTCCGGTGCGGTGAGCCCGATCTCCGCCATGACCTCCTTGCGGGAGGCGTGGTCGAGGAACTGCTCGGGGATGCCGAAGTCGCGCAGCGGCACGTCCACCCCCGCGTCGCGCAGCGCCTGGGCGACGGCCGAACCGACGCCGCCGGAACGGACGTTGTCCTCGACGGTGACCACGACCCGGTGCTTGGCGGCCAGCCCCGGCAGCGCCGCGTCGACCGGCTTGACCCAGCGGGGGTCGACGACGGTGGCGGAGATGCCCTGCTTGTCCAGCAGGTCGGCGATCTCCAGGCACATCGGGGCGAGCGCGCCGACGGAGACCAGGAGGACGTCGGGCCGGGTGACGCCCTCGGCGGGCTCGCGCAGCACGTCCATGCCGCCGATCCGTCCGACGGCCTCCACGGCGGGGCCGACGGCGCCCTTGGAGTAGCGCACCACGGTGGGCGCGTCATCGACCTCGACGGCCTCGCGCAGCTGGGCGCGGACCTGGTCGGCGTCGCGCGGCGCGGCGATCCGCAGACCGGGGACGACCTGAAGGATCGACATGTCCCACATGCCGTTGTGCGAGGCGCCGTCGGTGCCGGTGATACCGGCCCGGTCCAGCACGAAGGTGACACCGCACTTGTGCAGTGCGACATCCATCAGCACCTGGTCGAAGGCGCGGTTGAGGAAGGTGGCGTAGACGGCGAAGACCGGGTGCAGACCGCCGGTGGCCATGCCGGCCGCGGAGACCGCCCCGTGCTGCTCGGCGATGCCGACGTCGAAGACGCGGTCGGGGAAGGCCTTGGCGAACTTGTCCAGGCCGACGGGCTGGAGCATGGCCGCCGTGATGGCGACGATGTCCTTGCGCTCCTTGCCGAGTTCGACCATCTCGTCACCGAAGACGGACGTCCAGTCCTTGCCGCCCGAGGAGATGGGCAGGCCGGTGTCGGGGTGGATCTTGCCGACGGCGTGGAAGCGGTCCGCCTCGTCCTGGAGGGCGGGCTGGTAGCCGCGGCCCTTCTCGGTGAGGCAGTGGACGATGACCGGGCCGCCGAAACGCTTGGCGCGCGTCAGGGCGGATTCCAGCGCCTCGATGTCATGGCCGTCGATCGGGCCGACGTACTTCAGGCCCAGGTCCTCGAACATGCCCTGCGGGGCGATGAAGTCCTTCAGGCCCTTCTTGGCGCCGTGCAGGGTCTCGTAGAGCGGCTTGCCGACGACGGGCGTGCGCTCCAGCAGGTCCTTGCCGCGGGCCAGGAAACGCTCATAGCCGTCCGTGGTGCGCAGCGTCGCCAGGTGGTTGGCGAGGCCGCCGATGGTCGGGGCGTAGGAGCGCTCGTTGTCGTTGACGACGATGACGAGCGGGCGGTCCTTGGCGGCGGCGATGTTGTTCAGCGCCTCCCAGGCCATGCCGCCGGTCAGCGCGCCGTCACCGATGACCGCGGCGACCCGGTCGTCGCAGCCGCGTACCTCGTTGGCCTTCGCGATGCCCTCGGCCCAGCCCAGCACCGTGGAGGCGTGGCTGTTCTCGATGACGTCGTGCTCGGACTCGGCACGGGAGGGGTAGCCGGACAGACCGCCCTTCGCCTTGAGCCTGGAGAAGTCCTGACGGCCGGTGAGCAGCTTGTGGACGTAGGACTGATGCCCGGTGTCGAAGAGGACCTTGTCCTTCGGGGAGTCGAAGACACGGTGCAGGGCGATGGTCAGCTCGACCACGCCGAGGTTCGGGCCGAGGTGTCCGCCGGTCTTGGACACCTCATCGACGAGGAAGGTACGGATCTCCCCCGCCAGCTGCTCCAGCTGCTCCGAGCTCAGTCGGTCCAGATCGCGCGGTCCCCTGATACGGGAAAGCAACGCCCTCCCGTCGCCCGCCACCGCCCCGGCCGGACACGCTTTGCGCGGCACCTCCTGCACCCCTGCCTCCTTGCTGCTTGCTGCCTGCTGCCGTGGATCGAGCTTGCCGATCAGATGAGTCTAATGTCGCGCCCGCCGCGCCGACGCCCGGGCCTTGCGATGTATGTCACTCGGGTGAACCGGGTCCCGGCACACCGCGCGGCGTACGTCACCGCACGCGGACCGGCCCCCACCGGATGATGCCCGGTGAGGGCCGGCGCCGTCGTGCGAGGGGCGCGGTCAGGTACGTCCGGCTGTCTTCTGCGTCCGGCGGGAGACCGAGTCGATCACCACGGCGGCGAGCAGCACCGCGCCGGTGATCATGTACTGGATCTCACTCGCCATGCCGAGCAGATTCAGCCCCTGCTGGATCGACTGGATGACCAGCATGCCCAGCAGCGCGGACCAGATCTTGCCCCGGCCGCCGAACAGGCTGGTGCCACCGATGACGGCCGCCGCGATGACGTTCATCAGGGTGTTGCCGGCGCCCAGGTTCTTGGTGGCGCCACCGGAGAGGCTGGCGATGAACAGGCCACCGAAGGCCGCGAGCATGCCCGAGATGGCGAAGACGCTGATCCGGATCTTGTTGACATTGATGCCGGCGCGGCGGGCCGCCTCGGCGTTGCCGCCGACCGCGAAGATCTGCCGTCCGTAAGTGGTGCGGCGCACCACGAAGTCGGCGATGACCAGCACCGCGAGGAACAGCACCAGGGCCAGCGGCAGACCGCGGGCGCCGGCCGGCTCGTTCAGGACATAGGCGACGACGAAGGCGAGCACCGCGACCACGCCGGTGCGCAGCAGGATCTCGCTGAGCGGCCGGGAGGGCAGCGCGGCGGCCTTGCGGCGCTTGCTGTCCAGCAGCAGCGATCCGGCGTAGGCGAGGACCGCGACCAGCGCGAGACCGTAGGCGGCGGCCTTGTCCTCGAAGTAGTAGCCGGTGAGGTTCTCCACGACACTGCCGCTCGGCGTGTTGATGGAGCCTTCCTTGCCCATCATCCAGATCTGGAGACCGCTCCAGCCGAGGAAACCGGCCAGGGTGACGACGAAGGCCGGCACCCCGATCTTGGCGAAAAAGAACCCGTGCAGGGCGCCGATCGCCACACCGGCCGCGATGGCGATCAGTACCGAGAGCCAGTCATTGACGCCGTTGGTGACGCTGAGTACGGCCCACACGGCCGCGCCGACACCCGCCACCGAGCCGACCGACAGATCGATCTCGCCGAGCAGCAGCACGAAGACGATGCCGACGGCCATGATGCCGAGGCCGGAGGTGTAGACGCCGATGTTGGCGAGGCTGTCCGCGGACAGGAAGCTGCTGTTCTTCAGCTGGAAGACGACCGCGATGACGAACAGGCCGATGATGACCGGCAAGGAGCCCAGTTCACCACCGCGCACCCGGCGCTTGAAGTCGTTGAGGTAGCCGGCGAAGCCCTGTTCGCGGACGAGCAGACGGGGATCGACGGCGGCCGCCTGGACGGCGTCCGCGGCCGGGGCCTCCGTGGCCGGGGCGTCCGTGGCCGGTGCGTCCGTGGTCTCCGCGTCCTCGGCCGCCGCGGGCTCCTTCGTGAGATCACTCATGCCCCGACCTCCTTCTTCACCTGGTCCGTGCGCGCCTTGCGGCGGGTCACGGCGTTGTCCGAGGCGCCGGTGATGGCGGCGATGATCTCTTCGTGGGAGGTGCCCTCGACGTCGAAGACACCGTTGTTGCGGCCCAGCCGCAGCACCGCGACCCGGTCCGCGACGGCCTGCACATCGGCCATGTTGTGGCTGATGAGGATGACGCCCAGACCGCGCTCCCGCAGCCGCTCGACGAGGTCGAGGACCTGCGCGGTCTGCTCGACACCGAGCGCCGCGGTGGGCTCGTCCAGGATGACGACCTTCGGGTCGCCGATCAGTGCCCGGGCGATGGCGACGACCTGCCGCTGACCACCGGAGAGCGCCGCGACCGGGATCCGGACGCTGGGGATCCGGATGGACAGGGTGTCCAGCAGCTCCTTGGCCCGCTTCTCCATGGCGATCTCGTCGAGGACACCGACGGTGCGGGTCTCGTTGCCGAGGAAGAGGTTGGCGACGACATCGAGGTTGTCGCAGAGCGCGAGGTCCTGGTAGACGGTGGCGACGCCGAGTTCCTGGGCGTCGTGCGGCTTGTTGATGCGGACCGTCGCACCCTGCCATTCGATGGCGCCGTCGTCGACCGGGTGAACGCCCGAGATGGTCTTGACGAGGGTGGACTTGCCGGCGCCGTTGTCGCCGACGAGGGCGACCACCTCACCGGGGTGGATCTCCAGGGTGACGTCCGTGAGTGCCTGGACGGCGCCGAACCGCTTGGAGATTCCGCGCAACGCCAGCACAGGCGTAGCGGACACGTGAATCATCTCCTTCGCCGCCGTCACAACGGCGGGGATGTGGTGCGTGGAGCGGGGGGCTTGCGGGGGACGGTCCGGCTTCCGCGCCCGGGACGGGGCGGCGCGGGTACGGGCCGGTAGGGGTGGGGCCGGTCTCGCAGACCGGTCGGGGTGCGGGCCGGTCGAGATGCGGACCGGGGTACGGACCGGCCGGTGTGCGGACCGGTGGGGACAGGGCCGGGCCGGGGCCGCGGGGCGGTGCCGCGCGGCCCCGTCCGACCGGGGGCCTGGGGCCGGGGGCCCGTGGGACCGGCGCCGGAGGGCCCGGCGCCGGAGGGCCCGGGGTCTTACTTGATGCCGGCCTTCTCGCAGGCCTTCTTGGCGTCGCCGGTGCAGATCTGGCTCGCCTTGTAGACCTTGTCCTTGAGGATCGTGGACGCGATGTTGTCCTTGGTCACGATCTGCGCGTCGTACAGCTTGGCCGGGATGCCCTTGACCTCACCGCTGAGGCTGTCGACCTTGGTGTCCGTCAGGGAGTCGATCTTCTCGCCCTTGAGCAGCTTGACGGCGATCTCGGCCGTGGAGTCGGCCTGCGGCTTGATCTGCTTGTAGATGGTGAACGCCTGGTCGCCCTTGAGGATCCGCTGGAGACCCGCGAGCTCGGCGTCCTGGCCGCCGACCGGGACGTCCACGCCCTTCTGCTTGAGCGCGGTGATGATGCCGCCGGCCATGCCGTCGTTGCCGGAGTAGACGCCCTGGAAGCCGTCCTTGCCGAGCGAGTCGAGGGCGGCGCTCATCTTCTTGTTGGCCTCGTCAGGCGACCAGTCGGGGATGTCCTGCTCGTAGGCGATCTTCTTGACCTGCTTGTCGAGGACGCTGTGGGCGCCCTTCTTGAAGAACGGCATGTTCGGGTCGGTCGGCGAACCGTTGATCATGACGACATTGCTGTCCTTGGCCTTGTCCCCGAGCGCCTTGACCAGCGCCTGGCCCTGGAGGCGGCCGATCTTCTCGTTGTCGTAGGACACGTAGGCGGAGATGTTGCCCTCGGCCAGCCGGTCGTAGGCGACGACCTTCACGCCCTTCTTGGCGGCCTGGTTCACCCAGGACTTGGTCGCCTTGTAGTCGACGGCGTCCAGAATGATCACCTTCACGCCCTGGGTGATCAGCGCGTCGAACTGCTTCTTCTGGGTCTCGGTCTCCTGCGCCGCGTTGTTGTACTTCACCTTGCAGTCGCTGCACAGCGCGTGGATCTTCGACTCCATGAGCGGGCGGTCGAAGGTCTCGTAGCGGGTGGTCTTGTTCTCCGGCAGCAGCAGACCGATCGTCTTGTTGTCGCCGCCGCCCGACTTGGCGCCGTCACCGGCTTTGCCGCAGGCGGCCACGGAGAGCGCCATCGAGACGGCGGCAGTGCCTATGACGACGCGACGCGTCCAAACGTTCATTGGGGTGCCTCCCTGACGAGGCCGCGTCGTTGCGGCCGAGGTGGCTGGAAGTCAACTCGGCCGCCAGCCGACCGTCAAGAAGTAAATCCTTAACGAGATGGCAACGGTGCCATGCGTTAGCTGCGTGAACTCAGCGCGCTCACGCCAGGGCGGGAGCGTCCGCCGGCTGCGCGCCGTCGAGCAGGGTCGAATCGCCCATCTCGCTCAGCACCAGCGCCAGCGCGCCGAGCACCTCCGCACGGCCGCCGAGCGTGCCGGGGACGATGCCCAACTGCCGTGCCGCGCTGGGGATCGCGTACCGCGACACCGACTCACGGATCGGCGCGAGCACCAGCTCACCGGCCTCGGCGAGATCCCCGCCGAGCACCACTCGGCTGGGATTGAGCAGATTGCACAGATTCGCCACACCACTGCCGATATGACGCCCTACGTCCGCAATGACCCGACGGCAGCCCGGGTCGCCCTCGCGGGCCAGCTGGACCACCCGCGCCATGGTCAGATCGGGCCCGTGGCTCGGCTGAAGCAGCGGGAGGACGTACCGGGCCGCGGTGAAGGTCTCCAGGCAGCCACGGTTGCCGCAGCGGCACACCGGGCCGGCCTCGTCCAGCGTGATGTGCCCGATCTCGCCCGCCGTGCCGCCCGGCCCGCGGTAGATCTGCCCGCTGATCACCAGCCCGGCGCCGACACCGCTCGCCACCTTGATGTACGCCAGGTCGGTGGCCCCGCGGCCGCCGCCCCACACCAGCTCGCCCAGCGCGCCGAGGTTGGCGTCGTTGTCCACGTGGACGGGTACCCCGAGGCGCCCCGACAGCTCCTGGCCGGGGTTCGTGCCCGTCCAGCCCGGCAGGATCGCCGTGGAGCCGAGCGTCCCGGATTCCACGTCGATCGGCCCCGGTACGCCCAGGCCGACGCCGACGACCTTGCCGGCGTCGATCCCGGTGGCCGCGATCAGCCGGTTGACCAGCTGTTCCGCCCGGTCGAAGCCCTCGGCGGCGGAGGCGTCCACATCGATCGGCTCGGCCTCCTCGGCGAGCACCTGGTGGGCGAGGTTGCCGACCGCCACCCGCAGATGGGAATGCCCGAAATCGACCCCTACGACGATGCCCGCGTCGCCGGAGAGCGAGACACTGCGCGCCCGCCGCCCGCCCGCCGAGGTCGGGGTCACCTCAACGGTCCCGCCGTCCTTCAACTCGCGAACGATGTTGGAAACGGTGGCCGCGGACAGCCCCGTGCTCCGGGCGATCTCCGCCTGGGTGAGTGAGCCCGCCATACGCACCGCGCGTACGACCCGCTCCAGATTGGCCCGGTGCAGCGAGGACTGCGACCCTGGAGTCTCCATCGACTCATCCACTCCCGTCTGGGGCCCGGGGTGCCTCCCAGCGGCAGCTGGGAAGGCACGACGACCGCCCGCCGACCGCACCCACGTCTTCGGGGGGCGGCCATCGATTCAACATGTGAACTCTAAGCAGAACGCCAGCCGGGAAGTCTCGTCAAGGCGTTGAGCCCGGCATGATCGGGAAGCGGCTGATCCGGGCACCCGTGAAGGCGGCCCCGCCGCCGCGGAGCCGCCCCGGGAGGCATGCCGGAGGGCATGCCAAGGTGGCGCAAATCTTTCGCCGGAAGCCGCCGCTCCGGCGGACCGCCGGCTTCCGGCCCGCCCCCTACTTCAGTGCGCCGGCCGTCAGACCGGCCACCACCTGTCGCTGGAAGATGATGTACGCGGCGAGCACCGGCAGCATCGCGATCGTCAGCCCGGCGAACAGACCGGACCAGTCCCCCTTGTAGCCCTGACTCACCGCCAGGGCCACCAGACCCTGCGTCAGCATCTTCTTGTCCGGCTCACCGACGTTGAGCACCGTCGGCAGCAGATATTGATTCCACTGGCCGAGGAAGTTGAAGATGCCGACGCTGATCAGGCCGGGCTTGGCCATCGGCAGCATCACCTGGAAGAAGGTGCGGGTGTGCGAGGCGCCGTCGATGAGCGCCGCCTCGGCCACCGAGGTGGGCAGCGTCCGGAAGAACCCACTGAGGAAGAAGACCGTGAACGGCAGCGAGTAGGCGATATAGACCAGGATCAGACCGTGGTACGTGTCCAGCAGCGCCATGTTCTTCATGACGAAGAACAGCGGGACCAGCGCCAGGATGACCGGGAAGCCCATCCCGCCCACGAACAGGAAGTACAGAAAGCGGTTGCCGGGGAAGTCGAAGCGGGCCAGGACATACGCCGCCATCGAACCCAGCAGCATCGTGCCGATCAGCGAACCGCCCACGACGATCAGCGAGTTGAGGAAGTACTGGCCCATGTTCGCCTTGTCCCAGGCGCGCGACCAGTTCTCGAAGTGCAGGACCGACGGCAGCCCCCAGGGCGAGCCGAAGATCTCGCTGTCGTCCTTGAAGGAGCTCACCACCGCCCACAGCAGCGGCATGGTGACCAACAGGCCCCAGATCACCAGGACTCCGTGCGAGAAGACATTGAGGACCTTGCCCTCACCGCTCCCGCCGTCGGGGCCGGCGCCGTCCTTCCGCGCCCGGCCGCCGCGCGGGCCGGGCAGCCGCGCCGCGTCCGGAGCCGGTGTGTGCTCCTTCGTCACCCCCGGGAGGTCCGCCGGGTCGGTCTGCGCACTCATCAGAACTCCAGTCGCTCGCGCCGGCCCAGCCGCATGACGACGGCCGAGAAGACGAGGGTCACGATCAGCAGGGAAACGCCGATGGCGGTCGCATATCCGGCCTGACCGTCCCGGAAGGTCTTCTGGTACACGTACAGCGGAAGGACCTCGGTCGAATAGTCGGGGCCGCCCGGACCGACGCTCATGATCTGCACGAAGGCGAAGGCCGACACATCCAGGGCGAGAATGCCCATATAGATCCAGCCGGTCTGCACGGTGTCCCACAGCAGCGGCAGCGTGATCCGGAAGAAGGTGTTGAAGCGGTTCGCGCCGTCCAGCAGCGCGGCCTCGTAGAAATCCTTCGGAATGGAGCTCATACCGGCGGAGAAGAGCACGACATAGAAGCCGACATTGGCCCACACCATCGCGGCCATCACACACCACAGCGCGATCTGCGGATCCCCCAGCCAGTCCGGCTGCACACCGTCGAGCCCGATCGCGTCGAAGAAGGCGTTGAGCGCGCCGCTCTCCGGGTTGTAGGCGAACTGGAACAGCAGGGCGACGATCGGGACCGACAGCACCTGCGGGAAGAAGTAGAGGATTTTATAGGCGCCCGAGCCGCGCACCCCGCCGATGACCGCCTTCTTCCGGCGGCGGCCACCGACGTTGAGCATGAAAGCGAAGAAGAGCCCGAGCGACAGCGTCACCACCGGCAGCAGCAGCAACAACGTCACGCTGTTGCCCACGGCGGCCCAGAAGACCTCGTCCTGGAAGAGCCGCACATAGTTGTCGAAGCCGACCATCTTCATGTCCGGACTCAGTCCGGTCCAGTCCGTGAAGGAGTAGTAGATGGCCTGCACGAAGGGCGAGATCACGAAGATCGCGTAAATCGCCAGCGGGAGCACCAAGAACCCCGCGATGAAACGGTACTTACCGTGTTTCATGACTACCGATCCCGTTCTCTGCCTGCGTGTGCCGCCGCCGGTACCGCATCGAACGTCGCGGTCAGCGCTTGTACTTCTTCACGCTGGAGTCGTCGCGGGTGTCGTCCGCATACTTCTGGATCTTCTTGATGGCCTCGTCGGGAGTCAGCCGGCCGGCCATCATCTCGCCCAGCGCACCGACCCCGATCCGCTCCTTCTGGAGCGCCACATACCAGTCCTGCAACCGCGGATTGACGATGTTCTGACCGGCCTTCTCCAGCGCCACCTGCGCCGATGCCAGACCCGGCGGGAGCTTCAGCCCCTCGGTGCCGCCGTTGAGCGAAGTGAGCGAGGAGACCTGCCGGATGAAATTCTGCGCGGACTTCTTGCTGAGCATGATGCGCAGCAGTTCCATACCGCCCTCGGCGTTACGGGCCTTCCTGGGCACGATGTACGGCTCGCCGCCCGAGGCCCAGATCGTGCCGTAGGGCATCTTGTCGGAGTCCGACAGGCTGGACGGGGCACCGACCGCGAGGTCGAACTGCGGATTCCGGGCGATCTGCTTGGCCGACTCGTTCTCCACCCAGGAACCGTTCGGGATGAACAGCGCCTTCCCCTCGGCCCACGCCTTCTGCGACTGGAGGTGGTCCAGGCCGGGCGAGCCCTTGAGGACATAGCCCTTCTTGTAGAGCTCGTAGTAGGCGTCGAATGCCGCCTTGACCGCCGGGTCCTTCCAGGCGTTCGGCTCCAGATTGTCGATCTTCCGCAGAACCTCCGCACCACCGATCTTGGCGATGAACGGATAGAGGCTGAAGGGAAGGTAGTACGGGTACTTACCCGGGTACGTCCAGCCCGCCACGCCCTTCTTCTTGGCCTTGGCGCACAGGGCCAGCATCTCGTCCCAGGTCTCCGGATACTCCGCGTCCAGCTTCCGCAGATTGCCCTTGGAGTACCAGACGCCATAGACCGTGTAGGCGTAGTAAAGGATCCAGGTTTCCTTGCCGCCGAACTGGCCCATTTCGACGACACCGGGGCGCAGGGTGTCCCGCACCTTCTTGTTCGGGTCGTCGATGGACGGGGCGTCGAGGAGCGCCGAGAGGTCGGTCAGCTGGTCCTTGGCCACCAGCGTTCCGAAGTCCATTTGTTCCGCACCGGAGTTGTCGACGAGGTCCGGGGGATTTCCGCCGTTGAAGCGCGGCTGAAGGGTCGACTGGATCTTCTGGGTCGACGAGAGCTTCACCTTGCCGTCGGCCTTCGGGAAGACCTTCAGGTACTCGCTCTGGGCATCCTTGGCGTACTTGTCACCGAATCCGCCGTCGAAGATGACGACATCGAGGCCGGCCGACTCATTGACCGCGAGCGGATTCTTGGCCGACTTCTTGCCCTTTTCGACCTTGTTATCGCTGTCACTGCCGCCGCCGGCACACGCCGACAGCACTCCCATGGCCGGTACGGCGACGATCCCCAGAACCGCGGCTCGCTTGACCAGATCACGACGGTTGAATGCTGAGGTGGATCCCATGCTCAAGTCCTCGCCTTCTTCAGGACTCAGGCGGTGTACCGGAGCCACCCCGGCACCGCGGGTCAGATGAAGCTGAGTTGTACGGGATGTGCACCGGGCGTGCTAGGCACCTGCGGGGCAGTCATGCGTTCCCGCCTTACCCCCGGATCCACGGCCTTCGTCGTACGGCCGGTCGGACGCGACAGGTATAGTCCACTTCCAGTCGCAGGGGCAAGATCGAATGCAGGGTTGGACGGCAGTCTTTCCCTAGTTGAGACCTCCCCGGTATGCGGGGATTCGCCCGGCCGTCTCCCGCCGCCCGACCGGCGGCACGACCGGCGCACCGATCGCAGCGTCACCCTTGACACCAAAGTCCCCACGCACCTTACTTATCTCTGTTTATCTCGGCGCCATGTAACCGACAACGATGTCAATCTCGTTGAGAGGGCTCGCGTGCGGCTCAGACACCGGCACAGTCCACTGCGGGGGATCGCCCGCCCCGCCGCCCTCGCGGCGGCCGCTCTGCTCGTCATCACCGTGCCCGGCCCGGCCCAGGCCGCGCCACCCCAACCGCCCCGAGGAGCGGCGGAGTTCCACTCCTCCTTCGAATCCGGCGAACCGCGGCCGGACTGGACCGACACCGTCGAGACCGGCCCCGACGGCGAGCCCCGGACCTCCGGCGTCACCCCGGAGACCGCCCCGGCGGCACCCGGGATGAGCACCGGGACCGACACCGGCCCCCGCGACTCCCCCACCGCCAAGGCCCACGCCGGCTTCACCGGAGGGCATGCGCTGCGCTACGCCGGCACCCACACCGCCGCCGGCCACGGCTACGCGTACAACAAGATCTTCGACGTCAATGTGCCGGTCACCGCGGCCACTTCGCTCTCCTACAAGATCTTCCCCGAGATGGCGACGAGCGATCCGGCCTACCCGGCGACCCACGCCGCCGTCGATCTGGCCTTCACCGACGGTACGTACCTCAGCGAGCTGTCCGCCGTCGACCAGAACGGCGCGCCGCTGACGCCCCGGGGCCAGGCCGCCGCCAAGACGCTCTACGTCAATCAGTGGAACAACCGGGAAGCGCGGATCGGCGCGGTCGCCGCGGGCAAGACCGTCGACCGGATCCTGGTCGGCTATGACGCGCCGGCGGCACCACGGACCGCGCCGGCCTTCCGCGGCTGGCTCGATGACCTCACCCTCGCGCCCAAGGCCCCGGACCAACCGCTCGCCCACTACTCCGACTACGCCGTCACCACCCGCGGCACGCTCTCCAGCGGCGGTTTCTCGCGCGGCAACACCTTCCCCGCCACCGCCGTCCCCAACGGCTTCAACTTCTGGACCCCGGTCACCAACGCGGGCTCCGCGGACTGGCTCTACGAGTACGCGCGGAAGAACAACGCCGACAATCTCCCCACCCTCCAGGCGTTCAGCGCCAGCCATGAGCCCAGCCCGTGGATGGGTGACCGGCAGACCTTCCAGGTCATGCCGTCCGTCGCGGCCGGCACCCCGGACGCCTCGCGCACCGGCCGGGCGCTGCCGTTCCACCACGACAACGAGACCGCCAGGCCGCACCACTACGGCGTGACCTTCGACAACGGTCTCAAGACGGAGATCACCCCGACCGACCATGCCGCGCTGATGCGCTTCACCTTCCCCGGCGACCGGGCGAGCCTGATCTTCGACAACGTCAACAACAAGGGCGGGCTGAGCCTGGACACCGAACGCGGGATCGTCACCGGCTTCTCGGACGTCAAGAGCGGACTGTCCGTCGGCGCCACCCGGCTGTTCGTCTACGCCGTCTTCGACGCCCCGGTCACCGACGGCGGCCGGCTCGACGGCGGGGGAGGCAAGGACGTCACCGGCTATCTCCGCTTCCGGCCCGGGGCGGACCGCACCGTGACGATGCGGATCGCGACCTCGCTCATCAGCGTGGACCAGGCGAAGGCGAATCTGACCCGGGAGATCCCCGACGGCGCCACCTTCGCCGGCATCAAGGACCGGGCGCAGTCGCAGTGGGACGACCTGCTGGGCCGTATCGAGGTCGAGGGCGCGAGCCGCGATCAGCTCAGCACGCTCTACTCCAACCTCTACCGGCTCTACCTCTACCCCAACTCCGGCTTCGAGCAGGTCGGTTCGCGCAGCCGCTATGCCAGCCCGTTCTCGCCGCAGGTCGGCCAGGACACCCCGACCCACACCGGTTCGAAGATCGTCGACGGTGAGGTGTACGTCAACAACGGCTTCTGGGACACCTACCGGACCACCTGGCCCGCCTATTCGCTCCTCACCCCGAAACGGGCGGGGAAAATGGTCGACGGCTTCGTCCAGCAGTACAAGGACGGCGGCTGGATCTCCCGCTGGTCCTCGCCCGGTTATGCGGACCTGATGACCGGGACGAGTTCCGATGTGGCGTTCGCCGACGCCTATGCCAAGGGGGTGGAATTCGATGCCGAGGCGGCCTATGCCGCGGCCGTCAAGAACGCCACCGTCGCCCCTCCGCACCCCGGAGTGGGCCGTAAGGGCATGACCACCGCGCCCTTCCTCGGCTATACGAGCACCGATACCCGCGAGGGCATGTCCTGGGCGCTGGAGGGCTACCTCAATGACTTCGGTATCGCCCGTATGGGCAAGGCGCTGTACGAGAAGACCAAAAAGCCCCGCTACAAGGAGGAGTCGGCCTATTTCCTCAGCCGCGCCCAGAACTACGTCAAGCTCTTCGACCGCCGGGTCGGCTTCTTCCAGGGCAAGGACGCCCGGGGTGACTGGCGGCTGCCGCCGGGCACCTTCGACCCCCGGGTCTGGGGCCACGACTACACCGAGACCAACGCCTGGACCTTCGCCTTCACCGCACCGCAGGACACCCGGGGCCTGGCCAACCTCTACGGCGGCCGCACCGCCCTGGCCAAGAAACTGGATGCGTACTTCTCCACCCCGGAGACCGCGTCCAGGGAATTCGCCGGCTCCTACGGCCAGGTCATCCATGAAATGACCGAGGCCCGCGACACCCGGATGGGTATGTACGGGCACAGCAATCAGCCCTCGCATCACATCGCCTATGTCTATGACGCGGCGGGGCAGCCCTGGAAGACGCAGGAGAAGGTTCGCGAGGCGATGTCCCGGCTCTACCTCGGCAGCGAGATCGGCCAGGGGTACCCGGGCGACGAGGACAACGGCGAGATGTCCGCGTGGTACGTCTTCAGCTCGCTCGGCTTCTATCCGCTGGTGATGGGCCAGGGCGAATACGCGGTGGGCTCCCCGCTCTTCACCAAGGCCACGGTCCATCTGGAGAACGGCCGGGATCTCACCGTGAACGCCCCGCGCAACAACGCGCGCACGGTCTATGTCCACGGGCTCCGGGTGAACGGCAAACCCTGGAATTCCACCGCCCTGCCGCACCGGCTACTGGCCCGCGGCGGCACCCTGGACTTCACCATGGGCGACCGCCCGTCCGCCTGGGGCACCGGAGCGCACGCCGCCCCCACCTCGATCACCCAGGACGACCGCGTCCCCGCCCCGCCCCAGGACGCCACCGCCCCCGACGGCGGCCCGCTCTTCGACAACACCTCCGACACCTCGGCCGAACTGACCGGCGCCCCGGTGGACCTCACCCGGCCCACCCGGGTCACGTCCTACACCCTCACCTCGGCGGCCCACGCCACGGCCCCGGCCGGCTGGACGCTGGAGGGCTCCCCGGACGGAAAGCAATGGACGCGGCTGGACCACCGCGATGCCGAGTCCTTCACCTGGGACCGGCAGACGCGGGTCTTCGGCATCAGCCGGCCGGGCAGCTACCGGCACTACCGGCTGGTGCCCGACGGCCCGGGCACCCTCGCCGAGATCGAGCTGCTCGGGCCGCCGTGAACCCCGTTGGCGCCTTGGCGAAGACGAGCCTGATCCGATGGGACCGGGCCCGGACAAGCGGACGGGCCGCACCCCCTCGACCGAGGGAGTGCGGCCCGTCCTGCTGCCGCGGGGACTTACTCGCGGCTGCGTTTACTTCCGGATGAGCGAGCGCAGCACGTACTGCATGATGCCGCCGTTGCGGTAGTAGTCCGCCTCGCCGGGGGTGTCGATGCGGACGACCGCGTCGAACTCGACACCGCTGTCGGTGGTGACCTTGACGGTGCGCGGCGTGCTGCCGTCGTTCAGCTCGGTCACGCCGGTGACCGCGAAGGTCTCCTCGCCGGTCAGGCCGAGGGACTCGGCGGTCTGGCCCTCGGGGAACTGGAGCGGCAGGACGCCCATGCCGATGAGGTTCGAGCGGTGGATGCGCTCGTAGGACTCGGCGACGACGGCCTTGACGCCGAGCAGCGCGGTGCCCTTGGCCGCCCAGTCGCGGGACGAGCCGGAGCCGTACTCCTTGCCGGCCAGGATGACCAGCGGGGTGCCGGCGGCCTGGTAGTTCTGCGAGGCGTCGTAGATGAACGACACCGGGCCGCCGTCCTGCGTGAAGTCGCGGGTGTAGCCGCCCTCGGTGCCCGGCGCGATCTGGTTGCGCAGGCGGATGTTGGCGAAGGTGCCGCGGATCATGACCTCGTGGTTACCACGGCGCGAGCCGTAGGAGTTGAAGTCACGACGCTCGACGCCGTGCTCGGTGAGGTACTGGCCGGCCGGGGTGTCGGCCTTGATCGCACCGGCCGGGGAGATGTGGTCGGTGGTGACCGAGTCGCCCAGCTTCGCCAGCACCCGGGCGCCGGAGATGTCGGAGACCGGGGTGGTCTCCATCGTCATGCCCTCGAAGTACGGGGGCTTGCGCACGTAGGTGGACTGCGGGTCCCACTCGAAGGTGTTGCCGGTCGGGATCGACAGCGCCTGCCACTGGGCGTCACCCGCGAAGACGTCCTGGTAGGACTTGTTGAACATGTCCTCGCCGATGGCGTTGGCCACCACGTCGTTGACCTCGGCCTCGGTCGGCCAGATGTCCTTCAGGTAGACCGCGTTGCCCTCGGTGTCGGTGCCGAGCGCGTCCTTGGTGATGTCGACCTTCATCGAACCGGCGAGGGCGTACGCGACGACCAGCGGCGGGGATGCCAGGTAGTTCATCTTGACGTCGGGGTTGATCCGGCCCTCGAAGTTACGGTTGCCGGAGAGCACCGAGGTGACGGCCAGGTCGTGCTCGTTGACGGCCTTGGAGACCTCCTCCGGCAGCGGGCCGGAGTTGCCGATGCAGGTGGTGCAGCCGTAGCCGACGAGGTTGAAGCCGACCTTGTCGAGGTACGGGGTGAGCCCGGCCTTGTCGAAGTAGTCGGTGACGACCTTCGAGCCCGGCGCCAGGGTGGTCTTGACCCACGGCTTGCGGGTCAGGCCCTTCTCCACGGCCTTCTTCGCGACGAGCGCGGCGGCGACCATGACGTACGGGTTCGAGGTGTTGGTGCAGGAGGTGATGGCCGCGACCGTCACCGCACCGTGGTCGATCTCGTAGGTCGAGCCGTCGGGGGCGGTGACCGTGGTCGGGCGGCTCGGCACGCCGTTCGTGGCGGCCGGGGCGTCGGAGGCCGGGAAGGACTCCTCGCCGGCCTCGTCGGCGTCGGAGACGTAGTTGAGGACATCGCGCTCGAACTGCGTGGCGGCCTCGGCGAGGACGATGCGGTCCTGCGGACGCTTCGGACCGGCGATCGACGGGACGACCGTCGACAGGTCCAGCTCCAGCTTCTCGGAGAAGTCGGGCTCGGCGGCCGGGTCGAGCCAGAGGCCCTGCTCCTTGGCGTACGCCTCGACCAGCGCGACCTGCTGGTCGCTGCGGCCGGTCAGCCGCAGGTAGTTGAGGGTCTCGTCGTCGATCGGGAAGATCGCGGCGGTGGAGCCGAACTCCGGCGACATGTTGCCGATGGTGGCGCGGTTGGCCAGCGAGGTGGCGGCGACGCCCTCACCGTAGAACTCGACGAACTTGCCGACGACGCCGTGCTTGCGCAGCATCTCGGTGATGGTCAGCACCAGGTCGGTGGCGGTGGTGCCGGGCTTCAGCTCACCGGTCAGCTTGAAGCCGACGACCCGCGGGATGAGCATGGAGACCGGCTGGCCGAGCATCGCGGCCTCGGCCTCGATGCCGCCGACGCCCCAGCCCAGCACACCGAGGCCGTTGACCATGGTGGTGTGCGAGTCGGTGCCGACGAGGGTGTCGGGGTATGCCTGGCCGTTGCGGACCATGACCGTACGGGCCAGGTGCTCGATGTTCACCTGGTGGACGATGCCGGTGCCCGGCGGGACGACCTTGAACTCGTCGAAGGCGGTCTGGCCCCAGCGCAGGAACTGGTAGCGCTCCTTGTTGCGGCCGTACTCCAGCTCCACGTTCTGGCCGAAGGCATCCTTCGTGCCGAACTTGTCGGCGATGACGGAGTGGTCGATGACCAGCTCGGCCGGCGCCAGCGGGTTGATCTTCGCCGGGTCACCGCCGAGCTCCTTGACGGCCTCACGCATCGTGGCGAGGTCGACCACACAGGGCACGCCGGTGAAGTCCTGCATGATCACGCGGGCCGGCGTGAACTGGATCTCCTGGCTGGGCTGGGCCTGGGAGTCCCAGCCACCGAGCGCCCGGATGTGGTCGGCGGTGATGTTCGCGCCGTCCTCGGTGCGGAGCAGGTTCTCCAGCAGCACCTTCAGGCTGTAGGGAAGACGCGCGGCGCCTTCGACCTTGTCCAGCCGGAAGATCTCGTACGACTCGTCGCCCACGCGCAGCGTGCTGCGGGCGTCGAAGCTGTTCGCCGACACGACAGTCTCCTTCATGCATGAATTCGCGCGTACCACCGCAATGCTGCCGTCACCGCCCTTGCCCCATCCGCTAAGGTGAGCCTAAGTTAGGTATGCCTTACTGGCGCGGCAGCGGTACGCCTCTCGGCAGATATCTCGATGTCGAGATAACTCTAATACATCGCCGCGTCCAGGTCATGCCCCGACCGGGGTGCGCTGCGCCCTCGGCGTGCGATCGTGGTCACTGATGGCCGGTGACCACCGGGTTCGTGCCACCGCGGGTGGAGTGGCCGGAAATGGCCGGAGCCAGGGGATGCCCACCGGCAGTGGACGGGAACGCCGTCGTCGCGCTCCGTGCCGCGGCGCGAGCGGAAAGCCGCAGGTCAGGCGCCCATGTCACATCCTGCCTGCCCGGTCCGTCGTACGTGTGCAAGCACCGACCGGCAAAAGGAGAGCCTCATGAATGCCCGTTTGGACGCCTTCAGCAGCCCGACCATCGGCAAGGTCTTCAAGCACATCGTCGCGGCAGGAAAGGTCCTTGAGGACTCGACGCTGCCGGTCGCGACGCAGGAGCTGGTGCGGCTCCGCGCCAGCCAGATCAACGGCTGTGGTTTCTGCACCGATATGCACACCAAGGACGCCGCGGCCGCCGGTGAGACCTCGGTACGGCTCAATCTGGTCGCGGCCTGGCGGGAGGCCACGGTCTTCACCGAGGCCGAGCGGGCCGCACTGGAGCTGGCCGAGCAGGGCACCCGCCTCGCGGACGCGGCCGGCGGGGTGACGGACGAGGTCTGGGAGAACGCCGCCAAGCACTACGACGAGGAGCAGCTCGCCGCCCTGGTGTGCGCGATCGCCCTCATCAACGCCTTCAACCGGGCGAACGTCATGATCCAGCAGCCGGCCGGCGACTACCAGCCCGGGCAGTTCGGGTAACGGCGAGGGCCGGGCCGGCCGGCTCGGTTGATGAGGAATGACCGGCCGGTCCTGCGGCCCCCGAGGCAGGCTTCGCTGCTTCACAGGGGACCGAGGACCGGGTCGACGCCGGTCAGGGCGCAGCTGGCGGTCCACAGGCGCGCCGCGGTGCCGGCCTCGGCCAGGTGCTCCCAGAGAGGTTCGGTCACGGGCCTGCCGCGCAGTCCGAACACCCGGGGGCCCCACAGCTGCCCGCCGCGCACGTCCGGGTCGAGCACGGCCCGTACGGCGGGCCACGCGCCGGATTCCTTGCCCTGGACGACCAGGCCGAGCGGCAGTCCGCGCAGCCGCTCGGCCGTCGTCCGGACCCGGAACGGCGGGCGGGAGGGGGTGAGCGAGTCGAGCGCGCCGCCGGGATGGACGACCACGCTCAGCGTCGTACGGCCCGCGGCGCGCAGCCGGCGGTCGAGCTCGACGCCGAAGAGCATCTGCGCCAGCTTCGAGCGCCCATAGGTGCGCTTGGGCCGGTAGTCGTGGGCGCTCTGGAGATCGTCGAGATCCAGGCGTTCGGACTTGGCCGCGAAGCTGCCGGTGGTGACGATCCGGCTCTCCGGTGTGGCCGCGAGCAGGGGTGCCAGCCACCCGGTCAGGGCGAAGTGCCCCAGGTGATTGGTCGCGAACATCAGCTCGTGACCGTCTCTGGTCTCCCGGCGCGGCGGATGATCGAGCGCCACACCGGCGTTGTGGACGACCGCGTCGAGACGGTCCAGGCCGAGCGCGGCCACCGACGCCTTGAGCGAGGCCGGGTCGGCCAGGTCCAGCCGCAGGTGCCGCACCTCGGCACCGGGTACGCGGGCACGGATCGACGCGGTCGCGGCTTCGGCCTTCGCCGGGTCGCGGCTGCCGAGCACGACCGTGGCCCCGGTGCCGGCGAGCTGCTCGGCGACGAAATACCCGATGCCCGCGTTGCCGCCGGTGACCAGGAAGCTCTTGCCCCCGGCGGACGGGAGCCGGTGCACGTCCCACCCCTGGGCCTGGTCTGCGGAAGGCATCGCGGGTTCCTCACTCTCGGACCGGTCTGGTGACGGTGGCCGGAACCGCACCTCCTCACCGGTGCCGTCCGTCCCTGCCACACGATTCCCCTGGCCACCGACACCGCGCCGACACCCGCTGTCCGCTGCCGACAACCGGCCGACACGCCACACGGCGCGCCGGGGCCGCGGGCCGGAGCCGTACACCTCCGCGAGCCTCCTCGTGTCACATTCGGCCGGTGATCTCCGTCAGTACGGTGACGGAGCTCGACGGGGAGGAACGAGACCCATGAACGACCACGAGTGGCTGGCCGAACGCTTCGAGGAGGAGCGCGGCCGGCTGCGGGCCGTGGCCTACCGCATGCTCGGCTCGCTGAGCGAGGCGGACGACGCCGTGCAGGAGGCCTGGCTGCGGCTGAGCCGGACCGGCGGGGACGACGTACAGAACCTCGGCGGCTGGCTGACCACGGTCGTCGGGCGGGTGTGCCTGGACCAGCTGCGGACGCGCAAGGCGCGGCGGGAGGACTCCCTGGAGGTGCATGTCCCCGAGCCCGTCGTGAGCCGTCCGGACACCGTCGACCCGGAGCAGGAGGCGCTGCTGGCCGACTCGGTCGGACTGGCGCTGCTCGTCGTCCTGGAAACCCTCAGCCCCGCCGAGCGGCTGGCGTTCGTCCTGCACGACATGTTCGCGGTGCCCTTCGACGAGGTCGCCCCGCTCGTCGACCGCACCCCCGCCGCCGCGCGGCAGCTCGCCAGCCGCGCCCGCCGCCGGGTCCAGGGCGCCACCCCGGCGCCCGACACCGATCTCGCACGCCAGCGGGAGGTGGTCGATGCCTTCCTCGCCGCCTCGCGCGGCGGCGACTTCGAGGGGCTGCTCGCGGTCCTCGACCCGGATGTGGTGCTGCGCGCCGACGCCGGGGGTGCGCCCGACGGACTGTCGAAGCTGGTCCGCGGAGCGCGCGCGGTCGTCGAGCAGGCGCTCACCTTCTCCCGGTTCGCCCCGTTCGCGCGCCCGGCGCTGGTCAACGGCGCCCCGGGCCTCGTCACGGCGCAGGGCGGGCAGCCGCTGGCCGTCATGGGCTTCACCCTCGCCCACGGGAAGATCGTCGAGATCAATATCCTCGCCGACCTCGCACGGCTGAGCCGGCTGGACCTGTCGATCCTCGACGGCTGACGGGACGGGCCGGGGCGGAGGGCGCGACCGGGTCAGCAGCCGGGGACCGGACCGCCCTTCGCCAGCGCGCGCAGGGCCTGCACCGCGCCCTTGAGGGTGGTGACGGGGACCAGCCGCAGCCCCTTCGGAGCGGGCTGCACCTGTGCGCACTCCGCCTTCGGCACGAGGAAGACGCTCGCCCCGTCGCGGCGGGCCGCCTGCGTCTTGAGCGGCGCTCCACCGACCGCGCCCACCGTTCCGTCGGCATCGATCGTGCCCGTACCGGCGATGGTGCGGCCGCCGGTGAGCTCACCGCCGCTGCCGTCGCCGGCCAGCTTGTCGACGATGCCGAGCGAGAACATCAGCCCGGCACTGGGCCCGCCCACGTCGTCGAGCCGCAGCCGCACCTTCACCCGCTCCGGGTCCCGGTGCAGAAAACGGAGCGCGGCCGTGGTCGCGGCCCGCTGCGAGGACTTCATGTCCGCGGCATTGTGCTGCGCGACCTCCTCCTCGGACCCGCCGGAGGGAAAGACCGCATCCAGCGGCAGCACCGCCCGGTCCGTACGGAACCACCCCTCGATCACCTCCCCCACGCGGATCTCGGCCGTGGGCGCGGTCGCCTGGATCGCCACCATGCGCAACTGCCCGGAGGTCTTGCGCACGGTGGCACCGCTCGTCGAGATGACCTCCACCGCCACCGTGCGAACCCAGCACATCCGTGGTCTGGCCCGGCCGCGCCACGGAGTACGGCAGCGGCGCGAACCCCGCGACGGCCAGCAGCGCGACGACGGGCACGGCGCCGAGCGCGCGGGCACGGGGGCGCGAGAGGGCGCGGCGACGGCCCGGGATTCCGGTGCGGGAGGGGTGCGGGGAGGGGCGTGGGGTCACAGCGCAAATTTAGGGGAGGGGGATGGTCCGGGTTCAGGGGGGTGGTGGGGTGGGTTGATGGCCGCGCGCGCCCAAGGTCCGACTGCGGGCGGCCCGTTGGACGAGCAGGTACGGGCGGCCCGTTGGACGCGCCTCTACGCGTGGCCCGTTGCGTGGAGGCCGGGCCTTGCGGCGCCGATCAGCTCCGCGAGGCCGGGGAGTTGTGGCCGTACGCCGCCAGCGTGCGGTCCAGGGCCGGGCCGAGGAACGCCCGGGTCAGGTCGGCGCGGCGGGTGAGCCAGTCGGACGGACGAGCGGGGCCGGGCGGCGAGGGCGGTGCCGCGGGCCCGTAGCGGCGGTTCCTGATGTCGGCGATGACCTCGTCCGGGGCGCCGAGTTCACCGAGGACGTCCAGCGCCTCGCCCTTGCTGATCAGCGTGCCGTCGCGGAGGGTCACCGTGGCGCGGGCCAGGACCAGCAGGCCGAGGTCGACCCAGATGTCCTGGAGCCACAATTCCGGGTCCTCCACGGCGGGCCGCCAGTAGTCCCGCAGATCGGTGCGGATGTGGGCGGCGAGCTGTGCGTCGGTCACCGGCGGGAGGAGGGCGGCGGGGGTGTCACCGTGAAGGACGCGTCCGAACGTGTGGAGTTCGCGGCGGGTGACCGGGGTGACCGTGCGGCGCATGAGTTCCCGGTGGGCCCAGGTCAGGTGGAGATGGGCGGGCTCGGCCGTCTCGTCGGCCGCCAGATAGCTACAGTGCAGCTTCGCGGCGAGGGGGTCGGTCCGGTCCAGGGTCTCGTGGAGCTCGCCCAGTTGCCGTTCCTCGTCCGCCGTACACGGCCGGTCGACGACCGCGATCAGATCGAGGTCACTGCGGCCCTGCTGGTAGTCGCCACCGCCGAGGGAGCCGTGGGCCCAGAGCGCCCGGAGAAGCGGGAGCCGCGTACGGAGGGCGGCCAGAAAGCGGTCCAGGAGCTCGGCCGTTGCCCGGTCGGTGGAGGGCGGGGCCGGGGCGCCGCGGTCGGGCGTGACGGTAACGCGGTCAGGGGTGGTGTGTTGGCCGGCGGGCCGTTCACCGGCGGGTCCTCCCCCGACGGCCCGTTCATCGACGGGCCCTCCCCCAGCGGTCCGTTCGTCGCCGCTACGTTCACCGCCGGTTTCGTTCACCGCCCCGTGCGGACCGGACTCGGGAGGCGGAGCGGGCGCGGCTCTGGACGTCATCACAGCAGTCTGGCCCCCAGAGGAAGGCGGCGACAGAGGGCGCCCCGCGCACCGCACGTTCTCAGCCGCCGCACGGGATTGCCGCACGCGGACGGACCTCCCGCTCCTACGCTGACGCCGTGACGGCCACTCCGGAACCCGAGCGCCCTTGCCCGTCCCCGCCGCCCGCCGCCACCGCCCCACCATCTGCCGGTCCGCCATCTGCCGGTCCGCCCCTCTGGCGGGACCGGCGGTTCATGCTGCTGGCCGCCGCCCGCACCCTCTCGGTCCTCGGGAACGGCTTCGCCCGGGTGGCGCTCTCCTTCGCGGTGCTGGCACTACCGGGGGCGGGACCCGGGCAACTCTCGCTGGTGCTCGCCTGCCAGGCGGTGCCACAGCTGGTGTTCATCCTGGCCGGCGGGGTGATCGCGGACCGGATGTCGCGCTCCCGGCTGATGATCGTCACCGATCTGGTCGGCGCCGCCGCGTACGCCGGCCTCGCCGCCATGGTGCTGACCGGGCACGCTCCCCTGTTGGCACTCTGCGCCCTGGCCGCGCTGGCGGGTACAGCCACCGCGCTGTTCTCCCCCGCGATGGACGGCGTCATTCCGCTGCTCGTCCCCGCCACGCGGCTACAGCGGGCGAACGGGCTGCTGCGGGTCGGCATGAACAGCTCGATGCTGCTGGGGCTCGCGCTGTCCGGTGTGACGGTCGCCGTCGTCGGCGCCGGCTGGGCCCTGGCGCTCAATGCCGCGTCGTTCGTGGTGAGCGCGCTGCTGATCCGCGGCCTCCGGCTGCCCGCGCGGGCCCGTACGGGGGCATCGGGGTGGGCCGATCTGCGGGACGGGTGGCGGGAGTTCGCCGGGCGGCAGTGGCTGTGGGTGGTGGTCGCGCAGTACTCGGTCGTGGTCGCCGCGCTCAACGCCAATGCCGGAGTGCTGGGGCCGCTAATGGCCGAGAACGGGCTGGGCGGGGCACGGTCCTGGTCGCTGATCGTCGCCGCGCAGGCGCTGGGCACGATCACCGGCGCCGGGCTGGCCGCCCGCCTCCGGGTACGCCGGCCGGTGCTGACCGCCGTATGGGCCACCTTCCCGCTGGCCCTCCCGATCGCCCTGCTCGCGGTGCGGGCGCCGGTGCCGTGGATCGCGCTCGCCATGTTCGCCTCGGGCATCGCCGCCGACATCTTCGGTGTGCTGTGGGCGACCACCATCCAACGGGAGGTCCCGGAGGCGGCGCTGTCCCGCGTCAGCTCGTACGACTGGTTCGGCTCACTGGCCTTCGCGCCGCTCGGCCTGCTGATCGCCGGACCGGTCGCGGCACGCATCGGCATCGGCCACGCCCTCGCCGGCTGCGCCGCGCTGATCGTCCTCGCCTCGGCCGCGGCCCTGCTCTCCCCCCAGGTACGCGGTATCCGAGCGCCGGAACCCTCGCCGACGGACGAGGATCGGCGCGAGCACGAGGCGAGCAAGCAGCCTCACTGAAGCCGCGACGCGGTCGCGCCCGAAAGGGGCGCGGGGAACCGCGCGACCGGCCACACCACAGCCGCAGACACAACAACGCCCCCTCGCCGAGGGCTTGGCGGCACCCTCAGCCGTGACGACGCACCCGGCGGGGCACCCGCCCCGCCCTCTCACCGCCCCGCGAGCCCCGTCCGCACCACCGTCACGATCTCCTCGTCGGAGAGCCCCAGCCGGCGGGCCTCCGCGATCAGCCGCTCGGCGGTTTCCCCGAGGCGGGCGCGGGCGGGCGCGGCGGCGCCGATGACCACCGCACCGCGCCCGCGGCGGAGTTCGATCAGCCCCTCCTCCTTGAGGCGTTGATAGCCGCGCAGCACCGTATGGACGTTCACGCCGAGGGACGCGGCGAGCTCACGGGCGGCCGGCAGCCGCTCCCCGCTGTTCACCGTGCCGTCGGCGATGGCACCGCGGACCGAGGCCGCGATCTGGTCGCCGAGCGGGACGGACGACCCGGGGTCGACCCGGAAGAGCATTTCAGCCTCCTTGCCGCGCCCGCGCGCGGTCCGCATACGTGTTGAGCAGCGCCGCGGCCGTCGCGGCATCATCGACCGTCACCGCGAACTCCCGGCCGTTGGTCAGCCGTACCACGAGGCCGTCGCCCGAGCGCAGTACGAGGCCGCTGGCGCCGGCCCGGATGCGGTAACCCCAGCCGCCGAACTCGGCGAAGCAGGCGATCCGCCGGCTGCCGGCCTCGGCGACGCGGTCCACGGGGATGCGCCGGAAACGGCAACGCGAGGACAGCAGCGTCGGCGCGAGGGTCAGCCCGCGCCGGTCCACGGTCACCCGTACCGAGGCCAGGGGCAGCGACACGGCAGCACCGAACAGCAGGCCCGCGCTCGCGATCCAGTCGGCGAAGAAGCCGAGGAGGAGCCCGCCGATGAGCAGCAGAACGCCCAGTACGACCAGCGGCGGCGAGCCGACGGTGCGCGACCAGCCGGCCGTGGCGGTGGCGGGAAGGCCGAGCCGGGACACCGCACCGCGCGGCCGCCGGGGCGCGGCGGGCGCCGCGCCGGCGAGCAGCCGCCCCAGAGCCCCGGCGCACAGCGCCACCGCGAGGGCGAGGAACAGCTCCCACTGCGGCACCCGGACGGCCGAGGCATCGGCCGCGTCGACGTTGTTGAGCAGCGTCATGCAGTCGGCGTAACCGGCGACGGCAGCGGTGGCGTAGCCGCCGGCGATCACCCACGGCACCTCGGGAGCCGCCGGCCGCAGCTGCACGAGGAAGCCGAACACGGCGCCGAGAAGCAGGAACAGGGCGAGGGATCCGGTCAGAAAGCCCTGGACGGAGGTGAAGCCGTCGGCCTGGCCACCGCCGAACCGGAAATGGGTGGCGAGCGGATCCGGCAGCCGGCCGGACACCGCCGTATGGATGCCGGCGAACGCCACGATCACGGCAAGGAAGGGACCGGCGGCAACCACGGTCCGCGACGACGCGTCGGTCAGACGCGGGACAGAACGCAGCACACTCTTCATGACTCCCCTTGTCACTCCGTGACTCCGACTGCGCTTCAATTGTTCGCATAGTAGTAGAACTACCCGACACACCACAATGAAGCATCCATCTCATATCTGAGATACGGTCACCCCATGGCAGACGACTACCTCGTACGCATCGGCAGGCTCATCCGTGACGCCCGACAGCACCGTGGCTGGACACAGACGCAGCTTGCGGAGGCTCTGGGCACCAGCCAGAGTGCCGTCAACCGCATCGAACGCGGGAATCAGAACATCAGCCTTGAGATGATCGCCCGTATTGGCGAGGCACTCGACAGCGAAATCGTCTCGCTCGGCTACGCCGGGCCGATGCATCTGCGGGTGGTCGGCGGACGCCGGCTCTCCGGCAGCATCGATGTGAAGACGAGCAAGAACGCCTGTGTGGCACTGCTCTGCGCCACACTGCTCAACGCGGGCCGCACAACTCTGCGCCGGGTGGCCCGTATTGAAGAGGTCTACCGCATCCTCGAAGTGCTGGGCAGCATCGGCGTACGGACCCGGTGGATCAACGACGGCAACGACCTGGAGGTCATCCCGCCCGCGGAACTCGACCTCGACTCGATGGACACCGAGGCCGCCCGCCGCACCCGCAGCGTCATCATGTTCCTCGGCCCGCTGCTGCACCGGATGGACCACTTCAAGCTGCCGTACGCGGGCGGTTGCGATCTCGGCACCCGGACCGTGACCCCGCACATGACCGCGCTGCGCCACTTCGGCCTGGAAATCACCGCGACCGACGGCACCTATATCGCCGAGGTGGACCGCACCGTCGCCCCCAAGCGCGCGATCGTGCTGACCGAACGCGGCGACACCGTCACCGAGAACGCACTGCTGGCCGCCGCCCGCCACGACGGCGTCACGGTCATCCGCAACGCCTCCTCCAACTACATGGTCCAGGACCTGTGTTTCTTCCTGGAGGAGCTGGGCGTACGGGTCGACGGTATCGGCACCACCACCCTCACCGTCCACGGTGCCGCGCACATCGAACGCGATGTGGACTTCGCCCCGTCCGAGGACCCGGTCGAGGCAATGAGCCTGCTGGCGGCGGCAGTTGTCACCGAGTCCGAGCTGACCATCCGCCGGGTCCCGGTCGAGTTCCTGGAGATCGAACTGGCCGTCCTGGAAGAGATGGGCCTGGACCACGAACGCAGCCCGGAGTACGCCGCCGACAACGGCCGCACCCGGCTCATCGACCTGACGGTCCGCCCCTCCAAACTCCAGGCACCCATCGACAAGATCCACCCGATGCCCTTCCCGGGGCTCAACATCGACAACGTCCCCTTCTTCGCGGCCATCGCGGCCAGCGCCCAGGGCCAGACCCTCATTCACGACTGGGTCTACGACAACCGCGCCATCTACCTGACCGACCTCAACCGCCTAGGCGCCCAGGTCAAACTCCTCGACCCGCACCGCGTCCTGGTGGACGGCCCCACCCGCTGGCGCTCCGCAGAAATGATGTGCCCCCCGGCCCTGCGCCCCGCCGTAGTCGTCCTCCTGGCCATGATGGCCGCCGAGGGCACCTCCGTACTCCGCAACGTCTATGTCATCAACCGCGGCTACGAGGACCTGGCGGAACGCCTCAACTCGATCGGGGCCCAGATCGAGATCTTCCGGGACATTTGAACTACGGATGCCGCCGCACCCTTTCTGACCTGCGTGAATACGGGCCAGGAGGGGGTGCGGCGGCATGTCTGGGACTTCTCTGGGACTTTGGGCCTGCGGCGGGGCTACGGGTCACGCTTCGCAGGCGCTGCCGACCGGCTACGGCTCCGCGAAGATCGCGTCGATGGCGGCGCCGCCGCGTGCACCGGCGCGGGGCAGGAAGTGCGCGTACTTCCGGAGCGTGAAGCCCGGGTCAGAGTGGCCGAGCCACCTGGCCAGGGAGACGACCGACTCGCCTGCCTCCAATTGCTCGGAGGCATAGAAGTGACGCAGGGCGTGATAGCCGTGCTCCCGCGAGGGCTCCCAGACGCGGGATCCGTCCGGTGCGCTCTCCTCCAGCGCGGCGATCACGCCGACCTCGGCCAGGGCGGGCTTCCAGACGTAGGAGTTGAAGTAGTTCCGATTGATCGCCTTATGCTCGCGGCCCGTCACCAGGAGGTTGTACGTCCTGGGCCGACGGTGCTTGGCTTCTACCGGGGTCTGCGGCGGGCGCGGATCGTCCCATGGCATGGTGACCGGCACGGGTGCGAGGAACTCCATGTGCTGCCGTAGTGCCTTGGCCACGCTTGAGGGCAGGGGCACGTCGCGGACCTTGCGCCCCTTGGGAAGCGCGAAGCACAGCTTCGTCCGCACCATCTTGACCTGGCGCCGGACATGGACGATCTCCGAGTCGCAGTCGACGTCCTCCATCGACAGGCCGAACGCCTCTCCCTGTCGCAGGCCGAGTCCAGCGCCAATCTCGACGAGCACGCGGTAGCGGTCCGGGGTAGCTGCACGTACGGCCAGCACGCGCTCGGGCAGCCATGCCTCGACCCGGCCCGGTGCAGCCGCCGGAGGGCGAACTGTGCTCGCACGGCACGGGTTACGTGCGAGGCGTCGGTCTTCGACAGCGGCCTGGAGAACACCAGACAGTGTGGCCCAGACGAGACGGATGGAGGTGGGGCCCAGGTCCTTCTCGAGTCGCTTCTTCCAACTCCGCAGCACTTCGGTACCGACGCCATTGAGCGGCAGGGCACCGAGGTGCGGGACGATGTGCCGGCGGACCCGTTGCTCGATGCGTTCGAGGGTGGACGGGTCGCCACCCTGGGTGGGCCACCAGTGGGTCGCGATGTAGTCCTTGAGGGAGATGGCTCCATCGCGTGGATCGACGAACTCGCCCCGACGTGCGTCAGTCTGGGCCTGGGCGAGCCAGGTCTTGGCGTCCTGGAGTGCGTCGAAGGAACGGTCCTTGACGCCGGGGATGCCCTTGACGCGGTAGCGGGTGCACTTGCCGTACATGGCCGTGCGTTCACGCTTGCCGGTCGTCGGGTTGGGGCGCTTCTTGAGCCACCGGTCCTCTATGTAGCCGGTCAGGTGGAACTCCTTGATGTAGAGGATGGAGACGGCGTTCTACGGCGCTTGGAGCGTCAAGCGCTGGTGAGGCGGGTGGGCCGTTCCTGACGAGGAGCGTTCAGCGGGTTGAGAGCCTCGTTCGAGCGCGAGTCGGCCTGCTCCTGCTCGCGGACCCAGGCGTCGAGGGCTTCCAGTCGGTACATCACGCGGCCTCGTGGACCCATGCGGAAGCTCGGAGGTCCCTGTCGACGGTGGCGCCAAACGTAGAGGGTGTGGGGTGAGAGGCCGAGGTACTCGGCGGCGTCCTGCACGGACAGGAAGGCCGTGTGTAGGGCGCCCGGGGAGGCTGTGGGGGCACGCAAAGATCGGTCAGGCATAGGAGGTTCTCTGTGAGGTACGGGAGGGAGCGGACCTTGAAGGACCGGTTCGTCATGCGCGGCACTCGCAATCGGTGAGCCAGTTCTCCGGATGATCGCGGAGGATACGCAAAATGACGTTCGGAAGTTTCACCCAGCGGGGCACCTGGCTCTTTTATCGCCGGTCATAGAAAGTCGACCGGGAGACCTGAACCTCGGCGCAGAGTTCGTCCACGGTCATCTTGTCGCGCGAGCGGCTGGAGCCATTCATCAGCACCCCGCCTCCTAGTTGTCGAGGGGGTTTCGGGCAGGGCTTATGAGGGGTTGGGGCAAAAGGGTTTCCTCGCATGGAAAGAGCGGATTACCGAAAGAAGGCACGACGGGGTGCCGGAATATTCAATGATGCGGAGCATCGCCGGTTTGGCCAACCGGCGATCGTCGGCTATGTTTCCGCCCGCTCCGCATGGCCCCGGTCTCGCGGAGAGCTGGCGAGGAGGGTGTGCGGGGCGGCTCCGAGCGCAGTGGCGATGGCGACGAAGTCGTCGATGTCGCAGCGTCGTACTGTGCGTTCGATGCGGGAGAGCGCGGTGGCGGCCATGGGTCGGCCGAGGGCGGTGACGCGGGCGGCGAGCTGACGCTGGGAGTAGCCGCGGGCGGTGCGAGCGTGCACGATGGCCCGAGCGGCGGCCTTTCCTGCGGGGCCGATTTCAAGGGAACGCGGTGGCGTGGATGTGTTGTAGCTTGCGTTCCCTGGCGACGGGAACCCTTTCCCGTCTGCTGTGAGCGATGCGCCGAGCGTCAGAGATTTCGAAGGGCCGATTTCGGCAACCGGGGGTCCGGGTCTACTGTTTTCCGACCGGCCTGCAAGTAGTACAGAGTTCGAGAATCAACTCTGGACTTTTGCGCCCCTGGTGTGGCTGTCTTGTCCATGTCCCCGGCACCGCCGAATTCTCTGCCCCGATTTGCGACGAAGGTGGTCGATCGACATCGCCCGTATCCGCACCATCAAGCCCGAGGCGTTCCACTCGGAGTCCCTCGCGGCGGTCTCCCTGTCCGCCGAGCGGACGTTCTTCGGCTTGCTCACCCAGGCAGACGACCACGGCCGGTTCCGCGACCAGCCCGCCGTCATCGCCGGCCTGCTGTGGTCCCTGCGCCCCGAACACGGCCCTCTGGGCGTCGAAGACGACCTCACCCAGCTCCACACTGCCGAGTTGATCTGCCGTTACCAAGGCGCCAACGGCAAGCGGTACCTGCACATCGTCACCTTCGCTCAGCACCAGAGGATCAACCGCCCCAGCGGGGTACGGCATCCCGACTGCCCCCACCACGATCAGGGCGTTCCGCGTGAGCCCTCACCGCCGACGCACGCACCCCTCACTGAGCCCTCCGCACCGGCTCCCGGAGGAGTCACGCAGGACGCAGTGAGTGACGAATCCGCAGGCCAGGGGCGATTCAGTGAGTCCTCATCGCCGATGCAGGGAGGCCTCACGGAGCCCGCGACGAGTGCTCACGGTCCGGATCTAGGATCTAGGAACAGGGATCTAGGATCTACTCCGTTGGGGGGCGCGAGCGCCCCCGCGCCCCAGACCGTCTCGGCGAAGGACCTCATAGGCGAGTACGCCGCCGCCTGCAGCCACCGGCCGCCTGCGGGCGTGCTCGGACACCTCGGCAGCGAGGTCAAAAAGCTCCTCGGCGAGGGCATAGACCCGGCACACATACGTGCGGGTCTTGACCGTCACCGGGCCAAGTGCCTGCACCCCAGCACCCCAGCACCCTGCCCAGCCTCGTCCACGAGGCCATGAACGCCGCCCCGACCGCATCCGGCGCCGTCCACCGGTCGTGGACGAATCCGTCCGACGTCGCCGCCGCCTACGGGGGTGACCTGTGACCGCCACCCTCACCCACGCCCCAGACCGCATCGGCCCGCTCGCCGAGCGGCTCGGCGCCATCCTCACCGCACGCGGCATCGACCCCGAGGCAGCCACCACGCAGGAGCCACCGAGTGAACCGGTCACCGCCCTGGAGCTGGCCGATGCCCGCATCCCCGCCCGATACCGCCGCGCCCTGGGTGACCACCAACAGGTCATCGCCTGGACCGAGGCGATCGCCGCCGCCGGACGCCCCGGCCCCAGCGGCGCACCGGGCATCGCCGAAGGCCCCTCCCTGCTGATCGTCGGCCCCACCGGTACCGGCAAGACCCACCAGGCATACGGCGCCGTCCGCACCCTGCTCACCGCCGGAGTCCGGCTGCGCTGGGAGGCTGTCACCGCCGCCGACCTGTACGCCCGCCTGCGCCCTCGCTCCGGCCACGACGCCGAACGCGACCTGCAGACCCTGGCGACCTGCCCGCTGCTGCTCCTGGACGACCTCGGCGCGGCCAAGAACAGCGAGTGGACCGAGGAGCTCACCTACCGGCTCGTCAATCACCGGTACGAGCACATGCTCCCCACCCTCATCACCACCAACCTCCCCACCGACGCCCTCCGCACCGCCCTCGGCGACCGCATTGCCTCCCGCCTCGCCGAGATGACCGAACGCGTCATCCTCACCGGCTCCGACCGCAGGCGCCGGTCCCAAAACTGACGGTCCCGGGGACCAGTCCCCAACGCACAAGGGACCGGAAGCCCCAGACGGTTCGGGACCGTGCACCATCGGCTCAGGGGACCGAGCAGGGACTCACCAGGGGACCGGTCCCGCTCGCAGTCCCCGCCGGAAATGGTTCCCCTGACACTCCGTCGGGGACCGGTCCCGCCAAGAACCGGGGACCGGTCCCGGTCGAAAGTTGGGACCGGTCCCCGGACGCTTCGGGGACCGGTCCCCATCGGACACAGCAGATTCGGGGACCGGTCCCAACAAAGGCGCAGGTCACCCCGCCTAGGGTCACCAAGCCCCGGTCCCCGAACGGGGCTGATAGGGCAAACCGAGGGCGGGGACCATCGCGGCACTGCCGACCCCCGCGCTCGCGGTAAAGGGAAGCCAGGCACCAGAAGCGCGGTCCCCGAACGCAGTGATTCGCGGGGACCGATCCCATCGCCGCCCGGTCCCTGAGACAACCGCGTCCGGCCCCGTTCCCGACGACATCTCGCGCGCACAACCACTACGCGCTCCCAACCGAGTTCCCCACACGTCCCACTCACCCAGAGAGACCCATGCACCACTCGCGCCACGAAACCCCCACCGATCCCAACGCGGAAGCCGCCATCCCAGCCCCAGGCGGAGCAAGTTGTACCGAGCAATGCTCCCGGAGTTCCCGCCCCGGGGGTGGCGGGAGCGGACCGGCGCCAGGGGGCACCGGACTGGCAAGCTGCGGCCGAGGGCGGACCGCAGCCTGAAGAGGGACAGCAGCCCGAGACCCTCTCGCCGAAGCGTCAGCGCACCCGTCAGCCGAAGCCACTCAAGCGCCTGCACCAGCCCAGCTGCCGCATGAACGAGCCCGAGTACGCGCGCTTCACCGCCGCAGCCGCCCACTGCAAGATGACCAACGCCGCCTTCCTCGCCTACGCCGTCGACAAGGCTGCCCGCGACCTGACCCGCACCGCCGCCGAGATCGCCACCGAACGGGAAGTCCTCGACGAGATCTTCGCCGCCCGCCGGCACCTGGGCCGCATCCACGGCCTCTTCAACCAGGTCGCCAAGGCCCTCAACTCCGGCGCCGACACACCCCACCTCAACGCCACCGCACAGGCGGTCCACGACGCGGCCCGCCGCATGGAGGTAGCCGCCGACGCCCTCCTCGCCCACCGCGACGGCAGCGCCCCGGCGTGATCCCCAGCATCCACAAGCGCGGCAGCGAAACGATCGGCCTGATCCGCTACCTCTACGGCCCCGGCACCCACGAGGAGCACATCGACCCGCACCTGGTCGCCGCCTTCGACCCACTCACCCCCGACCCCGGCCGCGACCCCAACGCCACCTACGAGCAGCTTCAGCGCCTGCTCGACCAGCCCGTCAACGCCCTGACCAAGAACCGTCGCCCCGACAAGCACGTGTGGCACATCTCCGTGCGGGCCAGCCCCGAGGACCCGGTGCTGTCCAACGAAGACTGGGCCGCCATCGCCCGCCGCACGGTCGCCGCCACCGGCATCGCCCCCGACGGCGACGAGCAAGCCTGCCGGTGGGCGGCCGTCCGTCACGCCGACGACCACATCCACATCATCGCCACCCTCATCCGCGACGACGGCCGACGCCCCCGCCTCCACAACGAAGCCCGCCGCGCCCAGGCCGAGGCCCGCCGCATCGAGGCCGACTACGGCCTCCGCCGCATCGCCGGTGACGGTACCGCCGCCAAGCGCCCCACCAGCGCCGAGCGCCACAAGGCCGAACGCCTCGGCCAGGACGCCACCTCACGTGACCTCCTTCGTGAACGCGTCCATCGGGCGCTGGCCGGGGCCGCCGACGAAGCCGAGTTCTTCGACCGGCTCGCCGCCGAAGGCGTCCGCATCAAGAAGCGCATCGCGCCCTCCGGCGACGCGCTCGGCTACTCGGTCGCCAAGGTCGGCGACCGCAACAAGGCTGGCGAGCCCATCTGGTTCTCCGGCTCCAAACTCGCACCGGACCTTTCCCTGCCCCGGATCCGCGAGCGGTTCGCAGCCACCACGGACATGCCCGAGCCGCCCGCGGTCCTGGAACTCAGCGGCGCCTCCGCACCGGCCCGTGCCCGCCACTTCGCCGCCGAGGCCACCGACTCGGCCCTGACATCCCTCACAGCCGGCGACGACGGTGCGGCAGCTGCTCAGCTGATCGGGGTCGGCGAGGCCCTCGATGCGCTCGCCCAGACCTCATTCGGCCCCACCCAGACCGAATTGCGAGCGGCCGCAGTGCACTTCGAGCGGGCCACTCGCTCGCACATCCGCGCCGAGAAGGAGGAGATGTACGCCCTGCGCCGCGCGGCGCACCAGATCGTCCATTCCGGATCCGCTCTCAGCGCCGGACAGGACGGCGCCGCCACCGCCTTGGTCCTCGACCTCATGATCCTGACCGTCGTCGCGGCCGCCCGCTGGCACGCAGCCCGCGGCCACACCCAGCAGGCCGAGGCCGCCCAACAAGCCGCATCCCACCTGCGCGCCGCCTACCAGGCAACCGCCGCCAGCCCGCTGGCCGCCATGCGCGCCTACGGCCAACGCCTGCCTGCACAGTCCCGGCGACACCACGCCGCCACGGTCCGAACGGCCCTCCCCCACCTCGCAGAGCACCTCCAAGCCGAGTCTGGCTGGGACGCGCTGGCCGCCGTGCTCGACCAGGCCGAACGCGCCGGCCACGACACCGCTGCCCTGCTGGCCAGGGCCGCTGCGCAACGGGAACTGGACAGCGCCGACTCGATCAGCGAAGTCCTGGTCTGGCGGTTGCAGCACCTCGGCTACGTCGCCCAACTCGCGTCGGTGCCCAGGTCCCAGCATGCTCGTACCGAACCCGCCCCTGCTGTCCCTGCCGCTGTCGGCGTCGCCCACCAGGAAGCGAACCGGCCCCGGCGACGGTAATCACGCCCGCCCCGACACCTCCGGAGCGAGCAGCTCCAACGCCTCCTCCCAGTGGAAACGGTCCGCTCCGCCACCGGCCTTCGGCCGGTGGGGATCGTACGAGCCGATAAAGACGCCCATCTCGCGCAACCGCTCCAGACTCTGCCGGTACGCGGGATGGGCGGCCTGGGCCGCGTTCAGGTACGGGAGCACGGCGGTGGGGATGCCGAGGCCGTACGCCTCGCACAGGATGCCCACCGCGAGGGTGTCGGAGATCCCGGCCGCCCACTTGTTGATCGTGTTGAAGGTGGCCGGGGCGACCGCAATGGCGTCAGCGGGCGGCAGGGGCCGGGGACCGCCGGGTGAGCGCCAGGCCGAGCGGATGGGATAGCCGGTCTGCGCCTCAACCGCCGAGGCGTCGATGAAGCCGAGCCCGTGTGGAGTGGCGATGACGCCAACGTCCCAGCCCTGCTTCTGCGCGGCGGTGATCAGCTTGTGCACGTCGCTCGCGATACCGGACGCGCACACGACCACATACAGGAACGGCATCTTCGGCTGATCGGGCTGATCACTCACGCACGGGCTCCCGGTTGGCTACTGAATGGGTGCCGTTCCGGCAGGGTGCGGCGGCGGTCATTGGCGGCCACGTCAGCAACCAGTCTCCGCACAGCAAGCCGGCTGATTCCTAGGCCGCGCAGCCTTCTCTGATCCGCAGGGCCTGGTAAACGACCGTGTTCAACTGGCCAGCGCGTCGCCAAGTCTGCTGTGGGCACTGCCCACAAGCAACTGATGCAGGACGTCGGCGCGGGAGCGGATCAGGCCGTCTCGGTACGCCAAGGGAAGCCGTTGCCATACGTCAGCGGCCGCATCTGCCGCTGCGGAATCGTGCCCGTCGACCTTCAGGCAGGTCGCGGCATCCATGGCGAGCAGTGCGCGGGTCATGACGGAGGGCGATCGGGTGAGGAAGAGCGCCGCTTCCTGTTCGGCGTGCGCTTCGCGGGTCCGTCCCATCAGGGTGAACGCCTGGGAGAGGTGGACGTGGTGCTTCTGGAGGGGGTAGCCGAACCAGGTGTCGGCACCTTGGGCCGCGTCCAGGCGCTCGGCGATGGAGCGGGCGTCGGCGACCGCGCGCAGGGCGCCCTTGTGGTCTCCGGTGGAAGCGAGGGCTCGCGCAGTGACGGCGGCTGCTAGCGCGGCTGCGGCTGTTGGGGTCCGTCCGGCCTCGGCGCGGGCGCGGACGGCAAGTTCAGCGGCAGCGTTCGGAGCGCCGTAGTTGAGCGGGACCATGGCGTGCCGGGCCAGGCTCCAGGCCAGCATGTGCCGATCGCCTGACTCTCGTGCGGCCTGTTCGGCGGTGGCGAACCAGCCGAGCGAGTCCCGCTGGTCACCGCGGTCGTGCTGGATGATCGCCACCAGGCCGGTGATGCCCGCAGCTGTGCGTGCGAGGTCTGCACGGGCAGATGCCCGGTGTGGACGGCTGAGCCCGTCCCGCAGGAGGTCGAGGTCGTTTCTCATCTGGGTGAGGACGGCGCCTGGCGGGCGGCCACGATAGCCACCGCGGTTCCGCTCGAATGCTCCTTGCAGGTAGTCAAGATCGCCAGTATCAGCGTTGGAGAGGCCGGCGTTGATGCCCTGTCGTGCCTCCGCGATACCCGGCAGGGCGACTGCTCCTGTCGCTCCCGCCGCCACCCCGAGAAACTGCCGTCGTTTCACCGCCGCATCCTCCTCTCCCTCGACACCGGCTCGGCGCTGCGACCTGCGGTAGCGCCTGCTCGCCGCCACCGCACGAACGATCTCTTCCACAGAGCGTCCGTAGACCTCTGCCAGCAGTTCGTGCCATATCGGTGTCGGCAGACGGCGCTCGGTCTCCCAGCGCTTCAGGTTCTCCGGGTCGAACCACTTTCCACCCTGGGCTTCTTGTAATGCCAGAGCCTGCTCATCGCGTGTGAGCCCGGCCGATTCCCGGATCCCTCTCAGCATGGCGCCGATGCCGTCTGGTGCCATCATGCCCATCCCCCAAGCGTCTGACAGTCCTGAGCCCATTCCTGGCCCCCCAATGTGGCCCCCTGCGCGAAATCGCACCCCTCGCTGGCACCGGACCGTTCTGCCACAGGCGAGTTGACTGGGCCTCAGCCAAGCAGGCGGGCAGAAGACGTTCAATCCCCCCGCCTCCCGGGCTCCTGCGCCTCAATCCCCGGTCCGAAGTCCGTTGGAGGGTCCTCGCCATGCGCGTGTACAGCCAAAGTTTCTTTCTGGTCCGCGACCCGACCTCGGTGCGGCTCAGCCGTCGCCGCCTCCGCGATTTGGCCGAGAACTGGGGGCTGCGCCTGAACGAAGCCTCCGACACAGCGCTGACCACCGTGCTCTCCGAACTGGTCACCAACGCGGTGCGGCACGGCACCGGCGCGATGCTCACCATCGGAGTGCGCGCCAACCTCAGCCGGCGACGGGTCCTGGTCGAGGTCTACGACGGCTCGCGCATCCTTCCCGCGCCGCGCTGCGCGGCTCCGGAGGACGAGACCGGACGCGGTATGGCGCTCATCGACCGTCTGTCCGTCTGCCACGGTGCCGAACGAACCACCTGCGGCAAGTGCGTATGGGCAGAGATCGCCCTGCCCGCACAGCGGCTCACGCGCCGCCAGCTCATTCTTCGCCCCGGTCGCGCCGCCCGAGCCGTCGCCCGTCGCCTGGCCTCGCCCCGCCGACCCCCGAGACCGGTGTCGGGAGGACGTCGCGCTCGCCATGGCCGGCACCCCAGCCCCCAGTCCTCTTCGACACTCCGCCCCGTCGAGAGGGCCTGGCAGCAACACCCACCGCACATTTCACACAGAGAAGGAGAGTCTCCATGCACGACCAGCTGAACACGCTTCCGACCGAAGAGAACGACCTGGTGCCCATCGAGATCGGTGACGCGGCAGAGCTGACCGAGGGACAGGGCGGCGGCCATAGCGAGGACAAGCGTCGCGCCTACAACTGACCGATGAGTGCGGTGGGGGGGGGGGGGGGGGGGGGACAGCACGGCGGTCGGCAAACTCGGAGGGGGTGTGGTGTTTTTCGGGGTTCGCCATCCTCCCCACCCCCACCCCCTCCCCCCCCGGGCGAAGGAC
>NZ_JBVHZH010000007.1:0-77164 GCF_055574515.1 Streptomyces sp. NPDC029466
GGGGGGGGGGGGGGGGGGGGGGTGGGGTGCGCGGGGCCGAACCCCACCCCCCCCCCCCCCCCCCCCCCCCGCGCAGGCCCGTCACCGCACCCCGACAGCCCCGCGCAGCGGCAACGCCCGCCGCCAGGCGCAACGGCGAGAAACCACCACGGCGGGACAGACAAAAACGTGGGGTCAGCCCGTGAGCCGTACGGCCCGGCTCTCCGCCGCGGAGCGCTTCGCGGCCTCCAGTACGCGCAGCGCGGCCGCGGCCTCCCGGGCCGTTACCGGCGGCTGTCCGCCCTCGCGGAGGGCCCGTTCGATCGCGGCGTAGTACGCGGGGTAGTCGCCCGGCAGGGTCGGCACGGGCTCGCCGCCGCCGTTCTGCGGGGACGAGCCGGCGCCGAGCCGGCCCCGGCAGGAGTCCGGTTCTACGCCCCATTCGACGCCCTCGGTGCCGGGCCGCAGGCCCTCGCGCAGGGCGGCCTCCTGCGGGTCCAGGCCGTGCTTCACGTAGCCGGCCCGGCTGCCCAGGACCCGGAAGCGCGGGCCCAGCATGGCGGTGGTGGCGCTCACCCACAGGTGGGAGCGGACGCCGCTGGCGTGGGTGAGGGCGAGGAAGGTGTCGTCGTCGGCCTCCGCGCCCGGGCGCCGGATGTCGGACTCGGCGTAGACCGAGACGACCGGGCCGAACAGGGTCAGCGCCTGGTCGACGAGGTGGCTGCCGAGGTCGTAGAGCAGCCCGCCGAGCTCCGCCGGGTCGCCGGACTCGCGCCAGCCGCCCTTGGGCTGCGGACGCCAGCGCTCGAAGCGGGACTCGAAGCGCTGGACGTCGCCGAGCGCGCCGTCCTCGATCAGCTTGCGGACGGTGCGGAAGTCGTTGTCCCAGCGGCGGTTCTGGAAGACGGAGAGCAGCAGGCCGCGCTCCTCGGCGAGCGTGGCGAGCTTCTCGGCCTCGGCGGCGGTCGCGGCCAGCGGCTTGTCGACGACGACCGGCAGCCCGGCCTCCAACGCGGCGGTGGCGAGCGGCACATGGGTCTTGTTCGGTGACGCCAGCACGATCAGGTCGAGGTCCGCTGCGCGGTCCAGCACCGCCTGGGGGGTGTCGACCGTACGGACCTGGGGGTGTTCGGCGCGGGCCTGTGCCTGCCGCTCCGGGGCGGAGGTCGAGACGAGGTCGAGCCGCAGGCCGTCGGTGGCCGCGATCAGGGGGGCGTGGAAGACCGAGCCGGCCAGGCCGTAACCGATGAGGCCGACGCGGAGCGGGCCTTGGGGGGCGGCGGTGCCGGTGGGGTCGCTCGTCTCGCTGCTCATGAGTTCCACTTAAGCAACGCTGTTGCCAAAGTGCAAGCGATGCGGACAATGGGTGGGTGAGCAGCGATGACATCTCCCCGGCGGGGCGCGCCGGAGGTCCGGCCGCCGGCGGCGATCCGGTCGCCACCGGAACCCCGGCCGCCCTGGGAAATCCCGGGGCCAACCTCCCCGCGCTGCGCGGCCACAATGCCGCGCTGGTGCTCGGGCTGCTCCGGGCGGCCGGTGAGCCGGGGCTCAGCCGGCTGGAGCTCGCCGCGCGGACCGGGCTGACCCCCCAGGCCGTCAGCAAGATCACCGCGCGGCTGCGGGCCGAGGGGCTGGCCGTCGAGGCGGGGCGCCGCGCCTCCACGGGCGGGAAGCCCGCCACCGTCCTGCGGCTGGTGCCCGGCGCCCGGCACGCGGTCGGGCTGCACTTGGACCGCGATGAGCTCATCGCCGTACTCGCCGATCTCACCGGCGCCGCCGTTGCCGTACGCCGCGCCCCGCTCGCCTTCGAGGCGGGCGCCGGGCCGGTGCTCGACACCGCCGCACGGGAGGTCGCGGCGCTGCGCGCGGAGGCCGGCGGGCCGCCGGTGCTGGGCGCCGGGGCGGCCTGCCCGGGGCCGCTGGACCACACCGCCGGGGTACTGCACCGGGTCACCGGCGCGCCCCGGTGGGACGGTTTCCCGCTGCGGGACGCGCTCGCCGAACGCCTCGGCCTGCCCGTCGTCCTCGACAAGGACACCAACGCGGCCGCCCTCGGCCTGGCCCAGGGGATGCCGGCCGGCGCCGGCTCGTTCGGCTATCTGCATCTCGGCACCGGCCTGGGCGCCGGACTCGTCCTGGGCGGCAGCCTCTACCGCGGCCCGCGTACCGGCGCCGGGGAATTCGGGCACCAGACCGTGCAGTGGGACGGGCCGCGGTGCGGCTGCGGACGGCGCGGCTGCATCGAGGCGCTGTGCCTGGCGGCGGTGGCCCGGGGCGATCTGCCGGGCGCGGCCCAGGTGTTGGGGGCGGGCGCCGCCAACCTCGTCGAGCTGCTGGACATCGACCGGGTGCTGCTCGGCGGGCGCACCGTACTGGAGAACCCCGAGGTGTTCCGGACGGGGGTGGCCGAGGCGCTCGACGGCCAGGCACGAGCCCGTGGCCGGGCCGCGGTACCGGTGGCGCTGGCCCGGGGTGGCGCGCAGGCGGTCGCGGACGGGGCGGCGGAGCTGGTGCTGGCGCCGCTGTTCGGGGGGCGGGGGGCCACTTCGGTGCGGTGAGGGGGCGGCCTTGCTCGGGCATGCCGGAGCCGTGCCCGACGACCGCCCGGCCTCGAATGGTGAACTGCGCTGTCTGGTTGAGCGGCTGACCGAGGCGCTGCGCAACGTGTCGCGGAGTGCCGGGAGCCGGGGTGCGGGCTCTGCCAGGCCGGCCGAAGACCGGAGGGATCACCAGGGTCAGGGGCGCGGGGGCTGACTTAGGGTGGGGGCGTCGGCCGTACGTACGACGCGTGGGTTACCCCGTGTGGTCCACGGTGCGTGCGGGAGGCGGTCGGCGCCCCTGGTCCTCACGTACGGCAGGAGTCCGGCAGTGGCAGAGCGCAAGCCGATCGAGTCATGGCTCACCGACATGGACGGCGTCCTGATGCACGAGGGCATTCCGGTTCCCGGGGCGGACGCCTTCATCAAGCGACTGCGCGAATCGGGCAAACCCTTCCTCGTGCTGACCAACAACTCCATCTACACCCCGCGTGATCTGCACGCCCGGCTGAACCGCATCGGCCTGGACGTCCCATGGGAGTCGATCTGGACCTCCGCGCTGGCCACCGCCCAGTTCCTGGACGACCAGCGGCCTTGCGGCACCGCCTACGTCATCGGTGAGGCGGGCCTGACCACCGCCCTGCACGACATCGGCTACGTCCTGACCGACCACTCCCCGGACTACGTGGTCCTCGGCGAGACCCGCACCTACAGCTTCGAGGCCCTGACGAAGGCGATCCGGCTGATCAACGACGGTGCCCGGTTCATCGCCACCAACCCCGACGAGACCGGCCCCTCCCCGCAGGGCGCGCTGCCCGCCACCGGGTCGGTGGCCGCGCTGATCACCAAGGCGACGGGCGTCGACCCGTACTTCGTCGGCAAGCCCAACCCGCTGATGATGCGGCACGGGCTGAACGTCATCGGCGCCCATTCCGAGACCTCCGCGATGATCGGTGACCGTATGGACACCGATGTGCTGGCCGGCCTGGAGGCGGGCATGGAGACCTTCCTCGTCCTGACCGGCCTCACCCGCCCCGAGGAGATCGAACGGCACCCGTTCCGGCCCTCCCGTGTGGTGGACTCGATCGCGGATCTCATCGACCTGGTGTGAGCGGGGCGGTGGGGCTGCCTGGTTGAGCGGGGCAGTGGCCAGCTTGGTGTGACCGGGCCGGTGCCGGTCTGAGCCGTGGCTCCGGCCGCTGCACGGTCCGCGGTCTGATCCGGCCGTGGGCCGCCGGTGGCCCAGGAGCCCCACCCGAACGGCGCAGCCTCGGACCGCACCGGATGCGGCCGGGCGCGCGGGGGCGGACCTTCGGAGTTATCGGAGGTTCACCATGCGCTCACGGCAATTTGCTCTCTGTGCCGCGATCGCGGCGTGCGCGGTGACAACGGCGCCGGCACCCGCGTACGCCGCGAAGGATCGCGCCACCGGAACCGCAACGGTCCAGGCCACCCCCGCCACCCCCGCCGCCCCCGGCGCGGACACCTCGCGGGGCCCGGGTGGCAACGCCGGGCGGGCCCTCGTCCGCTCCGTGTCCGTCCACGAGGCATCGCGGTTCACCCGGACCGCCGGGAGCCCGACCGCCCGGTCGGACGCAGGCCGCGTCCACCCCGGCTCGGCACCCGGCGCCCATCCGGTTCCGCCCGCTCCGGCCGCCGAGACGGGCAGAGCCGGCGCCGCTGCCCACACCGCCAAAGAAGCCAGAGCCGCATCGAGCCGTGAGCTGAGCAGTACCTCGGCCGTGGGCCTGGTGCTGGCCGGTGGCGCCATCCTGGTCATCGCGGGGCAGCTGCTCCGGCTCCGGCTGAGACTGCGCCGCGAGCGGCGGGGCGACGCCGATGAGCGCTGACGAGGAGGGGCGGGCGAGTGCGGCCGGGGTGACCGCCAGGCCCGGCGCATCCGGCGCCCTTGGCACCTGTAAGGCGCTCAACGCCGTTGTCCTACCGGGCACCCATGCCGGCCCCGGCCCCCTACCCTCCACCGGCACGCGCCCCCTCCACGACACCGCCCCCGACACCGCCGCCGACCCCACCCCCGGAACCGTCCACCGCCCCGGCCGGCTGCTCGCCGGTGTGGCTTGGGCGGTGTTGCTGTTGGGGCTGTGGTTGTGGGGCCGTGATCTGGCGGACGAGGTGGCCGCGCAGCTTGCCACGACCGGTGATGTGGCCGCCGCCGGACGCCCGTTGGGCCGGCAGGCGCCTCCGCACGCGCACGCGCCCGTACACGCCGCGACCACCGCACGGCCCGTCCGGATCACCATCGACGCGCTCGGCGTACGGGAGGCGGGCATCACCGAAAGCGGCCTCGACGGGGACGGCCTCCTCACCGCGCCCCCGTACACCTCCCCGCAGCCCGTTGGCTGGTACGCAGAGGGGCCGCAACCGGGGGAGGCGGGCGCGGCGCTGCTCGTGGCCCGGGCGGACGCCGAAGGCCCGGAAGGCGACCGCCAGGACATGCACGGCCCTGATGTCCAACGGGCGGCTTTCCACCGGCTGTCCCGCCTCAAGCCAGGGGAGCGGGTCGACATCCGGCGCGCCGACGGCAGCACCGCTCGCTTCACCGTCGAGGACATCCAGCTCTACGACCGCCACCGCTTCGACCCGCGCAGGGCCTACGCCGCCCACGACCGCGGCCGCTCCGAACTCCGCCTGATCGCCGACGACAACAGCCGCGCCGGTGCTTCGGGCCGGCCACACGGCGGGGCGGCGACCCACGTGATCGTGGTGGTCTCCGCCTACCTGACGTCCTACCAGGAGCCCCCGCACGCCCCCGGCGGCGACTGAGCCGCCTCGCCGAAGCCCGCTGCGGTGGGTGCGGTGCGGTCGTCCCCCGAAGGGGCGCGGGGAACTGCGCGACGCGCCACGACGCAGCCGCAGCCGCACGACAGCACCTCTCAGCGCCTCTCGGCACCCCTCGGCCCCCTCGGCACGTCCCGCGGAGCGCTCGGTGCGCGGCTCGTCCACAGGCCGACCCGGGCAAGTCGGGGTGTGCCACGATGGATGCGGCCGGTGGTCCCCTGCCGACCGTGTTCCGTGTTCGTGCTCCGAGGGGGGAGTGGATGTACGGCAATCTGCGACGGATGGCCGGGGCCGGTGCGCCGGGTGGGTCCCGCGACGGCCGGCGGCGCTCCGCGCATGCCGGTGCGGCGCCGTCGAGGGCGGTGGTGGGGGCGCTGGCTCTGCTGCTGCTCGCCGGCTGCTCCGACGGCGACAGTGACGGCAGCGTGCCGGACAGACCCGGCCAACGCCCCAAGTCCGTCGCCCCGTTCTGGGTCAACCCGGACAGCAAGGCGGCCCGTCAGGTGTCCGCGTACGGCAAGGGCGGCGAGTCCGGCGACGCCCGCCTGGTCAACAAGATCGCGAAGCAGCCGGTCGCCGAATGGATAGGCGTCGACGACCCGCAAAGCGAGGCCCGTGGCTTCACCGAGGCGGCCGCCAAGGCCGACCGTGAGGCGCTGCTGGTGCTCTACAACATCCCGCACCGCGACTGCGGCAGCTACTCCAAGGGCGGCGCCGCCGACGGCAACGCGTACCGTGCCTGGCTGGACGGCGTCCTCAAGGGCATCGGCAACCGCGCCACCACCGTGATCCTGGAGCCCGACGCCCTGCCGCACATCGCGGACAAGTGCACCCCGCAGCAGTTCCACGAGGAGCGCTACGCCCTGCTGACGGAGGCGGTCGGCAAGCTCAAGGCGCTGCCGCGCACCAAGGTCTATCTGGACGCCGGCAACCCCCACTGGATCAAGGACCCGGGCCGGATGGTCGAGCCGCTCAAGCGGGCCGGCATCGACCGTGCCGACGGCTTCGCGCTGAACATCTCCAACTACCAGACCACCGCGGAGAACACGAAGTACGGCAAGAAGCTGTCCGCCATGGTCGACGGCAAGCGCTTCGTCATCGACACCAGCCGCAACGGCAACGGCCCGGCCCCCGGCGGCGACGACCCGGAAAACTGGTGCAACCCACCCGGCCGAGCCCTGGGCGCGGCACCCACCACCAAGACCGGCGACCCCCAGATAGCCGCCTATCTGTGGATCAAACGCCCCGGCGAGTCGGACGGCACCTGCAAGGGCGGCCCCAAGGCAGGCACCTGGTGGCCCAAGTACGCCCTCGGCCTGGCCCAGGGCGCGAAGTAACCACCACGCCCGGGCCGGCGCCCTGCTGTGACGGCGCCCCCCACGGCGAGGGCCCGGTGGATCCAGAATCCACCGGGCCCCGAACGGGACGGCCCCTGCGGGCCCCGCGCCCCTACTGCCGCTCAGCCGCGACCTTCACCCACACCGCCTTCGACGGAGTCCCCTCCCCGTCCACCGCGTTGAGCATGTACCACCCGGGCGGCACCAGCGAGGGATCCTTCGGCAGGGTGACCGTGACGCCCTTCCCGTCCTTCGTCACCGTGAAGTCCAGCGCGATGGAGCGCTGTTCGATATTGGTGACATGGGTGAACGAGCCGGGCCGCATCAGCCGCATCTTCTTGATGCCGGCGGCGTGCGGGGAGCCGTAGGTCGCGCGCTGCCCCAGCGAGAGCGTCTCCGTCGGGCCGGCCGTCAGCTTCGGGCGTGACTTCCCGTAGAGGTACGGCGGGGTGTAGAGGTCGATCTGCTGCTGGAAGACGCCCGGCTTGGTGTTGTCCTTGTCGGCGAAGAGGGAGTCCGAGCCGAAGGTCATCACCCGGCCGTCGGGCAGCAGCAGCGCACCGGAGTGGTAGTTGCGGCCCACCAGCGGATCGGCCACCCTCCGGGCGGTGTTGGACGCCGGGTCGTACAGCTCCGCCTTCAGCACGTTGGAGTCGCTGCGCCCGCGGTAGTCACCGGAGCCGTTCGTGGTCAGCACGGTGTCGTCCGGCAGGATCACGCTGCTGGGGTAGCGGGCCTTCGCGTACAGCGGCGGGCCGTCCTTGAAGCGCGGCGAGGGGGCGTGCAGATCCACGATCCGGGTCTTGTCCGTGGCCCTCGGGTCCTCGCCGACCCCGCCCCCGCCCAGCACCATGTACCGCTGTTCCTGGGCCGGCGGCAGCAGCACCGACATCGAGGTCTCCAGGATGTCCGGGTCGCTCATGCCGGGCACGAACTGGAACCTGTTGGTCTTCAGGTCCCAGATGCCGGGCTTGCGGCCGATGTTGTCGGGGCCGTAACCGGCATTGGAGCCGGTGTAGAAGATCCGGTTCTGGTCGGTGAGGAAGAGCGCCGGGTAGGTCGGGAAGAAGCGCTTCTTGGGCAGATAGCGCCACTTCTTCGTCTTCGGGTCGTAGATCTCCTGCTTGCCGGGGACCACCTGCCCGATCTCGTCCAGCCCGGAGACGGACAGCACCTTGCCGTCCTGAAGCGTGGTGAGCGTCGGGTACCAGCGGGCCTCGTTCATCGGGTCGACGGGCACATAGCGCTCGGCCACCGGGTCGAACTCGAAGCTGTCCTTGATCCCCTGGAAGTCCTTCTTGTCGAAGGACAGCTTCTGCGCGATGCCGTAGAAGTTACGGGCGTCCGCGCCGGTCAGACCGTGGATGCGGTAGTTGTCCTGGGTGCCCGTGGAGTGCGACGGGCCGTCCTTGAGGGCCTCGACATAGACCCGGGCCTCGCTGTGCACGACGGTGACCTTGCCGGTCGCCGGGTCGGTCTTCTTCTTCGCCCGGGGCACCACGACGGGGTCCTTCGCGGCGAAGGTCTTGCCGTTCTTCTTGCCGGTGAAGAGCGTGCCGGCCGGGAAGGTCTTCGGGCCGTCCGGGTCCTCGTTGTAGATGATCATGAGGCCGCCGGCCTTCTTCACATCGCCGTTCAGCTTCTCGTAGCGCTGGGTGCCGCCGGCCACCAGCAGCTTGCCGTCCGGGAGCTGGGTGTGCCCGGAGCAGAAGAGGTCCTTGGGGGTGGGGATGTTCTTGAAGGTGTTCTTCTCCGGATCCCACAGGACCGTACGGAACGACTTGGCCTTGAAATTCGCCGCGTTGTTGCCGGAGCCCGCGACCAGCAGCACCTTTCCGGTGTGCAGCAGTGCCGCGTGGATGGTGTTGATGCGGTACTTCTGCGGGACGTTGAGGACGTCCCAGTGGCCGTTCTCCGCCTTGTACTCCGGCTTGTTGATCACGTACTGGTGGTACTGCTCCGAGGCGAAGCCGTAGAGAGCCGGCCCGTTCATCCCGGCCAGCGCGAGCACCACCGCCGTTGCTATCGCCACTCTGCGGGTGCGACGGCTCGGACGGTACTTCATGTGTGACGTCCCCCAAGGGCGATCTGCATGGTCTGTTCACTGGTGGCGGGCGGGCCGTCGGCCGGAGCGGCGGCTTGGTCAGCGGCGGCGGTGGAAGAGCCCTCACCGTCAGCCGTCGCGGAAGAGCCCTCACCGTCGGTCGTCGTGGTGGAAGAGCCCTCACCGTCGGCCGTGGCGGGAGAGCCACCGGCCACGTCCGCAGACCCCCCGCCGCCGGCCGTGGCACCGGAGCCGCCGGCCGTGGCACCGGAGCCGCCGGCCGTGGCATCGGCGCCCTCGGTCGTGGCACCGGAGCCGCCGGCGGCCGCGCTCCGCTTCCGCTTCTCGTCGCGTACGGTCCGCCGCCAGGCGTAGATCGGTGCGGCGGTGATCAGCATCGCGAGGACGGCCCAGATGACCATCGCCGGATGGCTGTGCCCCAGCACGAACGAGGCGATCAGCGAGCCGCCGAAGACGAGCAGGAAGAACAGATGCACCCGGAACGTCCCGAAGAGCGTGTCCGGGCTGGACGAGTCGCCCTTCGGCGTGACCACGAACTTGCTCTTGCGGCGCAGCGCCGCATCGAACAGCGACCGGGCGTAGATCGGCGCGGACAGCGCGGACATCACCATGCCGGCGACACCGCCGGAGCCCTCCGGCTCGTGGGGGGAGACATTGTGCCGCCGGTTCCAGATGTACAGGCCGATCTGGAGCGCCGAGGCGTTCCCGTACAGCATCATCCACACCGTCGGATCGATCTCCACACCCGAGGCGCCGAGACCCAGGAACAGCGCACAACTCAGCGCCGCCAGAATCCAGTTCAGCGCCGACATCGGGTAGAAGATCACCATCATGGTGTAGTTGACCAGCCGGCCGAACGGCAGGGTGAACGGTGCCTTCCAGAACTGCTTGAGGATCGTCTCGTACGTCCCGCGGGACCAGCGCAGCTGCTGGGTGAAGAAGTCCGTCCAGGCCGTGGGCCCCTCGCCGACCGCCAGCACATCCGGGGTGTAGACCGAGCGCCACTTCTTCCCGGTCCGCGGATTGCGGTGCCGGTGGATCTCGAACCCGGTCGCCATGTCCTCGGTGATCGAGTCGTACAGCCCACCGATCTGCTTGAGCGCGCTGATGCGTACGGCGTTGGAGGTGCCGACGAACATCGGCGCGCCGTAGCGGTTGCCGGCCCGCTGGATCAGCGCGTGGAAGAGGAACTGCTGGGACTCGGCGGCCTTGGTGACGAAGGTGTCGTAATTGCCGTACACCTGGGGGCCGATGACGAAGCCCACGTCCGGGTCGCGGAAGAAGCCCAGCATCCGCTCCAGGTAGTTGGGCAGCGGGACATGGTCGGTGTCGACGGAGGCGAAGTAGTCGTAGTCGTCGCCGTGCGCCGCCAGCCAGGCGTTGTAGTTGCCGTGCTTGGTCTTGGCGCGGTGCGGTCCCTTGGGCCGGTTCCACTCCGGGATGCCCTTACGGGAGAAGTGGTGCACGCCCAGACGCCGGCAGACCTCTTTGACCTCGGGGTCGTCGCCCTCGTCCAGCAGCCATATGTGCAGCAGCCCGCGGTGGCGTATCTTGACCGCCGCCTCCAGCGTCTTCGTGACCATGGCCAGGGGCTCCTTGCCCGGCACGAAGGAAGTGAGGAAGGCGACGCGGGTGCCGCTCTCGGGTATGACGGGTATGGGGTCGCGGGCGACCAGGGTGGCGTGCGCGTTGGACAGCACATTCATGCACCGGAAGAACTCGATCAGCCCGATCGAGACCAGCATGACGACGTCCAGCACCGGCAGGAACTCGTAGGCCGGGTAGTCGCGTTCGGTCCAGTGGTTCGGCTGCATCAGCCAGATCAGCAGCCCGAACGAGAGCAGCGGCGCGGCACCGAGCAGCAGCGCGGCCCGGATACGGTGCGGCTCGTCGGCGAGCAGCGAGCGATAGCGGACCTTGTACGGCTTGTCCGGGTCGGGCTGGGTGAGCGGCCCGGCGAGTCTGCTGTAGTGCTCGTAGTCGTAGCGCGGCAGTGGCTTGCGCGGGGTGCGCCGCTGCCGCTGCTGACGTGGCACCCGCAGGCGCGCGGTGGCGGACGAATCGTACGAGTGCTGCGGCCGGGCACCCTCAGGTGGCGACGTCATGAGTCCATCCCCCCGCACGCAACTGGCTGCGTGCCGTGTGCTGATAGCCCGATTTCCCGGTCCCCACGACCGACTCGGGCTCACTGGTCTAGGCCGTCCGCACCTGCGACGGTGACGGCCATGTTCCGGTGGTGTGAGGAACGCCCCGTAATCCTGCCAAGCAGCGGGTTCCCCGCGTTCACATCACGCCAACCGGCGTATCCCTTTCTTCCCACTCCTGGGAACCCCGCCGCATTTCGACCGAGTTCCCAGGTCAGAGTGCCGAACGGCCCAGCCGATTGCAAGATGCAACACAAGTTACGCAGGTCAAAGAGGCAATATCCGGACGCCATATGGCGCCGAGCGCAGTGCTTTGACCTGGAACGGCAGCCGATTTCGGGCTTGTTGACAGTTCGTGTCTCAATAACTGGAATAGCATGCTCCGTAAGCGTAGAGTTACCCTTCCGGTAAAGGCGGCGCCGCTCGTTCGTAAAAGTCCGTCGGCAACTGCCAATGCAATAAGGAGAGTCGGCGGATTCGAGCACGCAGCGCAGCATGATTTGCGCTTCGAGGCGACACGGCCGTACGGACCGGCAGGCACCTTTGTGGCCGTGCGTGCGATTTGGAACAGTATCTGAAGGAATTCACCCGCAAAACAGGGGATGGGCAGATCCGCGACGGATTCGGCATGAACCGCCGATTCCCCCTAAGTGACTTGCCAGTACGGGGAATTGGCTGAACGTCAGGCCCAGCGCCCCCGGCGTCTGCGTCACCCCCTGGACAGTGCGGCGGGTCCGGTGGCACCGTGTCCGGCTTCCCGTGGGGGGGCGGGCATGGTGATGCCGGCCGGTGGTGGCGGGGGGCGGCCCTTAAGGGGTGGTCCCGCCTCCAGGGAGTGGCTCGTCGCGGCGTGCGGCGTGTGGCAGGCGGTGCGAGGTGCGGGACACGCGGCGCCGCCGCACCTCGTACAAACGTTCCACCCGACGGTGATCTTGCGCCCCGCCCCATGTGGCCGGACATACGACTGAGGCCCCTCGCATGGCGAGGGGCCTCAGTGTGTCGTGCGCCGCCAGGGACTCGAACCCCGGACCCGCTGATTAAGAGTCAGCTGCTCTAACCAACTGAGCTAGCGGCGCGTGCTGACCTGAAGAACTTTACACGAACTCGGAGGGTGCTCCGTACCCGCGACCGCCCTGCTCACGCACTCGGTCAGTGTGATCCCTGCCACTCGTGGCGCCCTCCTGATTGCTCCCCTCGTTCCGAGAGCGCCATCGGGCATACGGGGCAAAAGCCACATGATCTTGGCGTCTCCTCTCGACGGCCGCCTGAATCATTCCGCAAAGTGCTACTTCATCCCTTTCCGTCCCCATGTCCCACCAGTTGCCCCGTCAACATGCGGTATCTCCTGCCGGTTGAGAGGCTGAGGCGAGCGCTGGGACGCAAGAACTGAACATTGTCCAGAGGGCGCCGGCCATGGCGTCCGTCACTCCTCTTGCGCCTGCCGCAACCCCACCCTCCACAGCAACGTCTGCCAGGACGCGCAGCCCCGGACCGGGTCCCCGGGACTCGCCCCTCCGTCGGAAAGGTTGATCGTCGTGGTGTCGACAGCCAAGCGCACCCTTGAGATGCGGCTCCTTCTCGGGCCGGACGAAGCAGTTCCGGTGGCCGGCCGGTTCAGCTACCGCAGTGACCGCCCGTACGAGGTCGAGGTCGCCTTCATCAGCCGCGGCCAGACGGTCGCCACCTGGCTGTTCGCCCGCGAGCTCCTGCTGGCCGGGCTGCATGACGAGGCAGGGGAGGGGGACGTGCGGGTGTGGTCCTTCCGCCGGCCGGGCGAAGCGCGCCGCGTACATATCGAGCTGTCCACCGACGACAGCGTCTGCGAGCTCTCGGTGCGCGCGACGGAGCTGACCGCCTGGCTGGAGCAGACCGCGGCGATCGTGCCGCCCGGCCATGAGGGTGGCTACCTCGACATGGACGCTCACCTGGCCCGGCTGTTCGCTGGGAAGTGCTGATGGGGGACACGGCAATCACGAAGACGACCACGGCCGGGCCGGTCACGGCGACCGAGCCGGTGATAGCGACCGGACCGGTGACGGCGGCCGGACCAGCGACGGCGGCCGAGCCGGTGACGGCGACCGGACCGGCGACGGCGACCGGACCGGTGACGACGGCCCAGCCGGTGAAGGCGACCGGACCGGCGACGGTGACCACGGCTGGGTCCGGCGCGTCCGGCCCCTCCCGCCCGGTCCACGCGGCGGCCCTCCCCACGACGAGCCCGGGTGCCTCGCCCGCCACCACGGAGCCCGCCCCCGGCAGACCGTCCGGCGTCGGCATATCGCCCGGCCCAGGCATACCGTCCGCCGCCGGGACCCCGCCCCCCACCTCGGCCCCCGCCGCCGCGACCCCCGCCTCCCCGCTACCGGCCCCACGCCGAGCCCCGGGCTCGGCCCGAGCGGAGGAGGCCGCACCGCCGGCCGGCCGGGAGGGCAAGGGGCAGTCGGCCGCCGCCCGGCCGGGGCGTGCCGGCGGGGAGCCGGACGGGCCCGCCGATGCCGCCACGACCGCCCCGCACGACCCCTGTGCACATGGCTTTCTGCCCGAGCGGCCGCCCGTACGCTCCCTGATCGGCACCTGGACCCGGCTGGACGCCATGGCCCGCGCGGCCGCGGTCGCGCCCGACCGGGAGGCCGCCGTCGCGCTCGTCGAACGGGCGCACCGCGCCGATGAGTTGGCCGCGCTCCGGCAGCGCGTCTCCCGGCTCTCGCTGCGCAACGCGGAGGCCGCCGCCATGCGGATCGCGGTCATCGCGGTGTCCTGCGGCTGGTGCGGGATCGACCCCCAGGCGCCGGCCGCCCGGGAGGTCGCCAACGAGGCGTTCCTCGACCTCTGGGCGGCGATCGCGCACCGTATCGACCACGATCAGTTCGTCGCGCTGCCCACCCTCGCGCTCCACAACTGGGCCCCGGAACGCAAACCCCGCCGCCATATCCCCATCGACCAACTGGCCCGCACCGAAACGCTCGTACCGATAGTCCGCTGGGCCCCGGAGGGTCAACCGCTCAGCCGGCTGGACCGGTTGATGCTGGCCGCGACCCGCCTGGAGGCACACGGGATCTGGCTCTTCCGGCTCGCCGAGACCCTGGCCGGCCGGTCGCCCGACGACTCCTCCACCCCGACGGCGCTGCGTCGGCTGGTCCGGGTCCAGCACGCGCTGCGCGCCCAGCTCCTCGCCGAGGCGGCGGAACTGGCGGCCGCGCCGGCCACCCCGCAGCAGCGCGCGGTACTCGGCGCGCTCGCCGGACAGGGTGCCCTGGAACCACCGGTGCTCCAGGCGGCCGACGCCGTCCTGGGCATCGGCGCCCGGCGGCTGCGGGAGGGCCGGCGACAGCTGCTGCGCCGCCATCTCCCGGCGCAGCACCGTGCCTGGCTCAGCGCGATGGACCGCCACTGCGCCCCGGTGCGTACCCTCGCCCACCGCGGTGGCCCCGACGCCGCCGTCTACCGCGAGGCCCAGGAGTCCCTGATCGCCCTCCGCCGCACCTATACGGCCCTGGTGCAGGCCGCGGCCCGTCCCACGGAGGCTCCCCTCACGCGGGCGGCCTGACCCGAGCGCTCCTCCCGCCCGCGCCGCCGCCCTTCCGCCGTGCGTCAAAACGGCCGCCGTCGGTGCGGCCCTCACCCCTGCCCTCACCCCTGCCCTCACCCTGCTCCCTCACCCTGCTCCCTCACCCTGCTCCCTCACCCTGCTCCCTCACCCTGCTCCCTCACCCGGTCCTGTACTCGCCCCCGCCCCGGCCCGGACATTGGTCCGGACCTTGGTATGGACATGTCGAGACGCCGCCGCTTAACCTGCTCTTTGGTCTAGACCGCACTGCCTCTCCCTCTCGGCTCATGGAACTCCCCCCACGTTCTTCAGGAGCGAAGCATGCGCAAAAAGATCAGTGCTGCCGTGATCGGCCTCGGCGTCCTCGGTGTGTCCCTCCTCTCGACGAGCAGCGCCGCCGGCCACGGCTACAGCGACGCGCCCCCCAGCCGCCAGGCGCTCTGCGCCAATGGCACCGTCAAGGACTGTGGCGCGATCCAGTACGAACCGCAGAGCGTCGAGGCCCCCAAGGGCTTCCCGGCCGCCGGTCCCGCGGACGGCAAGATCTGCTCCGGCGGCCATGAGAACTTCGCCGAACTCGACGATCCGCGCGGCGGCGGCTGGCCCGGCACCAAGCTCTCCCCGGGGCAGGGCTACACCTTCACCTGGCGGCTGACGGCACGTCATGCCACCACGGACTTCCAGTACTTCATCACCAAGGACGGCTACGACCCGGGCAAGCCGCTCACCCGCGCCGACCTCGAACCCGAGCCCTTCATGACCGTCCCCATGGGCGGTGCGCAGCCGGACGCGACCGTCCAGCACCAGGGCACCGTCCCCACCCAGAAGTCCGGCCGCCACCTCATCCTCGGCGTCTGGAACATCGCCGACACGGGCAACGCCTTCTACGCCTGCTCGGACGTCGACCTCTCCTGACGCCGCCGCCGGGCGGTGCCGGAAGGGCCCGGCCGCCGGACACAACGAAGTGGGCGTTTCCGGAGAACCGGAAACGCCCACTCGATACGTGCGCCGCCAGGGACTCGAACCCCGGACCCGCTGATTAAGAGTCAGCTGCTCTAACCAACTGAGCTAGCGGCGCGCGCTGACGAAAGAAATACTACCTGGTCGAGAGGGGTGCTCAGAACCATGGCCGCGGAATAGGGCCCTCCGGCACCGCCGGCCGTGCGACGCGGCCCGCGCCCGGTTCAGATGGCCAGGGACAGCAGGACCGGGGCGGCCTGACGATTGAGGGTGTCGGCCGCCTGGCGCAGTCGGTGGGCGTGCTCCAGCGGCATCGACAGCGCGAGGCACCCGACCGTCGCACCGGCGGTGATCGGGACCGCCGCGCAGACCGTGCCCACGGCGTACTCCTGGAGATCGAGCACGGGGACCGTGGGCGGCTGGCTGTCGAGCTTGTGGAACAGGACCTTCTCGTTGGTGATCGTCCGCGAGGTGAGTCGGGCGGTCTTGTGGCGGGAGAGATGGTCCTTGCGGCCGTCGTGGTCGAGCTGCGCGAGCAGGCACTTGCCGATCGCGCTGGCGTGCGCCGTGCGGTGGAATTCGGCCCACTCGTTGACCTTGGGGGCCAGCGGTCCGTCGGCGTAGTGGAGGATCTTCACCTCGCCGTCGATGTACCGGCTGATGTAGACGGCCGCGCCGACCGAGTCGCGCAGCTGGTCAAGGGTGAGCTGGAGCTTGTCACGCAGCGCCTGGTCGCGATCGCCGCCCGAGCCGAGGAGCAGGAGCGATTCACCGATGACATACGCGCCGTCGGTGACCTGCTCGACATAGCCCTCGCGCCGGAGCATCGCCAGCATGTGGCCGAGCTGGCCCGGGGACAGGCCCGTCTCGCGGGCGATCTGCGCATCGGTCACGCCCTCGGCGTGCCTGGAGACCGTTTCGAGCACGCGAAGGGCGTACTGCACCGAATGGAACGGCGCGGTCGGCTCGGGCTTCAGCGCCACGGTGTCCCCCTAGCAGGTTGTTACCGCTTGCGTCGTGACCGCCGTCGATGGTCACGGCCGGGGCTGGCGCGGCCGCTCCCGGGCAACGGGGCTTCCCTCACGATAGCGGCCAACGGCCGTCGGGGGAGAGGGTCTTGACCGAAAAGAAGCGGGCCCCGGTCGGCTGTACTGGGGCGCGCGACCTTGGCATATGCCAAGGTCACAGTGCTGGCACCCTGGAGGCCGTACGCCGTGTGGTCCCCGGCCCCCGCGGACGAGAAGGGTGGTGGCCCCCGGCGAGGGTCCACCACCCGAACTCACGGCCTGCGGTGTGCCGGTCAGAGCACGGCGCTCAGGAATTCCCGGGTGCGCTCGTGTTCCGGCTCCGTGAAGATCTTCTCCGGGGAACCGGATTCGATGACCCGGCCCGCGTCGAACATCAGGACGTCGTCGGAGATGTCCCGGGCGAAGTTCATCTCATGGGTGACGCAGAGCATGGTGATGTCCGTGGTGTGCGCGATGTCCCGCAGGACGTCGAGCACCCCGGCCACCAGCTCGGGGTCGAGCGCCGAGGTCACCTCGTCCAGCAGCAGCACCTGGGGGCGCATCGCCAGCGCGCGGGCGATGGCGACCCGCTGCTGCTGGCCGCCGGAGAGCTGGGTCGGGTACTTGTCGAGGTGCTCGGTCAGGCCCACCAGGTCGAGGAGTTCGCGGGCCCGCTCCTCGGCGGCGTCCTTCTCCATCCCCAGGACGTGGACCGGTGCCTCGGTGATGTTCCGCAGCACCTTCATATTGGGGAAGAGGTTGAACTGCTGGAACACCATGCCGATGTTCTTGCGCACCTCGCGGATGTGCTTCTCCCCGGCCGGTACGAGCTTGCCGGCCTTCTCCTCGTGCGTGAGATAGGCGCCGCCGACCTTGATGGTGCCCTCATCGGGCTTCAGCAGCGTCATCAGCAGCCGCAGAATCGTGGTCTTGCCGGAACCGGACGGGCCGATGAGGGTGACGTGCTTGCCCGAGGAGACGGTGAAGTCCAGGGAATCCAGGACGGTGTTGGTCCCGAACCGCTTGGTGACATGGTCAAAGCGGATCAGCTCGGTGCCTCCCCCGGACTCCGGCCGGGAGGTGCCGCCGTCCGCCGAGGGGGTCGTTTCTTTCGAGGGGGTGCTGTCAGCGGACAAGACGACGCTCCAGGGCTCGCAGGAGGAGAGAAGTGGGGTAGGAGATGACCACGAAGAGGATGCCGACGACGGTGATCGGCTCCAGGTAGTCGAAGGTGGTGGCGCTGATGCTGTTCGCCTGGAACAGCATGTCGGCGACGGTGATACCGGCCAGCAGCGGCGTGTCCTTGAACATCGCGATGACGTAGTTGCCGAGCGCGGGCACCACCCGGCGGAACGCCTGCGGCAGGATCACCGCGATCCAGGTACGCCGGCGCGGCAGGTTCAGCGCCGTGGCGGCCTCCCACTGGCCGGGCGGCACCCCGTCGATACCGGCGCGGTAGACCTCGGAGGTGTACGTCGAGTAGTGCAGCCCCAGGCCGATGACGCCGGTGGTCAGCGGCGCGAAGGTGAGCCCCCAGCCGGGCAGCACGAAGAACAGGAAGAACAGCTGCACCAGCAGCGGGGTGTTGCGGACGAACTCGACGAAGACGCTGACCGGCCAGGTCACCCAGCGGCTCCGCGAGCGCAGGGCCATCGCCCAGACCAACCCGAGCGCGAAGGACACCAGCGAGCCGTAGAACGTCGCCTGGATGGTGATCCACAGTCCCTTGAGGATCTCGGGCATGATCTCCCCGATGTAGCTCCATGACCAGTTGTTCACGGCTTTCCTCCGGTGGCCAGCGCGTCGGGACCCTGCTGCTCGACGGGGATTTTGCGGGAGAACCAGCCCTCGCCCTTGGGCACCGCCCGGCCGACCGAGGCCTTGGCGCGGCGCTCCAGCACCCGCATGATCCGGGTCAGCACGAACGCGACCGCGAAGTACAGGACGAGGATGATGCCGTAGATCTCGGCGCTCTGGCCGGTCGACAGCCGGGCCAGCTTGGCCTGGAAGGTGAGTTCACCGATCGACAGCAGCGAGGCCAGCGCGGTGCCCTTGAGCAGCTCGATCAGCAGGTTGTTGAACGGCGGCATCATCTCGGGAATGGCCTGCGGCAGGATCACCTTCCGCAGCCGCTGCCCGGGCGTGAAGCTCAGCGCGATGGCCGCCTCCCGCTGGGCGGGGGCCACCGCCTGGAGCGCGCCGCGGACGACCTCGGAGCCGTACGCGCCGTATGACAGCCCCAGCGCCAGGGTGCCCGCCCAGATGCCGACCAGCTGCCAGCCCAGCAGCGGCAGCGCGAAGAACAGCCAGAACATCAGGACCAGTGCCGAGGTGCCGCGGAAGAACTCCACATAGACACCCGACAGGAAGCGCACGATCCAGAACCGCGAGGTGCGTGACAGGCCGATGCCGAAGGCGACGACGGCCGCCAGGGCGGCGCTGTAGACCATCAGCTGGATCGTGATCCACAGACCTTCGAAGAAAAGTCCCCACAGTGCTCCGGTCACTTTTTACAGAGCTCCTTCGCCGTGAGGTCGGTCATGAACTCCTCGGTGAAGCCGTACGGCTTGGCGATACGCAGGAGTTCGCCGCTCTTCTTCATCTTCTGCAGCTCGTTGTTGAAGGCGTCGCGGAGCTTGGTCTCGCCGAGCCGGAAGCCGTAGCCGCCGCCGTCCCGCTGGGGCTTCCCGTCGACCTCCGGGGTGAAGGGCCGGGTCATCTCCACCTTGGGGTGGCCCCCGGTCTTCAGCGCCTCGATCATGGTCAGCGCGGTGCCGGCGAAGACGTCGATACGGCCCGCTTCCAGGGCCTCCATCCCGGCGATCTGGTCACCGTAGGTCTGGATTTCGTCCTTCTTGACGCCATTGCCGACCGCGTAGTCGATCTCCGCATAGCCGATACCGGAACCCATCCGGTATTTCCCCTTGGCGATGTCCGCATAGGAATGGATGTTGTCCGGGTTTCCCTTCCGTACGAGGAAGGCGTCCTTGCTCTCGTAGTCCGGGTCGGAGAAGAGGACGGCCGCACAGCGGTCCTTGTTGATGAACATGCCCGCGACGATCACGTCGTACTGGAAGGAATGCAGACCGGGCACCAGCGCACCGAATTCGACCGGTACCGGCTCGAAATTCTTGATCCCCAGCCGCCGGAAGATCGTCTTGGCGACGGCCGGGGCCTCGCCGGTCAGCTCGCCCTTGCTGTTGATCGAGGCGTAGGGCGGTTCGCTGGCGATTCCCATGCGAACGGTGCCCTTTTTCCGCAGATCCTCAAGGAGATGTCCGCCGCCGGTCGCGCCGGACACATCGACTTGTGAGCAGCCCGCGGCCGATCCCACCGCACCCGCTGCGCCGAGCGCCGCTACCCCCGCGAGCAGCGAGCGGCGGCGGATGCCGCTTGCCAATTTTCTCTTGATCATTTTGGTGTTCTCCTGTGGTGGAGCCATGGGCGCGCGGCTACCCGAACGCCTCATACATATGCCGATCGTTTCCAGCCCTTGATAGAAGCGCCTCGGACTTGTTCCGTACGCCGGTATTGCCCACCTACGATCGGGGCATGACCGATCGCTTCATCGAAGTCTCCCTGGACAAGCGCGGCGTGAGCTGCACGGCCAAGTTGCTCGACGACCGCGCGCCGATCACCTGCAATGCCGTATGGGACGCCCTCCCACTCGGCGGCGACGTCTATCACGCCAAGTACGCCCGCAATGAGATCTACGCGCTGATGGAGCCGTTCGCTCCGGAGGAGCCGCCGCTGGAGAATCCGACGATCACCCCGATCCCCGGCGATCTGTGCTACTTCACCTTCACCGACACCCAACTCGGCACCAAGTCCTACGGTTACGAGAGCCAGGCCGCACACCAGGGCCGCGCCACCGTCGTCGATCTCGCGCTCTTCTACGAGCGCAACAATCTACTGATCAACGGTGACGCGGGCTGGGTTCCGGGCATCGTGTGGGGCAGTGTCGTCGACGGTCTGGACCGGATGGCCGATGCCTGCCAGGACCTGTGGCGGGCCGGCGCCCTGGGCGAGACCCTCAACTTCCGGCGGGTCTAGGGCGCGCCCCGGACGGCAGGCGGCGCGGGGATCGCCGCGGTCCCCGCCTCGTAGAGGGCATGCGCGGCGCGCAGCACCAGCGCGTCCGCGTGCCGTGCGCCGACCAGCTGGACGCCGATCGGCAGTCCGTCCGCGTCCACTCCGCAGGGCAGCGTCGCGGCGGGCTGCTGGGTGAGGTTGAAGGGGTAGGTGAACGGCGTCCAGCCCGTCCAGCGGGTGTGGCCCGAGCCGGCCGGGACCTCGGCGCCCGCCTCGAAGGCGGTGATCGGCACGGTCGGTGTCACCAGCAGGTCGTAGGCGCTGTGGAAGCGGCCCATGGCCTGACCGAGCGCCATCCGGGTATCGACCGCGGCGAGATAGTCCAGCGCGCTGTAGCGGGCGCCCTGCTCGCAGATCTCCCGCAGCCCCGGGTCGAGCAGCGCCCGGTCCGCGTCGTCCAGGTGCTGCACCACCCGGGCCGCGCCGCTGAACCACAGCGTGTGGAAGGCCTCCACCGGATCGGTGATGCCGGGGTCGATCTCCTCGACGACCGCGCCGAGCCCGGCGAGCGTGTCGACGGCCGACCGGACCGCCGCGGCGACCTCCGGCGCCACCGGCACGTCCCAGCCGAGCGACGGGCTGAACGCCACCCGCAGCCCGGAGACCGTCCCGGCCAGCGCCTCCCGGAACGAGCCGGCGGCCGGACCGAGCTGGGACCAGTCCCGCCAGTCCGCCCCGCAGATCACCTCCATCATCAGCGCCGCGTCCGCCGCGTCCCGGGTCATCGGCCCGACATGCGCCAGGGTCCCGAAGGGGCTCGCCGGATAGAGCGGCACCCGCCCGTAGGTCGCCTTGAGCGCGAAGATCCCGCAGAACGACCCCGGGATCCGCACCGAGCCCCCGCCGTCCGTGCCCAGGCTCAAGGGGCCCGCGCCCAGGGCCACCGCCGCCGCGCTGCCGCCGCTGGAGCCGCCCGCGGTGCGCGCCGGGTCGTACGGATTGCCCGTCACCCCGTGCCGCGGACTGTCGGTGACGCCCTTCCAGCCGAACTCCGGGGTGGTGGTCTTGCCGACGAACACCGCACCGGACTCCCGCAGCCGGGCGACCGACGGGGCGTCCTCCTCCCACGGCCCCTCGGCCCGGACCGTGCGCGAACCCCGCAGCGTCGGGGTGCCCCGGGTCAGGATCAGGTCCTTGACGGTGACCGGCACCCCGTCCACCGGCCCGGCCGGCTCCTTGGCCCGCCAGCGCTCCGCCGACTCCTTGGCGCCGGACAGCGCCCCGTCCGCGTCGATCAGGGTGAAGCAGTTCGTCGCGGCCTGCGCGGCCTCGGCGCGTTCCAGCACCGCCCGGACCGCCTCGACGGGGGAGAACTCGCCGGCCGCGTACCCGGCCGTGAGCCGGGTGGCGCCGAGGTCGGCGAGGTGGGTCGGTTCGGTGGTCATGCGTCCTCCGAGCGTTGGCCGCCCCGGACGGGACGGCGGCGGGGGAGCGCGGCTGCCGCGCCGGGGCCGGCAGCCGGCCCGTCACTTCACCGGCACGTACCCGAGCCGCTTGTCGACGACGTTGTCCAGCGGCTCGCCCGCCGTCCACCGCTCGAAGTTGTCCTGGAACTGCTCGGCGAGGGCGTCCCGCCAGCCCAGGGTGTCGCCGCTCATGTGGGGCGAGACGATCAGATGCGGGACGTCCCACAGGGGGCTGTCCGGGGTGAGCGGCTCCTCCTCGAAGACGTCCAGTGCCGCCGCCGCGATCCGCCACTCGCGCAGCGCCGCGATCAATGCGTCCTCGACCACCAGCGGCCCGCGTCCGACGTTGATGAACCGGGCCCGCGGCGGCATCCTGGCGAACGCCGCCTTGCCGAAGAGGCCGCGGGTGGCCTCGGTCAGGGGCGCCGCGCAGATCACCCAATCCGCCCGGGGCAGCAGGTCGTTCAGCGCCTCACTCGCGTGGACGAGGCCGAACTGCGGATCGTCCGAGCGCTCCCGGCGGCCGACCAGATCGACCTTGACACCGAGTGCCAGGAGGGTGCTGCCGATGGCCCGGCCGATCGGCCCGGAGCCCACCACGACGGCCCGGCTGCCGGCCAGCCGCAGGGTCTCGCGATGCTGCCAGCGCCGCTGCCGCTGGAGCTCCCAACTTCCGTAGAAGTCCTTGGCCATGGCGATCACGAGGCCGGCCACGTACTCTGCGATCGGCTGCTCGAAGACGCCCCGGGCGTTGGTCACCAGGGTGTCGTCGGCGACCAGTGCCGGGCACAGGAGCTGATCCACACCGGCGCTCGCGGTGTGCACCCAGCCGGGCCTGGGGCCCTTCTCCGGCCAGGCTCTGCGGATCGCATCGGAAGTGAAGTCCCAGGCCAACAGCACGTCGGCGGTGGGCAGTCGGTCGGCGAGCGAGTCCTCATCGGTGAAGATCACCCGAGCCCGGCCGGTGAGCCGGTCCAGCTTCGGTGGCGGGTCGGATCCGAGGACGAGGACGGTGCGTTCGGACATAGGTCAGAAACCGTTCTGAAACGTGAGCCCCTTTCACTGAAAAGGGGCGCCGACAGATGCCTGAGATGCGAGGATTGACCACGCTAGGAAGTCGTATCTACCGTGTCAACAACGGCTCTGTACCGACGTCCCGGCTTGATCCGGTTGCACCTCATCCTCCGGCCACTGGCCTGGCCGATCCAGCCCTTCGTTTCTTCTAGGGGCCTTCATGGACGTCTCTTTTCTGGGTGGCCCACAGCCGCAGCTCGGCGTGGGTGTCGTCGCTCCCTTCGACTTCGCGCTCGACCGAGAGCTCTGGCGCTGGGTGCCCGACGACGTGTCCCTCCACCTCACCCGCACCCCTTTTGTGCCCGTCGAGGTCAGCCTCGACCTGGCCCGAATGGTGAGCGAGCACGAAACGCTGGACGCTGCCGTCCAGGCTCTGTGTGCGGTATCTCCGCAGGTCATCTCCTATGCCTGCACCTCCGGCAGCTTTGTCGGGGGTGTGGCGGGGGAGCGGGCCATGTGTGCCGCCATGGTCCAGGCGGGGGAGGTTCCCTCCCTCACCACCTCGGGCGCACTGATCGAAGCGCTGCGCGAGATCGGCGCGCGGCGCATCGCCGTGGTCACGCCCTATACGAAATCGGTCACCGACTCCCTGGAGGACTACCTCGGTGAGGCCGGCATCACGGTCACCGGCCGGGCCTACCTCGGGCTGACCCGGCACATCTGGAAGGTGCCGTACCGCGATGTCGTCGACATGGCCCGCGCGGCCGTCGTCGGCGCCACCGATGCCCTCTTCATCAGCTGTACGAACCTGCCGACGTACGACGTCATCCCGCAGCTGGAGGCCGAGCTGCGGATGCCGGTGCTGTCCGCCAACCAGGTCACGATGTGGGCCGCGCTGCGCGCCATCGGGGTCCAGGCGGTGGGCCCGTACCAGGCGCTGCTCGACCCGGTGGCACGGCGCGGTCCGGCCGCGATGACGGGAGCGGCGGGCGGACCCGTGGAAGGAGTGCCGGGGCCGACCCCCGAGGCGGCCTTCGCCGGGCCCCCCGCCCCACCGGAGGGGGAGCCCCTCGACGGCCTGGATCCGCCGCCGTATCCGCCCGATGACACGGGTGGTCTGCCCCCGGTTTGAGGCCGGTCCGAACCCGGCCTCCACCCCGGATGCTGCCGGCGCCGTCCCTCTCGCCGGCAGCACTCCTTCCCCGCGTCACCGCGCCACCCGTGAGCGCACCCGCACCCGCGAACACCCCCGCAGCCGTACACGCAAGGGAGAACTGCATGGCATCGGTCGGCTTCCTCTACCCCGGCCACTCCGCGGAGGACGACTACCTCCGGCTCGAAACGCTGCTGGGCGGCACGGTCCGCCTGCCGCTCGTCCACACCGACATCGGTGAGGACGCCCACCGCGTCGACGCGCTGCTGGAGATGGGTTCCGCCGGGCGGCTGGCGGCCGGCGTCGACGAGCTCAAGGAGCGCGGCGCCGAGGCCGTCGTCTGGGCCTGTACGAGCGCCAGCTTCGTCTTCGGCTGGGAGGGCGCCCACGAACAGGTCAGGGAGCTGTCCGCCACCGCCGGCCTGCCCGCCTCCAGTACGTCGTTCGCCTTCGCCCATGCCGTCCAGGCGCTCGGCGCCCGGCGGGTCGCGATCGCCGCCACCTACCCCGACGACGTGGCCGAGCGCTTCCACGCCTTCCTGAAGTCCGCCGGGGCGGAGGTCGTCTCGACCCGCGGCAGCGGCATCATCACCGCCGCGGAGGTCGGCACCTGGGGCGTCGAGGAGGTGCTGGCGCTCGCCCGCGCCGGTGACCACCCGGACGCCGAGGTGGTGCTGCTGCCCGACACCGCGCTGCACACCGCCGAACATCTGCCGGCCCTCGAAGCGGAGCTGCGCAAGCCGGTGCTCACCGCCAATCAGGTCACGGCCTGGGAGGGGCTCCGGCTGCTCGACCGGACGATCAACTGTCCGGCGCTCGGCACCCTCTTCTCGCGGACCGCGCACTCCTAGGAGGCGCTCGGCCGGGGGCCCTGGACGAAGGAGGTCCGGCGGCCCCCGCCGACCGCGGTGCGGCGCCGGGGATCTGACCCGGGAATAAGTGGAGAACGTCTCCGGTTGTCCTCCTCGCAGACCACCGAAGCGAGGAGGACCCGCACCGTGAGCGGCGAAGACGAGGAGATCCGGGCCGGCGGCGAGACGGCCGGCGACGGGATACGGGGCACCGCCCGGGGCACCGCACCCGTCCCGCTGTCGGTGCTCGACCTGGTGACGGTCGGGGCCGGCAGCACCGCCTCCAGCGCGGTGCGCACGGCCGTCGACCTCGCCCGTACGGCCGAACGCCGCGGCTTCCACCGCTACTGGGTCGCCGAGCACCACTCCATGCCCGGCGTCGCCTCGTCCTCGCCCGCGGTGCTGCTCGCCCACCTCGCCGCCCACACCGAGCGCATCCGCCTCGGCTCCGGCGGCGTCATGCTGCCCAACCACGCCCCGCTGGTGATCGCCGAGCAGTTCGGCACCCTGGAGGCGATGGCCCCCGGCCGGGTCGACCTGGGCCTGGGCCGCGCACCGGGCACCGACGGAGCCACCGCGGCCGCGCTGCGCCGGACCGAGAGGCTGCATGAAGGTGCGGATGAATTTCCGCAGCAGCTGGCCGAGTTGACCCGGTTCCTGGACGACTCCTTCCCCGACGGCCATCCGTACGCCAAGATCCACGCCGTCCCCGGCCCGGTCCAGGCCACCTCACCGGGCGGGGTCCAGGACCCGCACCGTCCGCCCCTGTGGCTGCTGGGCTCCTCCGGCTTCAGCGCCCGGCTGGCCGGCTCCCTCGGCCTGCCGTTCGCCTTCGCGCACCACTTCTCCGCGGCCAACACCCTCCCCGCGCTGGACCTCTACCGCGCGTCCTTCCGCCCCTCCGAGGCACTGGCGGAGCCGTACGCCCTGATCGGGGTCGCGGCGCTGGCCGCCGAATCGGAGCACGAGGCCCGCCGCCAGGTCATGACCGGCGCGCTGTCCATGGTCCGGCTGCGCACCGGCCGCCCCGGCCTGGTCCCCAGCCCGGAGGAGGCCGAGGCGTACCGCTTCAACGAGTTGGAGCGGGGCTTCGTCGACAGCTGGCTCGGCAATGTCGTCCACGGCACCCCGGACGCCGTCCGCCAGGGCCTGGACGATCTCGCCAAGCGCACCGGCGCCGACGAGCTCATGATCACCGCCAACGCGCATGGCGGCGCGGCCCGGCTGCGCTCGTACGAGCTGATCGCCGACGCGTATGGCCTGCCGGGGTAGGGCGTTCGTACGTGGTGGTCGCGGCCGGTGGTGATGCCGCCGGCCCTCGCCGCGGGGGTGGCGCGCCGTTGCGGCGGGATTCCTTTCCGGTGCGGGCGGAACGGGGGTCCGCCCGCGCCGGTGATTCCTCTGTCGCCCCGGCCCCTCAGGCCCCCGTGTGCCGGCCCGCGTCGAGGAGGGCCGCGACGCGGTCGGGGGCGACGGGGCGGGAGTAGAGCCAGCCCTGGCCGGTGTCGCAGCCGATCCGGCGGAGCCGTTCGGCCTGCTCGGCGCTCTCCACGCACTCGGCGGTGACCGTGAGGCCGAGCCGGTGTGCCAGCGCCACCAGCGCCTCCACGATCATCTCGTCCGCCGGGTTGGGATGCTCCTGCGAGCGGAAGCCGCGGACGAAGGACCCGTCCAGCTTCAGTACGGAGACCGGGAGACGGCTGAGGTAGGCGAGGTTGGAGTAGCCGGTGCCGAAGTCGTCGATGGCGATCCGTACGCCCATGTCGCTCAGCGCCTGGAGGGCCTGGAGCGGGCGGCCGGCCGAGCCCATCACCGCCGACTCGGTCAGCTCCAGCTGGAGCAGCTCCGGCGGCAGCCCGGTCTCGGCGAGGATCCCGGCGACATCCGCGACCAGGTCGGAGTCCCAGACCTGACGTACGGCCACATTGACGCTGACGAACAGCGGCTCGGCGGGGTGGGCCAGCTGCCAGGCGCGCGCCTGATAGCAGGCCCGCTCCAGCACCCAGCGGCCCAGCTCGACGATCGCGCCGTTCTCCTCCGCCAGGGCGATGAACCGATTCGGCGACAACGTCCCGAACTGCGGATGCCGCCAGCGCACCAGCGCCTCCACCCCCTGCGCGCGGCCGTCGCCCAGCCCGACCAGCGGCTGGTACTCCAGGGTGAATTCGCCGCGGTCCACGGCCGGGCGCAGGGTGCTGGAGAGCGCCTGCCGGGTCATCCGGTGGGCGTTGCGCTCCGGGTCGAAGAGCGTCCAGCGGGCCTTGCCGTCCTCCTTGGCCCAGTACAGCGTGGTGTCCGCGGCCTGCATCAGGCCGGTCGCGGTGGTGCCAGGGGCGGTCCGCTCCACGACGCCGATGCTCGCCGAGACCGACAGCCGCTGCCCGGCCAGGTCGAACGGGCGCTGCAGTGCGTCCAGCACGCTCTGGGCCAGCTCGGCCAGCTGGTCGGTGCCGGTGGAGTCCTCCACCAAAAGAGCGAATTCGTCGCCGCCGAGCCGTGCGACCAGGTGCCCGCCACGGCCCGGCCCGCGGTCCGCGGCCGCCTCAGCGCAGCGCGTCAGCCGCTGCGCCACCGCGCTCAGCAGCCGGTCGCCGACGCGGTGCCCGAGGGTGTCGTTGACGGCCTTGAAGCCGTCCAGGTCGAGGTAGCAGAGTCCGATGCGGCCGGTGCCGGACGGGGCGGTGGAGGCGGTCTCCAGGGCGGCGGCGAGCCGCTCGAAGAACAGCGCCCGGTTGGGCAGCCGGGTCACCGGGTCGTGCATCTGGAGGTGCCGGAGCCGGGCCAGCAGATCGTGCCGGTCGCTGATGTCCGCCACCGACAGCAGCATCCGCTCCTCACCGCTGAGCGGTTCCGGGGTGAGCGGCTCGACGGTCACCTCCACCCAGACGGAGTGCCCTTCGGGATGTTTGAGGCGGCGGGTGCAGCGCATCCGGTCGCTGCGCCCGCACAGCACCTCGCGGTAGGCGGTCCACACCCGTGGGTCGGCGCCGAGGTCGGTGAGGTCGGCCGCGGTGGCGGCGACCAGCCCGTCCGGGTCGGTACCGACCAGCTCGCCGAAGGCCGGATTGGCGGCGAGGACCAGGCCGTCGCGGTTGAGGACGGCCATCGCCACCCGCGCCGCGTAGAACGTGGCGCGGTAGTCGCCGAGCGAGGCGGCGGTGCCGTCGCCGTGCCCGCTCGGGGCCGGCCGGGCCTCGGTCGATTCTTTGGTCGTGTCCTCACGCTCCGTCACTGAGGGGAGCGTCGCTCCGGGCGTGCGGCCCGGGCTGTCGGGGTGTCCGCTCACTGCTCGCTCCCGCGTGGCGCTGTCTCGTGATGGAGGGGGGTCTCGCGCTGGAAAGTGTGGCGATCATAGAGGCTGGCACGACGGCCGATCCAGCGACGCAGCCGTGATCGCCCGCCCGCGTGACGGAACTTCAGCCATTTCTGCCCGGCTCTGTTCGTACGGATTGCCCCCTTGGTCGTTTGTGACTTTCCGTTACGGGAGGGCCAAGACGCGCCGGTCACTCGTCCGGGCCTTCAAAACAGGACGAATAGCATTAAATCGCCACAGGGTAGATGAGGTCTCCGAATCCGTCCCTGGAGGTATGTGTGCCGCGCGCCCAGACGCTCGACGGGGTGGAGCGCCGCGGTCTGCGGCGCGTCGCGGCCGTCGTCACCTCTCTGAGCGCGCTCATCGCGACCTCCATCGTCGCCGGACCCGCCACCGCCTCCGAGGCCGTGCTCCCGTGCGCCCTGGGACGCACCGACGCGCACCACTCCGAGGGCGTCGACAGCTGGAACGGGTCCTATCCCCGCCCGGACCGCCCGCTCAACGCCGTGATGATCTACCTGTCCTTCCCGGACGCCCGGCCCCTCTCGGCGCCCCAGGAGCTGTCCCGCGCCTACTTCCCGGCCACCTCCGGCTTCTTCGACCGCGCCTCCTACGGGAAGTTCCGGCTGCGCCCGCACATCCACCGCCACTGGGTGCGGATGCCGCGCCCGTCCGCCGCCTACGGGATACGGCGCGACTGGGACGCCGGCCGGCGCTCGTCCTACCTGCACGACGCGGTCGCCGCCGCCGACCCGTCCATCGACTTCAGCCGCTACGACGTGGTCTATTTCGTCGCCGACCCGGACGCCCCCGGCGTCGACTCGGACGCCACCAAGGTCGTCAACCTCGACCGGCCGATGCACGCCGACGACCACGATCTGCGCCGCTTCGTCACCGTCTTCGAGCAGCGCCTGCCCGACCGCAACGTCCTCGCCCACGAGACCGGGCACGTCTTCGACCTGCCGGACCTCTACCACCGGCCGGAGGACGGCAAGGGCGACTGGGACACCTACGTCGGCGACTGGGACCTCATGGGCAGCCAGTTCGGACTGGCGCCCGACCCGTTCGCCTGGCACAAGTGGAAGCTCGGCTGGATCGCCGACAGCCAGGTTGACTGTGTCGACCCGGCCGGGCCCGCCATGCACTCCCTGCGGCCGCTGTCCGCCCCCAAGGAGCCCCGCGCCCAGCGCCGCCCCCGGCTGCTGGTGGTCCGTACCGGCCCCGACAGCGCACTCGCCATCGAGGCACGCGGTGCCATGGGCAATGACCGCTCCCTGTGCACCGAGGGCGTCCTGGTCTACCGCGTGCACAGCCGGACGGCCTCCGGGTCGGGCCCGGTGCAGGTGCTCGACGGGCATCCGGCCACCTCGGCCTGCTGGGGCACCTCGGTCTATCCGCCGCTCGCGGACGCGCCGCTGGGGGTGGGGGAGAGCCTGGACGACGCCGAGGACGGCGTCCGCATCCAGGTCGAGGGCCGGACGGTCGACGGGGACTGGGCGGTGAAGGTGAACCGCGGCTGACCGGGCGCTGTGCCGAGACGACGAAGGCCCCCACCGGAGTGGGGGCCTTCGACTGTCTGTGCGCCGCCAGGGACTCGAACCCCGGACCCGCTGATTAAGAGTCAGCTGCTCTAACCAACTGAGCTAGCGGCGCCTGCTGACGGGGAAAACATTAGCATCATGGTCGGGGAGGACAAAAATCGGTTTGTCTCAGCCCGCGGTCAGCAGCGAAACAGGGTGCTGAGCTGCGGTTTCAGGCGCCGGGCCGGCCATCGAGCGGGCCGCGCGGACACAGGCCCAGAGCAGTACGTCGGGGCCGGGCAGCCAGGGGTTGCGGACATCCGGTGCCACCAGCCAGCGGGAGGCGGACGGGCCGGCGGGGTCCTCGTCGGCCGGGGTGCCGGTGCCCGCGGTCCGGTCCACGGCCGGGCTCCGGCGGGGGTGCAGCGGCGGGATGGTGACCGCGTCACCGCTGCCGTGGCACAGCAGCGGCGGGACGGCGGTGGCCCACTCCTCCCACACGAGCAGCGCCGGCAGCCGCTGGGCCGTGCCCGGGGCGGCGAACAGCAGGATGCGGCCGCGGTGCGCCGCCACCGGGCCCGAGCCGGGGCCGTCGGACCATAAGCGGTCCACCATGCGGCGTCCGAAGAGCGCCGGGGCGTTGATCACGTCGAAGGCGGTACCGCAGGGCAGGGCGCTGGGCGCGGCCGGACGGGTGGCCCACAGGGCGTGCATCTCGTCCGGATGGGGGCTGGCTGAGGCGAGCCAGTCGGCGCCCGCGAGGGTGACATACGCCGCGGTCGGAAAGGCCAGGGTGCGGGGGGTCTCAGGCAGCCAGTCGCTCATGGGGACAGGTCTACCCAGCCGGCATGCGGTACTTGGCCGATTGGCGGAAAACGGGACGGGACGGTGGGGGAGCCGCTATCTTTCCCCCCTCGCATATGCCAGCGGCCCATGATCATGGACCATGGGCCGCTGGTGAGGCAGGTCGGACGGGTGGGATTCCCGGGGGCCGTCGGGGCCGGGGCGGTCAGTCCATGTCGCCCGGCAGGGTGCTGCCGCTGCGCATCAGGCTGCGGCCGAACTCGATCATTTTCTGCGCGTAGTCCTCGGTCCACTCCGCCTGCTCGGCGAGCACGGCCAGCGGCAGTCGGTCGAACCGGCTGGGGTCGGACAGCTGGGCGGCGGCCAGCGCCTGGAACTCCGTGGCGCGGTCGGCCGCGGCGCGGAAGGCCAGGGTCAGCTCCGTGGCGCGGCCGAGCAGCTCGCGCGGGTCCTCCATCGACTCCAGGCCGAAGAAGTGCTCGGGGTCGGCGACGGCCTCGGGCGGCTCGAAGAGCAGCTGCGCGGGCTTCATCCGCCGTGGTCCGGGCGCCGTACCACGCGGGTCGGGAGCCGGTCGCGGCTCGGACATGTACCTACCTCCAGATCGTGTGCCGCATTCCATTGTCCCGCTGCGCGCAAGTGGGCCCCGGGGAGTGGCCGTACCCGCGGCCGGACGCCGTCCGGGTGACGCCGTCAAGGGCGCCAGGTCACCCGGTGTTCCGCGAGATGGGCGAGGACGGCGTGGTTGGCTTCCCAGCCGTCCGGGAACTTGACCGTGACGCCGAGGCTGACCGGCTCGGTCGAGGGGTGTTCGTCCAGCAGGTCGGCGACGCCCGCCCGGCACACCACGATGCAGGCGTGCCGGTGGCGGGAGGCGAGCACACACAGCCGTCCGGTCTCCAGATGGAAGGCGGTGGCGTCGGGCCGGCCGGACAGCGGATGCAGGACGACCGTGACATCGAATTCGCGGCCCTGGAGACGGTTGGCGGTGTCCACCGCGACGCCGGTCACCCCCAGCCCGGCGAGCGCGGCGCGGACGGCCGCCGCCTGGTCGCGATGGGCGGTGCCGACCGCGATCCGGCCGGCGGTCAGCGGTGCCGGGGCGGCCGCGGCCCCCTCCGCTGCCCCGTGGGCCTCGCTGGTCGTGGCGCCGCCGCGGTCGAGGAGCCGGCGCACGACATGGGCCACCGCGCGGACCGCCTCCGGGTCCGTACGCGGCGTATGGCGGGCCGGAAGCTCCAGCAGGCCCCAGCCGGACTCGGCGGCCTCGTCCAGCACCCGGTCCACGCCGGAGCCGTCGCCCGCCACCCCGAACGCCAGCCGGCGGTCGCCGTGGCCGGTGCCGCTGCGGAACGGGGTGTACGGATAGAACGCGGCGGAGACCAGCGGCGCCGCCGAGGCGGGCAGCCGCCAGGAGACCGGCAGCCGGTGCTGCGGCAGATCGGGGTTGTGCGCCAGCAGGGTGGAGACCGCGCTGGACGACGGGTCGTAGGCCAGCCCCGCCCACTGCTCCGCGCCGACCACGCTGAAGGGGTCCAGCTGGCCCGGATCGCCGACGAAGAGCGCCCGCTCGAAGAGCCCGGCGACGCTCAGCAGCGCGTCGGAGCGCATCTGATACGCCTCGTCCACGATGGCGTGCCGCCATGGCTCGTCGACCTTGGTGTACGCCCATTTCGCGGCCGTCGAGACCACGATGTCCAGCCCGGCCAGATCGGCGATCTTCGCGGACGTACGGACCGCGGGCAGCTCGGCCAGCGCCGGGTCGAACGCGCCGGGCTCACTGCTGTGCAGCCGGCCGACCGGCAGCTGCGGATCCTTCTCGGCGAGCCGCAGCACCAGGTCGTCGACCTGGGCGTTGGTCTGCGCGACCACCATCAACGGGCGTCCGGCGGCGGCGAGTTCGCGGGCCGCCCGCACCACGAGGGTGGACTTGCCGGCGCCGGGCGGGGAGTCCACGACCACGCCGCGCCGGGTGCCGTGCAGGGTGTCCCGCAGGATCGCGTCGGTCGCCGCGGCGGCCGCGGCGGCGGGGTCGAAGGGACCGTCCGTGGTGGTTCCGTCGCTGTCCGAAGGGCGTGGGAGGTACGGGTCCTGAGTGGCCGTCATACGGGAGGGTTCTCCAGGGCGGTCGAGGGCCGGGCGCGGGTCACAGGAAGTCCTCCGCGGTCACGGGGTCGGGGGCGGCGTGCGGCAGGTCCGCGGCGCCGGTTGGCGGGCCGCCATGGGTCCACGGGGTGTCCTCGGGATCCGGGAGCTCCGGGCCGCCGCGCGGGGCGTGCTCGAACAGCGTCCAGCACACCGTGTCGTCCGGCTCCGGCACCGAACCGGGCTCCGGCGTCTTCCCGCGCCCCATCCCGCCGGTCAGCCGGACCACCAGCGTCCCCGGCTCCCCGGGCTCGTGCGTGACGTATTCGGCGGTCTGGGTCCTGCCGTCCGCCAACGGGCGGTAGAGCTTGCCGCCCTCGGCCGGCTGCGGCCGGTCGCTGGTCCGGAGCGTGACCAGCGGGCGGGGCATCGGCCGCTTGCCCTCGGAGAACGCCATCTCGACGGCGGTGACCGTGCCCTGGAACGCCTCCCCGGCCAGCCGGCGCCCGGCCATCACCAGCGGGTCGTCCAGCGCTTCCTGGGCGTCCAGTTGGGCCTGGGCGGTCTCCCGTGCGGACAGCTTCTGGGCGGCGGTGACGGCGTCGTCCTGCTTGGGCTGCGGGGGCTCCCCGGCACGGATCCGGTCCCGGTGCGCGGTGTACGACCAGCGGTCGCGCTTCCAGCGGTCGGCGACCCGGGCGCCCGCGGGGAGCGTCCGCAGCAGGTCGATGCCGTGCCAGACGGCGTCCCAGGTCGGCCGCAGCTGCCCCTCGACGAGGGTGCGGAGCGCCTCCTCGGCGCCCGGCACCCCGGCGTCGTAGCGGGCCATCGCGGGGGCCAGCAGCCGGTTGTCGAACGCCGGGTCGGTGGCCGGGCCGGCCGGCGGGCAGCACAGCTGGCCCTCCGCGTCCCGCGCCGACTCCGCGTGCTCGGCCGCCGCCCGGCCCGACGTCCCCGGCGGCGGGTCGATCCAGGCGAGCAGCGCGCCCAGGTGCTGGTCCTCCAGCACGCTCTGGCCCGTCGCCCAATGGCGGGTCAGCAGGCCCGTCATGGGCAGCAGCAGGCTCGCGCCCGGCACCCGCGCCCGCTCGCCGAACTGGGTCAGCCAGCGCCCCAGCAGCGGGACATGTGGCGGCGCGGGATACGGCGCCTCGGGCTCCTGCTCGGCCGTCCGCCGGAACCGCATCGAGCGGCCCAGCAGCCGGACGAACTCGATACCGGCGGCGCTCGGCACGATCAACTGCGGGGCGTCCGCGCACAGTTCGACCTGCACCGGGACCTTCTTTCCGGTCTCCGGGTCGGTCTCCTTGCGCTCCTCCCACTCGATGGCGTCCGCGAAGCCGTCCACATACGGCAGCACCAGCTCGGCCAGCTCGGCGAGGAACGCGAACCGCAGGTCGCGGTCGCGCGGCTGCGGAACGGCCAGCAGCGCCGGCTTCTCGCGGTCCGTGCCGACCAGCGCCCCCAGCGGGGCACCGGCCTCGCCCGCGGTCGTCAACGGGACGAACACCAAGGGGCGTTCGGCCAGATGGCGGTGCCGGACCGTGCACCGCGGCTGGGCGCGCCCCGCCGCCACCGCCTCCATCCGGGCCAGCGTCTCGATCAGCGACATCCCGGCTCCTCCGCTCGCGGTCCCGGCACGGTGGGGCGGGCCAGCGCCCCGTCCCGCAGCGCGGCGGCCCGCCGCAGCGCGACGACGGCCGGGTCGTCCGGCCCGTCGGCGGCAGGCGGCTCCGAATCCTGGGGGCGGGCCTCGGGACGGGCCGCCGCCAGCACCTCCTCGATGGTGTGCAGCCCGCCCAACTCGCCCCGGACGCCGCGCCCCAGCGCCTCCACCGCGCCGTCCTCACGGGACCGCGTGCGGCAGTGGAAGGCCAGCTCGCACGCGGCCAGGCACTCGGGGGCGTAGGCCGCGCCGACCCTCTCGACGGCCTCGGCCAGCTCCTCGGGCCGGCGGGTCGCGGTCTTCCCGTCGTCCGCCAGCCGCAGGTCGAAGGTGGTGTCCGGGGGCAGGGCGGCGGCGATCTCCTCGACCCGGGTGAGCCGGGACAGCTGCCGCCGGGTCGTGGCCAGTTGCTTGCGGACGTCGACGGCGGCGGCCGTGGGGAGGTTGGAGAAGTCCTTCGGGCACACCAGCAGCACCCGGTCGCGGACCCGGGCCGCCCGGCCGGTGTGCGCGGCGACATGACCGGCGACCGGCTCCAGGGCCAGCGCGTACACGGCCGCCTGCCGCGCGGCGGCGCCCACCTTGGCGGCGTCCGCCGAACCGTCGATCATCGGGAAGGACTTGATCTCGACGACCGTCCAGCTGCCGTCCGGATGCACCACCACCGCATCCGGCTCCACATAGGCCGGCGCTCCGGCCACCTCGACGACCAGCATCGGATGGTCGAGCAGCGCCCAGCCGCCGGCCGCGGTCGCCTCCCGCAGCGCCAGCGCCGTACGGGCCGCCCGGCCCTCCGGCCCGGCCGCGGACAGCTCGGGGGCGGCGACCTCCTCCGGCCCGGGCGGCGGGGAGCCGGGCGCCAGCCGTTCGCACAGCAGCCGCAGCAGCTCCGTGCCGCCGTCGGCCTTCACCCGGGCCTCGAAGGCGTTGCCGCGGACGATCGCGAACTGGGACTGGCCGTACGCCGCGGGCGAGCCCAGCGCCTGGGCCAGCGCACCCTTGTCGATGCCCGCGCCGTCCAGCAGCGCGCGGCGCCGGCAGCCGGGGTTGGCGGCCAGCGCGGCGAGCGCGCGGGCGTCGAGCGAGCGGGGGCGGACGCCGGGGCCGCGCAGCTCGGCGAGCCTCCCCCGGCTCACGCCGGGAGGTGCCGCCCGTCGCAGGCTCGGCGTTGCCGTCGGCTGCTCCGCCGCAGGGGCGGCCGACGCGGATCGACTGTCGCGCGAAACGTTCACCCGCGGAAGTCTCGCATCCGGCACCGACATACGGGGCGCCCGCCCGCCGGCCGGCCGCCGCCGGATGCCGCTCCCCGCCCCCTGCGCCGTATTCGAGAGCGCCCCGCGAGCCCGCCCCGGCCGGGACGGCCTCCCCGGTCAGGGACAAAACGACCTGATGCGCGATGATGGAAAGCCCGCGGTCACCGCCGCCCGCGCCGAGCAACGAGCAGCCGAGCGATCGGCGAGAGGTACGACCATGGCAGCGCGCATATTCCTGGCCAGACACGGACAGACCGAGTGGTCCCTGTCCGGCAGGCACACCGGCCGTACGGACGTCCCGCTGCTGGACGAGGGCCGGCGCGGCGCCAAGCTGCTGGGCGAGCGGCTGCACCGCGCCCCCTGGGACGGACTGCCGGGCGTCGAGGTCCGTACCAGCCCCCTGGTACGCGCCAAGGAGACCTGTGAGCTGGCCGGATTCGGTGACCGGGCGCAGCCGTGGGACGCGCTGATGGAGGTCGACTACGGCGCGTACGAGGGCCTGACCCCGGCCGAGATCAAGTCCGGCCGGCCGGACTGGCTGATCTGGCGCGACGGGGTGCCGGAGGGGGAGACGCTCGCCGAGGTCGCGGCGCGGGCGGACGAGGTCGTCAGCTGGGCACGGTCCGCCGACCGCGATGTGCTGGTCTTCGCCCACGGCCACATCCTGCGCACGCTCGGCGCCCGCTGGCTGGGCCTGGACATCTCCTTCGGCGCCCGGATCCGGCTGGAGCCCACGTCCCTGTCGGTGCTCGGCTGGGCCTACGGGGAACCGGCGATCGAGCGCTGGAACGACACCGGGCACCTCGGCTGAGCGACGGCCGCCCGGCCCGGGGCGGCACCGCGGCCGCCTGACGGGGCGTCGGGCGACCGGCCGCCGGGCCGTCAGCGGGCGGCGTCCCCGGCCGGCGTCCCGCCACCGGACCCGGCCGAGGCCGCGTGCCGCTTCAGGAAGCCGGCGACCACACCGCCGTCGTGGTAGGCCCGCAGTGTCCGGGCCGTCCCGTCGAGCATCGTCCGGATCCGGGCCGAACGGACCTCCTCCAGCAGGGACAGCACCCGGCCCCCGGCCGCGGCGGCCTCCTCGGGCTCACCGCTGTGCGCGAGATCGTCCGCGAGCTCCGCGGTGAACAGCGCGATATTGCGGGTGAAATGGGAATTCTGGAGCGCCACCGCCCGGCGCGCATGCTCCACCGCGCGCCCCGCGTCCCCCAGGGCCGACCAGCACTGCGCCTCCAGGCCCGCCAGTTCGGCCTCCCCGTAGAACGTCATCCACTCCGGGTCGCCGTCCCGCGGCCCGTCCGCGAACAGCCGCTCGGCCCGCGCCAGCGCCTGCTCACAGCCGGCCCGGTCGGCCAGCCCCGCCCAGCCGCCCGCCTCCCGCAGCGCCAGCAGCGACAGCAGCCGCGGCGAGGACAGCTGCTTGGCGGCCTGCTGCGCCGCCTGCGCGGCCCGCACCGCCTCCCGCGGCCGGCCGGCATCGCGGGCGAGGAAGGCCGTATTGCAGAACGCGTGCGCCTCCAGGGCGGCGTCACCGCAGACCCGGGCGGTGGCCAGGGCCTCCGCGTAGTGCGATCGGGCATCGCCGAACCGGCCCGAGTCATGCGCCAGCCAGCCCACGGTGATGGCGAGTTCACCCGCCCCCGCGTGCAGCCGGTCGGAGACCGATCTGCGCTGTACGCCCGCGTCCAGCAGCTCGTAGGCGGCGCGCAGCGGCTGGGTGGCGCGGCGGTAGATCCCCTCCGCGCCGTGCCGGTCGTCCAGCAGCCGGATATGGCGGACGGCCTCCTCGACCGCGGCGGCCTCGGCGGCTCCGGGCCGCCCGGTGGCGGGCGCGCGCGGGCCCGGCACATGGGCGGCCGCGGCGGCGGCAGCGGCCTCGATGGGATGCAGGGCGGCGAAGCCCAGGGCTGCTGCCGGGCCGCCGGTGATGAACGCGCGACGCAGCACGTCGCTCTCCTCGCAGATCTGGATACGGGTATCGCGGTGGTCGGGGTCGGTTGCCAGGGGCGCGGCGCCGACCGCCGCCGTACGCGCCCCCCGTCCGCGTACCGCCTCGCGCGGCGCGAAGCCCATGTCGGGCAGCGTCAGCCCGGGGAACATGTGCCGGAACACCCGCTCGTAGGCGTAGTTCGGACACCGGATCTCCCCGGACTCGACGCGGCCCACATAGCGGGCGTCGCACGAGACCTGTTCGCCGATCTCACGGGCGGACCGTCGGACCGCCGCCGCGAACTCGCCCGGTGACAGCCGGCCGCGCAGCTGTCGGAAAGCGAGGTTCGGGCGGGCGGGTACGGTGCGGGACGACGCTGAACTAGCTGCTGGCGACGCCATGGCGGACCCTCTCCGTGCCCTCTCCGTGCCATCAGGTGGCGTTGCCGCCTCCTGGCGGTGCGGCGGGTTGACCGTACCGGCTGTGATGGCTCCGATACGCACAGTTTGGCTACAAATCGGATATCTCGCGCGCGATCTGCCATGAACTGCCATCCTTTGCAGCGTTACGCCGCCGTAGCTGTTGACACGTCCGGCCGTTGAAGTCGGTGTAAAGGGTCGGGTACGTGCAGGAGGAGGGGTTCTCCGTGTGGGAGACCGGCGTCAGCAGGGGCGGCAACGGGTCCGCGGGCCGGGCCGGCGGCGGGCGGGGGCCGGCCGTCGCGGCCGGGACACCGGCCGTACCGGCCCAGGCGTGTGACCTCGTCACGGTGCCCGCCCGGCAGGGTCTGGAAGCCGTCGACATCCTCCGGCTGCGGGACGGGGTCGGCCCCGTCCTGCACGACGGCGCCTGCGACACCCTCGGCTTCCTCGTGCCGGCGGGCACGGCGGACGGCTGGGACGTGCCGGGCAGTGCCTGCACCCAGACTTCCGGGCGGGGGATCGCCCTGGGCGCACTGTGCGACGAAGGGGCCCCGGAGGAGCCGCCGGTGACCGGCACCGGCTGGCTGGTGCCGCCGGAGGGCGCGGGTGCCGCCGCCACCGATCCGGCCGTCCTGCGCGAGGCCCTCGGCGAGGCGGCCCGCACGATCGAGGCCGTCGACCGCTGCCAGTAACCCCGGCCGGGCCGCACACGAGAGGGGCCGCCCGGCCACTGCCGGACGGCCCCTTCGGGCGGGCGGCCCTTTCGGACGGGCGGTCGCCGGAAGGCCGGCCGACGGACGGGCGGTCTCCGGGCGGGCGGACTTCGGACGGGTGGCCGCTAGTGCGCGGCCGGTGTGCTGTCCCGTGCCGGGCGGGGGATGGTGGTGGCGCGGCGGCGGTCGCCGAGCCGGCGCTGTACGCCGCGCAGCAGCCGCGCCGCGGTGAAGGACGCGCCGTACACGAAGCGCATCGACGGGCCGAACGACGGCGCGGACAGCAGCCCCGCGAAGAACAGTCCGGGCCAGGACGATTCGAAACCGGCGCTCAGTTCGGGCGCCCGGCTGCCGCCCACCGTCCGCAGGGTGGTGCGCACCCGGGGGTGGAGCAGCCGCAGTCGCCCGAGGTCCGGGGTGAAGCCGGTGGCCGCCACCACGTGATCGGTGTCGAGGGTCTCGGAACCGCCGTCCGTATGGGTGAGTTGGAGCCGCACCCCGCCTTCGTGGGGAGTCGCCGCCCGGATCCGGTGGCCCGACAGGACCGGCACCGCCGGTTCGAAGCGCTCCCGCAGCCACCACGCGCCCGCCGGGGCCGGTACGTGCTCGGCGAGATGCACCCGGGTCGCCGGGGGCAGCCGGCGCACCGCCCCGGGCAGCTCCGACCACAGCCAGCTCGGCCAGCCGGTGCCGAGCCCGGAGCGCGGGTCGCGCAGCGCCCGTAGCCGGCCGCGCTCCGGTGGCGGTGGCGGGGCGTGCCAGCGCAGCTGGTCGGCACGGGCCACGAGGCGGGGCCGGGCGCCCTGTTCGGCCAGCAGGGTCGCGGTCTCCAGCGCGGACTGCCCGGAGCCGAGCACGGTGACGTCCTGGCCGCCGAAGCGGCGCAGGTCGCGGTGGTCGCTGCTGTGCGAGGCGAGTTCCGGGGGCAGTTCGAGCAGCGGCCAGGGGCGGTTGACGAACGGCAGCACACCGACGGCGAGCACCACGGTCCGGGCCGCGATCTGCTCGCCGGTGTCCGTCTCGACGTGGAAGCCGTCACCGTCCGGGCGTACGGCGGTGACGGTGACCTCCTCGACCTGGGGCACCGCCCGTTCGCCGAACCAGCTGCCGTACGCGGCGAAGGTGCCGAGGGGCAGCGGAACGCCGTGCTCGGTGGTCAGTTCGTGGGCCGCGCAGTAGTCGGCCAGGGTGTGGCCGCCGGCCGGGTCGGAGAGGTCGGTCGACCGGGGCTCGGACGTGAGGAGCATGCCGTCGGGCATGTGATCGCGCCACGAGGCCATCGGCCGGCCCAGGACCCGCAGCCGCAGTCCGGCCGCCGCCGCGTGCGCGGCGATCGAGAGTCCGTAGGGGCCGGCGCCCACCACGACGAGGTCGTACATGGAAGTTCCCTGCGCTTTCTCTTTGTGCGGTGCGGCTTCCCGTTTGTCTGGTGCGGCTTCCCGTGGCCGCGTTGCGTGGTGCGGCTCCCCCCCCACCCCCGAACCCACCCCCGCCCCCTCCCCCGAAGGGGGAGGAGGGGGAGGGGGCGGGGGAGCAACGGAAGCGGCGGCCGCCGGCCCCGGCCCCACAACCACGCCCCCACCTACCGATTCGAAAGCGGCGACGGATCCGGCGACCGGGCCGGGTCCGGCAGCGAGACGCTCGCCGGCGGGAGCGCGGCCGCCCGCCCCTGGCGTGGCGGTACCGCCGCCGGGGTTCCGCGCCGGGCCGGGGTGTCGGCCAGGGCCTGCTCGTACACGGACATCAGGGCCTCGGCGCTGCGGGTGATGTCGTAGCGCCGCACCACGGGCGGGACCGGCAGCCGGCCCGGGCCCCGGCGTCGGAGTTCCCGTAGGGCGGTGGCCAGTTCATGGACGTTGAGGCCGAAGTGGCGGGCGCCGGGGGCTTGGTCGGCGGGGAGTTCGTCGACGGCCGGGCAGCTGCCGTAGAGGACGTGCAGGCCGGAGGCGAGCGCCTCCAGGACGGCCAGGCCGAACGCCTCGTCGGGGGAGGGGGAGACGAAGGCGTCGATGGCCGAGAGCAGGCCGGGGATGTCCGGCCCGAAGCCCCCGGGGCCGTCGGCGGCGGTCGTGTCGACCGCGCCGTCGCGCTCGCCCAGCAGATGGATCCGGTCGCCCGAGCCGAACTGCTCCGCCATCCGCCGCAGCATGTCCCGTTCCGGTCCGGCGCCCGCCAACAGCAGGTGCACACCGGGCAGTTGGGTGACCGCCCGGACCAGTACGTCGAACCGTTTGCCGGGCACCAGCCGCCCGGCGCCACCGACCACGAAGGCGTCCAGCGGCAGCCCCAGCCGGGTCCGCACCAGCGCCCGCGCCGCCGGATCGAAGCCAAAACGGTGTGCCTCGATGCCGTTGGGCACCACATGGATCCGCTGCTCCGGTACGCCCCAGCGGCGCAGCCGGGCGGCGACGGTGTCCGAGACGGCGACGGTGGCCGTCCCCAGCCGTTCGGTGGCCCGGTAGAGCGTGCGGACGCCACGGGTCAGCCGGCGGCCCTCGATGACCGCGTCGCCCAGGGAGTGTTCGGTGGCCACGACGGCCCGTACGCCGGCCAGCCGGGCGGCGACCCGGCCGTAGACGCAGGCCCGGTAGAGGTGGGTGTGCACCAGGTCGTAGCCGCCGTCGCGGATCAGCCGGGTGAGGCGGGGGAGCGCGGTCAGGTCCCGGTTGCCGGTCATACCGAGGTGGGTTACGGGGGTGCCGTCGGCCTCGATGCCCTCGGCGACCGGGCCCGGACTGGTCAGGGTGAGGACCTCGCTGGGCACGGGGAGCCGGCGCAGCAGCAGCCGCAGCTGCTGTTCGGCGCCGCCCACGTCGAGGTCTGTGATCACATGCAGAACCTTCACCGGATGCCTCCAGAGGTAGCGGCCGGGGTGGTGGTCCGGTCGGGGGGCAGAGCACGGCGCCGCAGCGGATGCCGGGCGCGGTCACGGGGGCCGGGCCGGTCCCCGGCGCGGTCGCCCCGGGGGCTGCCGGGCAGGGCGGGCACCGGGGCGGTGCGGCCGGGGCGGGGCGGCGGCGCGCCCGCGCTCATCTGCCCTCCAGCCGCACCACCGAGGCCACGGTGCGCAGCAGGATCAGCAGGTCCAGCCGCAGCGACCAGCTGTCGATGTAGAGATTGTCGAAGCGGGTCCGGTCCTCGATGGAGGTGTCGCCGCGCAGCCCGTGCACCTGCGCCAGGCCGGTCATGCCCACCGGCATCCGGTGCCGGGCGCCGTACCCGGGGCAGGTCCGGAGAAACTGCTCGGCGAAGCAGGGGCGTTCCGGCCGCGGCCCGACCAGGCTCATCTCGCCGCGCAGCACGTTCCACAGCTGTGGCAGCTCGTCCAGGGAGGTGCGCCGCAGCAGCCGGCCGGTCCGGCTCATCCGGGGCTCGTCCGCCAGGCTCCAGCGCGTCGCCGCCTCCTGTGCGTCGCACGGCTGCCAGGTGCGGAACTTCAGCAGGGTGAAGGTGCGGCCCCCGCGGCCGATGCGTTCCTGCCGGAAGAACACGCCGGGCCCGTCGGCGAGCCGTACCGCGAGGGCGCAGCCCAGCAGCAGGGGCGCCGTGAGCACCAGCGCCGACGCGGCCAGCGTGAGGTCCATCAGTCGCTTGCCCGCACCGCCGTGCCGGGGCGGGGCGGTCTCCAGGCGCCGGCAGGCGAAGCCCCACAGATGGTCGGTGCCGGCATGCGGGGTCCGGCCCTCGCGGGCGGCCGCGTCGCCGGCCAGCCAGACGGCCGAGCCCTGGTCGATGAAGCGGCGCAGCAGCGCGGCGGTGTGCGGATCGCTGTACGGCGGCAGGGTGAACACCACGTCCCGCACGGTGTGCTGGATGACGGCCCGGGTGATGTCGGGCGCGGAGCCGAGCCGCGGCAGCGGTGGACCGGTGGGGCAGGGCAGGGCGTCCACGGGACCGCCGGGCGGCAGCGACGGCGGGGTGACCACCCCCACCGGGCGCATCCCGGACTCGGGACGGGCGTGCAGTACGGCGGCGAGCTGCCGGGCCGCCGGGTCGGTGCCGACGATCAGCGTGGCGCGCGGCCGGCGGCGGGCGGCCCGGCGGCGGGCCCGGTGGACCGCGGCCCGGCCGCCGCAGACCAGCGCGGTGTGCCCGGCCACCGCACCCGCCAGAAGGACCGGCGACAGCGCCTGCCCGGGGCGTACGGCGGCGAGTACCGCGGCCGCCGCACACCAGCAGACGGCGGACCGGCCCAGCAGCGTCGGCAGTTCGGTCAGCGCCCGCGGGGCCGGGCCGGGGCGGTAGAGACCGGCGTGGGAGTGGAGCAGCAGCAGTCCCGCCGGCAGCAGAGCGAGGGCGGCCGGTGGTGTCGCGGTGCCGAGGACGAGCAGCGCGGTGACGGCGGTGGCCAGCGCGTCGGCGGCCAGCAGCGGGGCGACGGTCCGCCGGCGTACGCCGCGGCCGGGCCGGGGCGGGGGCAGGGTTTCCCGCGCCGGCCCGCGGGGCGGACGGACCGCGGCCGCCGGGCGGGGGACCGCCGGCGGGGGCGGGACCGGGGCGGCGCGGTGCGCGTCCGCGCTCTCCGTCGTCATCGGCTGATCCGCTCTCTGCTCTCCGGGCACGGCGGGAATGTCCGGGGCTCAGCGCCGGGTATCGGTCTGGACGAAGAGCGCGCCGAGCAGATATCCGGGATCGCGGGTGGTGAAGCGGAAGGTGCGGCGATCGCCGCCGGACCGCAGGGCGGGGGTGATGCCGAATACGTCGGAATCAAATCCGAGGGTGTTCCGGTAAGCGGGCCACCGCACCGTCGGCCGGCCGAAATCGGTGACCGTCGAATTCATCACGTCGGTCGCCGGATTGGCGGCGTCACGTACCGGCTGCGCGGTCTGCCGGCCGGCCCGGACGGAGAGCGTGTCATTTCCGCGGCCGCGGTCGCCGTCGTATGTCACCACACCGGCCCGGCCGTGTGAATTCGCCGGGATACGCGGTCCGGGCAGTCGCAGCGAAAGCTCCCGGCGGTCCGCGCCCAGCGCCTGGAAACCGTCCCACAGCGCGATGCCGCGCAGCGGCTGCTTTTTGTTCTCGTAAGCGGCCACCGAAGTCCAGCCGCCCCGGTACAGCCGGGCGTAGCTCACCCGGGAGCCGGCCGGGAGGTGCAGGGTGGTGGCGCTGCTGGAGTGGGCGCCCCGGGCGATACCGCCGTGCTGAGTGACGTGACAGCGCTCGGTGAAAGGAATTCGTGCGGATTCCCGGGGAGCCGGTGCGGCCACTGCCGAAGACCGGGCGGCCGAGAATGCCAAGGACGCCGGCGCGCATACGACGCCGCGCCCGGTGCGGTCCATCGACTTCCGCATGTCTTCCTCTCCGACTTCAATCAGTCAAACAGGAGAGCACTCTGACAGAAATCATGTTGGAAACCGCGGCAGGCACGCCGGACCCCGGCCGGTGGCGGCCATTCAGGGGAATGCGGGAGTTCGCGCGGTCCGGCTGTACTGCCAGAAGGGCTAATGATTTCCCGGAAGAGGGAACGCCCGCATCCCTGCCGTATTTCGCTCGTTGTGACCGGTTGCCCCATTCGCGAACTGAAAGGAGAATGGGATGAAGCGGTTTGTTACGACCGCCGCGATGACTGCGGCCAGCTGTGCCATGGTTCTGGGTGGCGCAGGCATCGCATCCGCAAGCGGGGACCACGGCCGTCACGACCGTGGCGACCACTACCGTCACGACCACCGCGGGCTGTACAACCACCGCAGTGGTGCCAACGCGGCGGGCTTTGCGGCGGGTTCCCCGGGCATCCTCAGCGGCAACAATGTCCAGGTCCCGATCAACATCCCGATCAACATCTGCGGCAACAGCCTCAACCTTGTCGCGGCGCTGAACCCGGCGTTCGGGAACGTTTGCATCAATAGGTGACCCGCCCGCCGGTCCGGATGGACATCGGGCCGGCACGGGTCATGATGTGCAGTTGGCGGATCGCCCTGACCTCGGTCGTGGGTGGTCCGCCACTCTGCTCCGCATGCCCGCCACCTGGCCCTCCGGGCACCGCTATCGCGCTGACCAGCGGATACGGCATCCCGGGCACCGGCCATACTGGAGGACATGGCGAAGAGCAGACGCGGGCGCGGTGGCCCGGAACCCGTCACCGGAACGGTGGACGGCGGGCTTGCCGAGCTACGGCCCGACCGGGACCGGCCACGCGGCTGGACGCTGCTGATCGACGGTGCTCCGCAGTCCCATGTGGACCTTGACGACCCGGCATACCTGGACTTCCCCTATCAGCGGCGGCTCGGGCACATCGCCGATCTGGCCGGACCGGCCGGCAAACCGCTGCGCGTCGTCCATCTCGGCGGCGGCGCCCTGACCCTGGCCCGCTATGTCGCGGCGACCCGCCCGCGGTCCACCCAGCAGGTCGTGGAGATCGACGCGGCGCTGGTCCAGCTCATACGCCGGCAGCTGCCGCTGGACAGCGGCTGGCGGATACGGGTGCGCGGCGGCGACGCCCGCGCCGGTCTCGCGAAGGTCCCGGACGGCTGGGCCGACCTGGTCATCGCCGATGTCTTCGCCGGCGCCCGCACGCCCGCGCATCTGACCAGCACCGAATTCGTGACGGAGGTCCACCGGGCGCTGCGGCCGGGCGGGTTCTACGCGGCGAATCTCGCCGACGGGCCGCCGCTGCGGTTTCTGCGCGGCCAAATCGCCACCGTCCGTACGGTCTTCCCCGAGCTGTGTCTGACCGCCGACCCGGCCGTCCTGCGCGGCAAGCGCTTCGGCAACGCCGTGCTGCTGGCCGCCGACGCGGAACTGCCGGTCGCCGAACTGACCCGGCGGGCGGCGACCGATCCCCAGTCCGGCCGGGTCGAACACGGCCGCGCACTGCTGGACTTCACCGCCGGCGCGGCCCCGGTCACCGACGCCACCGCCACCGCCTCGCCCGCCCCGCCGGCCGACGTCTTCGACTGACGGCGCACGGGCGCGCGACCCGGCTCAGGTCGCCTGATTGCTGGTCTGCACGGTCGGCGGATGGCCGTTCCAGGTGCAGATCACGGACGTATGGGCGCCGCCGCGGGTGAAGTCGACCCGCAGCCACCCCACCTGCTTCCACACCTGCATCTCCCAGCCCGGGTCGGGAGTTGCCGACACCAGCTGGGCGGACCGGTCGTCCATGTCGAGGACCACCCGGCCGCCCGCCGTGGCGTAGCTCTTGACCTGGCCGTCGGAGGCGGGGGCGGCGCCGCCGGGCGGACCGCTGTCCGGTTGCCGCGGCCGGGCGGAGCCGGTGTGCGACGGCGTGGCCGGGTGCGACGGTGCGGGGTCCTCGGGTGCCGTGCTGCGGGTGGGGGAGGGGGCCGGCCTGGGGCGGTGGGTGGAGGAGACCCGCGGGGTGGCGCCGTCCAACTGCTCTTCCGAGGACCCCACTTGGCTGGTCAGGGGCAGGGCGCGCGGGGCGTCGTACATCGTGCCGGACAGCACGGTGTGCACGCCGAACCACGACAGGGCGACCGCGGCCCCGGTCGCCAGCGTCCAGGCCGCCACGTGAACCAGTCCTCGTTGCATTGGGCTCATACTGCACCACCGGCCCACCCGGTGGCAGCCCGGGCCCAGGCACCGCGAACCGCACCGCCCCGCTGTCAAGCCCGGTCCGGAGACGCCACCCGCATGGCGTACGGTGCCGCCCATGGCAAGTGTGCTCGTGGTCGAGGACGACCAGTTCGTACGCTCGGCCCTCATCCGGCATCTGACCGAGGCCTCCCATACGGTGCGCAGTGTCGGTACCGCCCTGGAGGCGCTGCGCGAGGTGGCTCACGTCGGCTTCGACGTCGTCATTCTCGACCTCGGTCTGCCCGACCTGGACGGGGGCGAGGCGCTCAAGATGCTGCGGGGAATCACCGATGTCCCAGTGATCATCGCCACAGCCCGGGACAACGAAGCCGACATCGTACGGCTGTTGAACGACGGCGCCGACGACTACCTGACCAAGCCGTTCTCCGTCGAGCATCTCTCGGCCCGGATGGCGGCCGTACTGCGCCGCTCCCGGGCCACCACGGCCGGCGCGGAACCGCCCTCACGGGTGATCCGGGTCGGCGGCCTGTCCATCGATCCGCTGCGCCGGCAGGCCGAACTGGACGGCGTGGCACTCGACTTGACCCGCCGGGAGTTCGATCTGCTGGCCTTCCTCGCCGGCCGGCCGGGCGTCGTCGTCGCCCGCAGGGAACTCCTCGCCGAGGTCTGGCAGCAGTCCTACGGCGACGACCAGACCATCGACGTCCATCTGTCCTGGCTGCGCCGCAAATTGGGCGAAACCGCGGCGAAGCCCCGTTACCTGCACACCCTGAGGGGTGTCGGAGTGAAGCTGGAGCCGCCTCAGTGAGATGGGCCCTGGTCAAGGTGGCGCTGGCGGTCACCGCGATGGTCGTGGTCGCCTTCGCCGTCCCCCTCGGGCTGGTCGTCAAGGAACTGGCCCGCGACCGCGCCTACTCCAATGCCGAGCGGCAGGCCGCCACCATCGGCCCGGTCCTCGCCATCACCACCGACCGCAGCCAGCTCGAACGCGCCGTGGCCAGTGCCGAGACCGGCTCCGGCGGCCGGATCGGCGTCCATGTCCCGGCCGGCGGCAAGAACGACAGCCCCGCCGAGATCGGCACCCGGCGCGCCCCGCAGGCCGATGTGGCGGCCGCCGCCAAGCTGGGCCGGGCGTCCATCTCACCGGTCCCCGGCGGCTCCTCGCTCCTCCAGCCGACCGCGGTCGCCTCCGGTATCGCCGTCGTCGAGGTGTTCGTCCCCGAAGCGGCACTCACCAACGGCGTCACCACCTCCTGGCTGGTGCTGGCCGGTGTCGGCCTGGCGCTGGTCATCGGCTCGGTCGCGGTCGCCGACCGGCTCGGCACCCGCATGGTGCGGCCCGCCCAACGGCTTGCCGGTGCCGCCCACGACCTCGGCAAGGGCAAGCTCGGCGTCCGCGTCCTGGAGGACGGCCCCAAGGAACTGCGGTCCGCGGCCAGCGCGTTCAACGCCATGGCCGATCAGGTCGTCCAGCTGCTGGCCAACGAACGGGAGTTGGCCGCCGACCTCTCGCACCGGCTGCGCACCCCGCTGACCGTCCTTCGCCTCAACGCCGCCTCGCTCGGCGATTCCCCGGCCGCCGACCAGACCCGGTCCGCCGTCGAGCAACTGGAGCGCGAGGTCGACCAGATCATCCGCACCGCCCGCGAGCAGAAGGCCCAGACCCAGCAGGCGGCCGCCGTGGCCGGCTGTGACGCCGCCGAGGTGATCCGCGAGCGGATGGAGTTCTGGTCGGCGCTCGCCGAGGACGAGGGCCGCACCGTACGCATCGCCGGCGCGGACCGCCCCGTACGCCTCCCCGTCGCCCGCGCCGACCTCGCCGCGGCCCTGGACGCGATGCTCGGCAATGTCTTCCGGCACACCCCCGAGGGCACCGCGTTCGCGGTCGATGTCCACAACGCGGAGGAGGCGGTGATCGTGCTGGTCTCGGACGCCGGGCCGGGCATCGACGACCCGGACGCCGCGCTGCGCCGCGGCCACGGCGGGGGCGGCGACGGCTCCACCGGCCTCGGGCTGGACATCGTGCGCCGGCTGGCCGAGTCCACCGGCGGCGATGTGCGCATCGGCCGCTCGGTGTACGGCGGGACCGAGGTGCGCGTCTGGCTGGCGCTGGACGGCGGGGGCGCCCCGCACGGCGGGCGGCGCGGCCGCCGGCTGAGCCGCACGCTGTGTGCGCGGGGGCGGCGGGCCCTGCGCGCCGGCACCTGAACGAGGCACCTGCCAGAGGCTCTTAACCGCTCCCTTCCGCGGCCTTAAGGCCGCCATAATTCCGCCAACTGCCGGTCTATTCCCGACATTTGTCCGTTTCGCTGTCGCTAGCGTGCGGAGTGCACCACGGTGCACTCCCACCCCCCATGTGACGACAGGCAGGTACGAGATGAGTTCCTCGGTACACCGCCGGCGCAAGAGCCGCGCCACCCAGCTGATCGTGACCGGTGCGGCCGCCGCGGTCGCGGCCGGCGGCGCCTTCGCCGTGGCGGGGTCCGCCCTGGCCGCCAAACCACCGCGGACCGCGGGCCCCGGCGCGAAGGCGGCGGCCGGCTTCGCCCCGTACGTCGACACCTCACTCAGCCCCGCCTACGACCTGGTCGGCACCGCCAAGAAGACCGGCGTGAAGACCTTCACTCTCGCCTTCGTCACCTCCGGCGGCGGCTGTGTGCCCAAGTGGGGCGGCTCCGGCGAGCTGGGCAATGACGCGGTGGCCCAGCAGATACCGGCGCTGCGCGCGGCCGGCGGCGACGTCCGGGTCTCCTTCGGCGGCGCCAACGGCTCCGAGCTCGGGGTGGCCTGCGGCTCCGCGGGCGAACTGGCCGCCGCCTACGGCAAGGTCATCGACCAGTTCAAGCTCACCAAGGCCGACTTCGACATCGAAGGCGGCGCACTGCCGGACACCGCCGCCAACACCCGCCGCGCCCAGGCCATCAACCAGCTCCAGAAGAAGCACCCCGGCCTCGACGTCTCCTTCACCCTGCCGGTGATGCCCGAGGGCCTGACCCAGGACGGGGTGAATCTGCTCGCCGACGCCAAGAAGAACGGCGTCAAGATCTCCGCCGTCAACATCATGGCGATGGACTACGGCCCCGCCTACAGCGGCGACATGGGCACCTACGCCACCCAGGCCGCCACCGCCACCCAGGGCCAGCTCAAGAAGGCCCTCGGCCTGAGCGACGCGGCCGCCTGGAAGACCGTGGCCGTGACCCCGATGATCGGCGTCAACGACGTCCAGAACGAGGTCTTCCGCCGCGACGACGCCACCGAGCTGGTGAAGTTCGCCCGGACCAAGCACCTGGCCTGGCTGTCGATGTGGTCCTCGACCCGGGACCGGGCCTGCCCCGGCGGCACCGGAAACTCCGCGCAGCCGACCTGTAGTTCCATCGAGCAGAAGCCGCTGGACTTCACCAGGGCCTTCGGCGCGTACAAGGGCTGACCCCCACCGGCGGTCCGCCCCCACGGACCGCCCGTCCCCCAGGCCGGGGCGCAGCGGGCTCCCCCCACCCGCTGCGCCCCGCCGTCTTCCCCCCCGCCCGTCCTCAGCCCGCCGCACCACCCCGTACGGCGCACCTCGGGCTCTGCCATGTCTACGATCGCCCGCTGTGAGGTCAGCGGCACCCTCGGCAATCGCGTGAAGATCACCGCGACCCCTCAGTGCCGCACCTGACTGTGATCACCGGCCCCGCCCCGGACCCCGGCCGCTGTCCCCTTATATGGGCGGCCGGGCGGACGCCGACAAACGCCAAGGCCCCCGACCTGAGGTCGGGGGCCTTGAAGTGGGGTGAGTAACGGGACTTGAACCCGCGACATCCTGGACCACAACCAGGTGCTCTACCAGCTGAGCTATACCCACCATGACCGGTGCTGTGTGGTTCTTTTTCCCCACCGGCTGAGAAAAAGTGTACAGGGTCCGGAGGGGTGCTCGCGCCCAGGTTTCGCGTCCCGGGCCCGAGGGCGTGTCGTGCGGGTCACGGTGGCCCCGTGGGCACCCGCACGACACGCGCCCTGTGGCTTGCTACGGCGTGGACTGCGGCTCAGCGGGAAGGACGTGCTTGGCGGCGATGGCCTTCGCGGTGTCCGAGTCGGGACCGGGCTGCGGCACGAAGACCGCCTCCCGGTAGTAGCGCAGTTCCGCGATGGATTCACGGATGTCCGCCAGCGCCCGGTGGTTGCCGTTTTTGTCCGGACTGTTGAAGTAGGCCCGCGGGAACCAGCGCCGGGCCAGTTCCTTCACGGACGAGACATCGACGATCCGGTAGTGGAGGTAGCTCTCCAGCGTCGGCATGTCGCGCAGCAGGAAGCCACGGTCGGTGCCCACGGAATTGCCGCACAGCGGCGCCTTCCCCGGCTCCGGCACATGCTGCTTGATGTACGCAAGCACCTGCGCCTCCGCCGCCTCCAGCGTCGTACCGCCGTCGAGCTCCTCCAGCAGCCCGGAGGCGGTGTGCATCTGGCGCACCACCTCCGGCATGGTGCCGAGCGCCTCGGCCGGAGGGCGGATCACCACATCCACCCCGTCGCCCAGCACATTCAGCTCCGAGTCGGTGACCAGGGCGGCCACCTCGATGAGCGCGTCATTCGCCAGCGAGAGTCCGGTCATCTCGCAGTCGATCCACACCATGCGATCGTTCATACATCTCACCCTACGGGGCGCTCCCGCTGTCCGGGCAGCACGGGGCGGCCCGGACCCCGGCCGACCGGGGATTCCGGCAGCCGGGCGGCGTAGGCGTCCGACTGCGGTTTGCCCGCTTCGGCCGCTTCCGCGGTCGCCAGCCCGTGGCCGGCCAGCGCGGCGGCGGCGTACCGCTCCCCGCTGCCCGCGCCGAGCATCGCCCGCTCGCGCTCCGGCCGCTCCGCACGCTCCGGTCTGAGCGCGGGCTCGGGCCCCCCGTTCTGCGGCCGGCGCGCACGGTAGGCCGCACGGTAGGCCGCGGGCGAGGCGCCCAGCTGTCGCCGGAAGTGGCCGCGCAGGGCGACCGGCGAGCGGAAGCCGCAGCGTCCGGCGACCTCGTCCACCGAATAGTCGGAGGTCTCCAGCAGCCGCTGGGCCTGGAGCACCCGCTGGGTGATCAGCCACTGGAGCGGAGCGCTGCCGGTCAGCGAGCGGAAGCGCCGGTCGAAGGTGCGCCGGCTCATGTACGCACGCGCGGCCAGCGTCTCCACGTCGAACTGCTCGTGGAGATGCTCCAGCGCCCAGGCGACGACCTCGGCGAGCGGGTCGGCGCCGATCTCTTCAGGTAATGACCTGTCCAGGTAGCGCTGGTGCCCCATGTCGGACGCGGTCCGGCGGGGCGGCACGACGAGCCGGCGGGCCAGCGCGTTCGCGGCGTCCGCGCCGTGGTCGGTGCGCACGATGTGCAGACACAGGTCGATACCGGCCGCCGTTCCCGCGGACGTGAGCACATCGCCGTCGTCGACGAAGAGCTCGCGGGGGTCCACATGGACGGACGGGTAACGCTTGGCGAGCGTCGGTGCGTACATCCAGTGGGTGGTGGCCGGGCGGCCGTCGAGCAGTCCGGCCGCGGCGAGGACGAACGCCCCCGTGCACAGCCCGACGATTCTGGCCCCTTCTTCATGCGCGCGCCGCAGCGCGTCGAGCGCGGCGGGCGGCGGGGCCTGGGTGATGGATCGCCAGGCCGGAACGACGACCGTCCCGGCACGGGAGATCGCCTCCAGCCCGTAGGGGGCGGAAAGTTCGAGCCCCCCGGTCGTGCGCAAAGGCGCGTCTTCGCCCGCGCACACAAGCAGCCGGTACCGCGGAACGCCTGCGTCCTGTCGGTCGATGCCGAAGACCGAGAGCGGAATGGAGCTCTCGAAAATGGGGCCGCCGCTGAAGAGGAGCACCGCGACTATTTCGCGGCGTCGTCGGGCGGCGAGCTTGCGTGCGGCATCTGGTACGGCAGCGGAGTCCTGGCTCATGGCACTTAAGCCCCCCTCGGTCGTCTCGCCCTCTCGGTCCTGCACAGTTCCCCCGCCATTGCTACCAAGATCGAATCTACTGTGTTCCGTGAGGATGGAGTGCCAAGTTCACCACCCGCTGGTATGTCGATATGGCAACTTGGCGCGAAGCATTCGATCACGAAGCGTTCCACTCGTCGGGCCTACATGGGAAGTACGCGTCTCGGCTCTGCCCGTTCGCAGTAGGGCACAACCATGCCCAGCGGTCCTTTCCTCCCTGCTCACACCAGGGTTGAGGGGGGCCACGGGCAAGGTGTGGACCTCGGCCGGAAGTTGGCTGAAAACGGTCGCGCGCAGACTTGCAGACGCCTCAATCGACCGGCGTACGCCCTTCGGAGTGCCGGCCGCCCCCGTGCGCTGCTGTCCCTGAACGTCCGCTTCTGTCCCGGTGGCGTCCGACCTCGCGCACCCGGACCCGGGCGGCGGTCCGTTCGGAATGCCGCAACAGTGCGCGACAGGCGCAGGTCACCGCGGCCAGACCGGCGGCGGCACCGGCCGCACCGGCCCAGGGTGCCCCGCTGAAGATCAGGACGAGGGGCACCAGGGCACAGCTGAACGCGCCCCAGCGCACCACATCGCTCACTGGGTCGGGTGATCTGTCGGACGGCAACGGCACCGCGCACTCCCCTCGGACGGGCTGCTACTACAACGCGGCCGACGATCATGGGTCACCGCGAGGGGTACGTACGGGGGCAGGCCGGGGCATTGCCATCCGCGCCACGCTCCGGCATGCTCCGGGGAACGTTCGAGGCCCCACCCACCTCGCACGGGCGCTCCGCGTCCGTGGCGGGCTCTGGGCAGCGGGGGAGTGGCGCCGTACTCTTGGGGTATCGGGTTGGGAAGATGATTCCCAGTCGTATCGTTCCTCTTTGAACTATGGCTCCCGCACTTCGGGCGAGTCAGCTCAGTCAACTGCCGGATCAAGTCAATCGCCGTTCCCCGTTCGCCCCTCCGCAAGAGGACGTCCTCGCCGAGACACCAATGGCCGGTCACGAAATCCCCGAACCCGCGGACCGCAAGCAGGTCGCCGATCCCCTGGCGGACCTCGAAGCGGCGGAAAAGACGCGCCACTCCTGCGACCCCGCCTTCCGGCACGGCGTCGTGGTCGGCTTCGACGGCTCCATGTCGAGCGAACGCGCATTGGCGTATGCAATCGGTATGGCCCGGCGCCTCGGCTCCGGATTGATCATCGTCCATGTGGCCAACCGGCTGCCGACGACCGTCTGGGCGGGCTGTGAGCCGCCCGTCTTCGTGGACGTACCGGATCACCGCACCGAAGTGCTCGGCCTGGAGCTGGCCTGTGCGGATCACCTCACCGAGGTGCCCTGGATCCTCGTCGAGCGCGGCGGGGACATCTGCCATGAGCTGGAGGAGGTCGGCCGGGAGTACGAGGCCGACGCCATCGTGGTCGGCTCCACGCACGGCATCGTCGGCCGGATCTTCGGCTCGGTGGCCGGCCGGCTGGCCCGCCGGGCACAGCGCCCGGTGATCGTGATTCCCTGACGCACCCCCGGGGCGGGTCGGTCCGCCTCTCGGCGTGCGCTCAACTCCCCGTTTTGCGCCGCCTCTTCAGGAGATCTTCCTCCCCGTCATGCACACAGGTGCGGGGGCGTCATGAGGATTGTGCGCAGCCGCACTTCCGCTGACGCGGCCAGGTGAATCGGGCGTCCGCGAGGGGTAGAAGACCGTCACGTGGGCGCGCCGCAGCACGGGCCCGGCGGCCGCGCACACGGCAACTTCGTGCTGCCGGCCGGGAGGTGACGGCTCCCGGGGCGGCGGCATCCCGCCGGCGGACGGGCGACGCCGGCAAAGGGGAGGCGGCGGCTCCGCGCGCTGGTGGCACGCGCGGAGCCGCTGTTGGTGGGTTACTCCACCGTGACGGACTTGGCGAGGTTGCGCGGCTTGTCGATGTCGCGGCCGAGGGCCAATGCCGTGTGGTAGGCGAGCAGTTGCAGCGGGATGCCCATGAGGATGGGGTCGAGCTCGGGCTCGTTCTTCGGGACGACGATGGTGTGGTCGGCCTTCTCCTGCTCCTGGTGGGCGACGGCGAGGATGCGGCCGCTGCGGGCCTTGATCTCCTCCAGCGCGGCGCGGTTCTTCTCCAGCAGGTCGTCGTCGGGGACGATCGCGACGGTCGGCATCGCGGGCTCGATGAGGGCCAGCGGGCCGTGCTTGAGCTCCGACGCCGGGTAGGCCTCGGCGTGGATGTAGGAGACCTCCTTGAGCTTCAGAGAGGCCTCACGGGCCACCGGGTAGCCGCGCACCCGGCCGATGAACATCATCGACTTGGCGTCCGCGTAGGCGGCCGACAGCTTCTTGATGTCTTCCTCGCCCTTGAGGATCTCGTCGATCTGCGCGGGCAGCTTGCGCAGGCCCTCGATGATCCGCTTGCCGTCCGCGACCGACAGGTCACGGATCCGGCCCAGGTGCAGGGCGAGCAGCGCGAAGGACACCACCATGTTGGTGAAGCACTTGGTGGAGACCACGCAGACCTCGGGGCCGGCGTGCACGTAGATGCCGCCGTCGGTCTCCCGGGCGATCGCCGAGCCGACCACGTTCACCAGGCCCAGGACCCGGGCGCCCTTGCGCTTGAGCTCCTGGACGGCCGCCAGCACGTCGTAGGTCTCACCGGACTGGGAGACCGCCACGTACAGCGTGTCGGGGTCCACGACCGGGTTGCGGTAGCGGAACTCGGAGGCCGGCTCGGCGTCCGAGGGGATACGGGCCAGCTCCTCGATCATCTGCGCGCCGATCTGGCCCGCGTGGTACGAGGTGCCGCAGCCCAGGATCTTCACCCGGCGCACCCCGCGCGCCTCACGGGCGTCGAGGTTCAGGCCGCCGAGGTGCACGGTGGAGAAGCGGTCGTCGATCCGGCCGCGCAGCGCGCGGTCCACCGCGTCCGCCTGCTCGGAGATCTCCTTGTGCATGTAGGTGTCGTGGCCGCCCAGGTCGTACGACTCGGCCGCGTACTCGACGGTCTCCGGAGCGGACGTGGTCCGCGAGCCCTCGGTGGTGTACGTGCGGTAGTCGTCGGCCTTCAGGGTGGCCATCTCGCCGTCGTCGAGGGTGACGACCTGGCGGGTGTGCGAGACCAGCGCGGCGACGTCGGAGGAGACGAACATCTCGTGCTCGCCGATGCCGAGCACGACCGGGGAGCCGTTGCGGGCCACCACGATGCGGTCGGGGAAGTCGGCGTGCAGTACGGCGATGCCGTAGGTGCCCTCGATGTGCCGCAGTGCCTCGCGGACCCGCTCCTCCAGCTTCTCGGCCGTGGAGCGGCCGATGAGGTGGGCCAGGACCTCGGTGTCGGTCTCGGAGGCGAAGACGACGCCCTCGGCGGTCAGCCGGGCGCGCAGGTCGGCGGCGTTGTCGATGATGCCGTTGTGGACGACCGCGACCTTGCCCTCGGTGTCCTGGTGCGGGTGGGCGTTCTCGTCGGTCGGCGCGCCGTGGGTGGCCCAGCGGGTGTGCGCGATGCCGGTGGAGCCCGCGAAGCGCTTGGGCAGCCGGGACTCCAGCTCACGGACCCGGCCCTTGGCCTTGGCGGTCTTCAGGCCGCCCGTGGCCTTGCCGCTGCCCTTGGCGTGGATGGCGATACCCGCGGAGTCATAGCCTCGGTACTCCAGGCGCTGAAGGCCCTCGAGGAGCAGCGGGGCGACATCACGTTTGCCGATGTATCCAACGATCCCGCACATACAGTGACCCTCCCAGAAAAGCGTTGTGGCAATGGTGCGTGCTGCCCGGCGTCCCGGGCGGGGCCGTCAGCCGTAGACGATGCGGCGCAGCTGGCGGGACGAGAGTTCGGGCGGGGCCACGGCGCGGTGCGGCATCTCGTGGCGGATCCGTTCGAAGATCGCTTCGTTGCGCAGTCCCTGGGACTGGAGCTCCCGATGGCGACGGCGGACGAATTCCTCCGTGGTCTCGTCGAAGTACGCCAGCACGTCCAGCACCACCCGGGCGGCCTCCCCGCGCTGAAGCGGTGAGCTGCGCACCAGGTGGTCCACCAGGTCTTCGTGCGGCGCTTCAGCGCTGCGGTGACGGCGTTCGAGCACCCGTAGATACTGCGCGGCGGCGCGCGGAATCGCAAGAAATCTGCCCGCTATCGGGCACATCCCCGATTTGGGGGCTCGAAAGTGGTCTGAACCTTGACCGGAATCAAGGCTCACGGTACGCATGGTCACCGTTCGGTCGCTCCATGCCATGCACCATGCCATGCACGAGGTTCGCCGAAGGGACCGTCGATGAGACGACGCAGACTGCTGTTCTCGCTGCTGCTGGTCGCGGCGGCGGGGCTGGGGACCGCCGCCGTACCGCCGCAGGGCGCCGCCAAGGCCGCTCCCCGGGCCGCCACGCCACTGGACCGGGTGATCCCCGCGCCCGCGTCCGTACGCGGCGGCGGGGACGCGTACACCCTCGGTGACCGCACCCGGATCCGGGTGCCCGGCGGCTCCGGCGAGGCCAAGCGGATCGCCGGCTATCTGGCGGGGCTGCTGCGGCCCGCCACCGGCCTCGCCCTCCCCGTCACCACCAAGGACGGCCGGGACGGCATCGTCCTGCGGCTCGGCGGCAGCGGCACCGGCGGGCTGGGCGCCGAGGGCTACCGGCTGACCTCCGACGGCCGTGCGGTCACCCTCAGCGCCGCCCGCCCGGCCGGCCTCTTCCACGGCGTGCAGACCCTGCGCCAGCTGCTGCCCGCCGAGGCGGAGCAGCAGCGCGCCGCGCGCGGGCCCTGGCGGATCGCCGGGGGCACCATCACCGACTCCCCGCGCTACGGCTACCGGGGCGCGATGCTCGATGTCTCCCGGCACTTCTTCACCGTGGCGCAGGTCAAGCGGTATATCGACCAGCTCGCCATGTACAAGATCAACAGGCTGCATCTGCACCTCTCGGACGACCAGGGCTGGCGGATCGCCATCAAGTCCTGGCCGCGGCTGGCGACCTACGGCGGCTCCACCCAGGTCGGCGGTGGCCGCGGCGGCTACTACACCAAGGACGACTACCGCGAGATCGTCCGCTACGCCGCGGCCCGCTATCTGACCGTCGTCCCCGAGATCGACATGCCGGGCCACACCAACGCCGCGCTGGCCTCCTACGCCCCGCTCAACTGCAACGGCCAGGCACCGCCGCTCTACACCGGCACCGAGGTCGGCTTCAGCTCGCTGTGTGTGCCGAAGAAGGAGACGTACGACTTCATCGACGACGTGATCCGTGAGGTCGCGGCCCTGACGCCCGGCCGGTATCTCCACATCGGCGGCGATGAGGCGCACTCCACCAGCCATGCGGACTATGTGGCCTTCATGGACAAGGTGCAGCCGGTGGTCGCCAAGTACGGCAAGACGGTGATCGGCTGGCACCAGCTGACCGGGGCGCACCCGGCGGAGGGCGCCGTCGCGCAGTACTGGGGCTATGACAAGACGGGCGCGGCCGAGCGGCAGCAGGTCGCCGACGCCGCCAGGAACGGCACCCGGCTGATCCTCTCGCCCGCCGACCGCGCCTACCTCGACATGAAGTACGACAAGAACACGCCGCTGGGCCTGTCCTGGGCCGGCTATGTCGACGCCCGGCGCTCCTACGACTGGGACCCGGGCCGCTACCTCCAGGGCGCGCCCGCGGACTCCGTCCTCGGAGTGGAGGCGCCGCTGTGGTCCGAGACGCTCTCCACCTCCGCGCACATCGAGTACATGGCCTTCCCGCGGCTGCCGGGCATCGCGGAGCTGGGCTGGTCCCCGGCGAGCACCCATGACTGGGACGACTACAAGGTCCGGCTGGCCGCCCAGGGGCCGCGCTGGGACGCGCTGGGCATCGACTACTACCGCTCGCCGGAAGTGCCCTGGCCGGCGCGGTGAGACGGCCGTGCCGGGCGTCGTCGGACGCCCGGCACGGACCGCGGAGCCGTCAGACCCGGTCGGCGACGATCATCAGGTACTGGAAGCTGCCGTTGCGGTACGCGGTCAGGAAGGTGTCCTCGATCCCGGTGACCAGGTGGTCGGCTTCCCGGCGCAGTTCCCAGTAGGGCAGCGCGGCCGGTGTCAGGTCCTCGACGTGCACGGGGACGAGGCGGTTGCGGGACATGGCGCGGAAGTACGCCGACCGCGGGTGGATGTCGCAGATGTAGTGGGCGTTGATGAGGGACACCTCACGGGAGGCGCGCCCGTAGGCGTCGTTGTAGCAGCCGGTGATCACCACATAGCGGCCACCGCGCCGCAGCAGCCGCGCGTGCTCGGCGAACAGCAGGTCCAGCTCGACGTACATGCTCGACTCGTTGTTCCAGGACGCCGCGTACGCGCCGGAGGTGAAGCCGGTGTCGAGCATGTTGCGGTGGTGGTAGCGCACCTTGTCGTCGATACCGCGCTTGCGGGCCTGCGCGTTGGCGAATTCGGCCTGCTTGGCGGAGATCGTGGCGCCGTCGGCGTGGCAGCCGTAGCGCAGATGCGCGACCACGCTGCCGCCGCCGCGTCCGCACCCGGCGTCGAAGACGCGGTCGGTGGGGGAGAGAGCGCCCAGGTGGGAGGCGAGGAGCTCGGCCTGGGCGTGTTCCAGGCGGTGCAGTTCACCGGTGACCAGCTCCCGGCGCCGGCCGGGGTCCGGCTCGTTCAGCACCGACCGGTCGGCGTCCCCGATGCCGTAGTGGTGGTGGTACAGGTCGTCGATCTTGCCGAGTTCGAGGTTGACCGGGTTTTCCTCGGCGTTCCAGTAGTCCGCGACCCGGGACTGGTACGTGGACTGGGTCGGCACCGGCGTGCGGGCGGTGTCGGCGTGAGTGAGGGTCAACGGTGACTCCTTGCTGTGGTGCGCGGATCGGTCTACCAGTAGTTGGGGAGCTGGTAGCGGTCGGTGTTGGTGGCGTGCCACTCGTGGTTGCCGGACACCCAGTCGGCCAGGCTCCGGACATAGCGTTCGAGGAGCGGCGAGGTGGCCGACAGCGGGGCCGACTCCGTCTCGAACGCCGTCATGACCTGGTTGTGGATCTCGACGCTCTTCAAGTAGGCGGCCTTCAGGCCGCGTCGGTCGTTGGCGGCCACCACTTGGGGCAGGTTCAGATGGTGCGGGTCACTCGCCAGCTCCCTGGTGAAGGAGTACAGGTCGTTGACGATGGTCGTGGCGTTGCAGGCCAGCGCGGTGACCCGCTGGACCTCGGGGCGGGCGTAGAGCGCCTCGGGCAGTTCGTAGCCGTCCACGGCGTCGACGATGGACAGACAGGGACGGAAATTGTTGAACTGCCGCATGACCAGGTACTCCCAGACCCGCGGCGCATGCCGGGTCTCCGCCCAGGCGGCCTCGGCGAGATAGCCGAGGTGCAGCCGGGCGATGTCATGGACGAACCGGTCGGTCTGGCTGGGGGTGGCGAGCGCCGCGTAGTCCTTCAGCGCCCAGTGGTACGAGCGCAGCGGTCCGTCGGCCTGCACGCCGTGCCGCCACTCCTCCTCCAGCTCGGGGGTGCCGTGCAGCGGGTCGAGGGCCGACTGGGCCATGATCAGCCGGCCGCCCAGGCCACGGTGCGCGCCGCCCTTGCCCTCGTCCTCCTCGCAGTAGCAGTTGTCGACGATGTTCTCGGCCAGCAGCAGCTTGCCCGCGACGGTGAGGCGTTCGAGGTCGGCCGCGCCGGGGTGCTGGAGGACGACCGCCCGGCCGAACTGGAACTCGGTGAAGTCCCCGGTCCACTGCGCGGGGAACAGGTCCAGCTGTCTGGCCCAGGTCTCCAGTCTGCGGTCGATCTCCGCGGCCTTCTCCGGGTCGGCGGGGGCGACGGGCCGGTACCTCAGCCCGGGGACGGCGCCGCCCGGGCGGCGGGTCCGCAGGGTGCGGGCGAGGTTCGGCGGGCCGGGCAGCGACCACGCGGGGGCGGTGTTCGGGGGGGTGCTCATGGTGAGGGGCTCCACCTGGTCAGTCGGCGTTCCGGCCGATCTGGACGTTCTCCAGGACTCCGACGGCGTCGGGCACGAGGATGGCCAGCGAGTAGTAGGCGGTGACGAGGTAGCTGATGACGGCGGACGGGTCGATGCCCATGAACCGGACGTTCAGGCCGGGCTGGTACTCCTCGGGGATGCCGGTCTGGTGCAGGCCGACGACTCCCTGGTCCGCCTCGCCGGTACGCAGCGCGAGGATGCTGCTGGTGTGGGTGTCGCTGATCGGGATCTTGCCGCACGGGTAGATCGGGACCCCGCGCCAGGCGGGCACCTCGTGCCCGTCGACGTTCGCCGTGCCCGGCACCAGTCCGCGTTTGTTGCACTGCCGGAAGAAGGCGGCGATCGCCTTCGGGTGGGCCAGGAACAGCCGGGTCTTGCGGCGCATGGACAGCAGCTCGTCCATGTCGTCGGGGGTGGGCGGGCCGGTGTAGGTACTGATCCGCTGGCCGTAGTCGGCGTTGTGCAGCAGGCCGAACTCCCGGTTGTTGACCATCTCCCACTCCTGGCGCTCGCGGATCTCCTCCACGGTGAGCCGGAGCTGCTGCTGCGTCTGGTCCATGGGGTCGTTGTAGAGATCGGCGACCCGGCTGTGGACCCGCAGCACGGTCTGGGTCAGGGAGAGCTCGTACTCGCGCGGGGCGAGGTCGTAGTCGACGAAGCCGGAGGACAGCGTCGGCTCGCCGACGTGCCCCGCCCGCACCGGTACCTCCGCCTCGCCCTTGCGGTTCATGGGGCGCTGCTGCTGCTCCGCGTAGGCCGTCAGATGCGCGGCCAGGGACGGCACCCGGTCGGTGAACTCCCGGATCACGTCCCAGGGCAGCACCATCAGCACGCCCGCCGTCTCGGCCCGGACCGAGGTCAGCCACAGCGGGTCGGGCCGGCCGATCGCCTCGTCGCCCATCTGGTCGCCGTCCGTGACGACGCCGATGACCTCCTCCTCGCCGTATTTGCCGACCGTGTAGCGGGCGAAACGGCCGTGGACGACGAGGTACGCCTCGGTGGCGGGCTGCCCGGCCTCGAAGAGGACCTGGCCGGCCCGGACCTCCCGGACCCGGAACCGGCCGGCGAGCTCCTTGAGGACCTCGGTGTCGGGGTAGCCGCGCAGGACGGGCAGTTCGGTGAGCGTCTGCGGGATCACCCTGATGTCGTCCGCGCCGTTCTGCTCGAACTGGACCCGGCCCCGGCCGACGCGGAGCGTCAGGCGCCGGTTGACCCGGTAGGCGCCGCCCTTGACGTCCACCCAGGGCAGCGTCTTCAGCAGCCATCGCGAGGTGATGGCCTGCATCTGCGGCTCGGACTTGGTGGTGGTCGCCAGTTGGCGCGCGGCCTGGGTGCTGAGGCTGGTGAGCGCGCTGTCTGCGGGTGGTGCGAGAGCGGGCTCTTCGGTGGTGGAACCGGTGACACCGTCCGGTACGGACACTTTCCCTCCCGGGACATGAACAGACATGAGCAAAACGGCCGGTGATGAGCAAAGCGGCCGTGTGCAGGAGCAAGCCAAACAGGAGGGACGGCAGTGCCGGTACGGCGTGAAAGGGGGCGACCTCGCATCCAAGAGGCATAAACCTCCGGGCGTTGCAGACGGATCATGGTGGTGCGCCCGCACGCCCTCCCGCCGCCGCATGCTCCGGACGCACCGGGGTACAGGCGCGGCCGCGCACAGCGGCGGACGGGCGCCGGGCGGACGAGCGGGCGGACGGGAGCAGCGCCGGCGGGCGCGGGGGTGGACGGGGGCGGGTGGAGGGACGGGGGCGGACGGGCGCAACAAGCGCAAAAAGGGGGCGGTCCGGTCGCCTGCTGCGACCGGACCGCCCACCTCTCACTTCACCGGGTCACGCCCCGGCCGACGCCTTAGACGACGCCCAACTCCCGTGCGATCAGCATCCGCTGGACCTCGCTGGTGCCCTCGCCGATCTCCAGGATCTTGGCGTCCCGCCACATCCGGGCGACCGGGTACTCGTTCATGAAGCCGTAGCCGCCGTGGATCTGGGTGGCCTCGCGGGCGTTGTCCACCGCGATCTCGGACGAGTAGAGCTTGGCGAGCGCGGCCTCCTTCTTGAAGGGCTCGCCGTGCACCAGCCGGGACGCGGCATCGCGCCAGGCCAGCCGGGAGGTGTGGGCGCGCATCTCCATGTCGGCGAGCTTGAACTGGATCGCCTGGTTGCTGCCGATGGCGCGGCCGAAGGCGTGCCGCTCCTTGGCGTAGCGCACCGACTCGTCCACACAGCCCTGTGCCAGGCCGGTGGCCAGCGCCGCGATGGCGATCCGGCCCTCGTCGAGGATCCGCAGGAACTGGGCGTAGCCGCGGCCCTCCTCGCCCAGCAGGTTGGCGGCCGGGACCCGCACATCGGAGAACGACAGCTCGCGGGTGTCCGAGGCGTTCCAGCCGACCTTGGAGTACGGGGAGCCGACCGTGAAGCCCGGGGTGCCGGAGGGCACGATGATCGAGGAGATCAGCGGGCTGCCGTCGTCCTTGCGGCCGGTGACGGCGGTGACGGTGACCAGACCGGTGATGTCCGTACCGGAGTTGGTGATGAAGCACTTGCTGCCGTTGATCACCCAGTCCCCGCCGTCGCGCACCGCGGTCGTCCGCGTCGCGCCGGCGTCCGAGCCGCCGTCCGGTTCGGTGAGGCCGAAGGCGCCGAGCATCTCACCGCTGCACAGCTTGGGCAGCCATGCGCGCTTCTGCTCCTCGGTGCCGAAGTGGTAGAGCGGCATGGCGCCCAGGGAGACGCCCGCCTCCAGGGTGATGGCCACCGAGGAGTCGACCCGGGCCAGCTCCTCCAGGGCGATGCCGAGCGCGAGGTAGTCGCCGCCCATCCCGCCGTACTCCTCGGGGAAGGGCAGTCCGAACAGGCCCATCCGGCCCATTTCCTGCACGATCTCGTACGGGAACGCATGCTGCTCGTAGTACTCGCCGATCTTCGGGGCGACGACGTCGTGTGCGAACGCCTCGACCGTGCGCCGGAGTTCTTCCAGCTCGTCGGGCAGGCGGTGGTCCAGGGACATGAGGGTCACTCCTTGTGGGAGAGGGCACGGAGGGTACGCGAGGGGCTCGGCCGGCCCAGGGCCTCGGCCATCCACACGCTGGTGGCGGTCAGCAGGTCCAGGTCGACCCCGGTCTCGATGCCGAGGCCGTGCAGCATCCACACGAGGTCTTCGGTGGCGAGGTTTCCGGTGGCGCTCTTGGCATACGGGCAGCCGCCGAGGCCGCCCGCCGAGGCGTCGATGGTGGTGATGCCGTGCTGGAGCGCGGCGAAGGTGTTGGCGAGGGCCTGCCCGTAGGTGTCGTGGAAGTGCACGCCGATACGGGAGGTGGGCACCCCCGCCTCGTTGAGGGCGGCCAGCAGGGTCCGCACATGACCGGGGGTGGCCACCCCGATGGTGTCGCCCAGGCTCAGCTCGTCACAGCCCAGGTCGAGCAGCGCCCGGCAGACCCGGACGGTCTGCGCGACCGGCACCGGTCCCTCCCAGGGGTCGCCGAAGCACATCGAGAGATAGCCGCGCACCTCCACCCCGGCGTCCTTGGCCCGGGTGATCACCGGGGCGAACATCGCCAGCGCCTCGTCGACCGTGCGGTTGAGGTTGGCCTTGGCGAACGACTCGGTGGCGCTGCCGAACACCGCGATCCGGCGGGCGCCCAGCGCCAGCGCCCGGTCCAGCCCGCGCTCGTTGGGGACCAGCACCGGCAGCCGCTGCGGATCGAGATCGCCCAGCAGCGGGAACAGCTGCTCGGCGTCGGCGAGTTGGGGCACCCACTTGGGGTGGACGAAGCTGGTGGCCTCTACGGTCGGCAGGCCCGCGGCGGCGAGCCGGTGGATGAACTCCGCCTTGACCTCCGTGGGCACCACGGTCTGCTCGTTCTGCAGGCCGTCGCGCGCGCCGACCTCATGGATCCGTACGCGGCTGGGCAGCCCCTCCGCGCGCACCTCCATCGGCAGTCCGGCTGCGGTCATCAGGCGCTCTCCTGCCCGCCCCCGGGGCCGCTCGCGGCGGCCTCGTCGGGGCTCTCGTGCGGGGCGACCACGGCCAGGATCTGGTCCATGGCGACGGTCGAGCCCGCGGTGACGTCGAGTTCGGTGACGGTCCCGGCGTGCGGCGCGGAGATGACGTGCTCCATCTTCATCGCCTCCACCACCAGCAGGCCCTGGCCCGCGGCCACTTCGTCGCCGACGGCGACCTTGACGACGGTGACGGTGCCGGGCATCGGGGCGGCCAGGGTGTCCGCGCCGTGCGCCCCGGCGGCGCCGCGCAGCGCCGCGGCCACCGGGTCGTGGGTGGTCACCTGCCAGGAGTCGCCGTCCCGGCCGAGCCAGTCGCCGCTGTGGTGGAAGGTGTGCAGCACTCCGTCGACGGTGACCCGTACCCGGCCCGGCTCCAGCTGTCCGGCCGGTGCGTCCGGCCGTACGTCGTGGGCGACCGGGTCGTGTCCCGGGACCCGCAGCCAGTGGCGGACCGGAGCGGGCTCGCCGCCGAGCCGGAAGCCGTTCGGGGCGGCGAACGGGTCGCGCCAGCCGCCGTCGGCCACCGCCGGCTCCAGGGCGGCCTGCCGCACCGCCGCGGCCGCCGCGTACACCTCCTCCGGCACCGTGCCGTCGACCAGACCGGCCGCCTCCCGCTCCACCAGGCCGGTGTCCAGCTCGCCGGAGACCACGTCCGGGTGGGCCAGCAGCCGCCGCAGGAACCCGGCGTTGGTGGTGACGCCGAGGGTGACGGTCTCGGCCAGCGCGGCCCGCAGCCGGCGCAGTGCGCTCGCCCGGTCGGGACCGTGGGCGATCACCTTGGACAGCATCGGGTCGTAGCGGCTGCCGACCTCCCCGCCCTCGGAGAGCCCGGAGTCGGTGCGCACCCCGCCGCCCTGCGGCTCGTGCAGCGCGAGCACCGTGCCGCCGGTCGGGAGGAAGTCGCGGGCCGGGTCCTCGGCGCAGATCCGTGCCTCGATGGCGTGCCCGGTGAGGGTGATGTCCTCCTGGGCGAACGGGAGCGGCTCGCCGGCCGCGACCCGCAGCTGCCACTCCACCAGGTCGATACCGGTGACCAGCTCGGTGACCGGGTGCTCGACCTGGAGGCGGGTGTTCATCTCCATGAAGTAGTAGGAGGCCGGGTCCTTGCCCGGGACGATGAACTCCACGGTGCCGGCGCCGCGGTAGCCGCAGGAGCGGGCCGCCTGCACGGCCGCCTCGCCCATCGCGGCGCGGGTGGCCTCGTCCAGCAGGACCGAGGGGGCCTCCTCGATGACCTTCTGGTGGCGGCGCTGGAGGGAGCACTCGCGCTCACCGAGGTGGATGACGTTGCCGTGGCCGTCCGCCAGCACCTGGATCTCGATGTGCCGGGGCCGGTCGATCCAGCGCTCGACGAGCAGGGTGTCATCGCCGAAGGAGGAGCGGGCCTCCCGGCGGGCGGAAGCGATCTCGTCGGCCAGCAGCGCCTCCTCGCGCACCAGCCGCATGCCCTTGCCGCCGCCGCCCGCGGACGGCTTGAGCAGCACCGGGACGCCGATCTCCCGTGCCGCGGCGCCCAGTTGCTCATCGGTCAGTCCGCTGCCCGAGGAGCCGGGCACGACCGGGACCCCGGCCTCCCGCACCGTCTCCTTGGCGCGGATCTTGTCGCCCATCAGCTCGATGGCGTCGGCGGACGGGCCGATGAAGACCAGCCCGGCGTCCGCGCAGGCACGGGCGAAGGCGGCGTTCTCGGCGAGGAAGCCGTAGCCCGGGTGGACCGCCTGGGCGCCGGTCCGGGCAGCCGCCTCCAGCAGCCGCTCCACGGACAGATAGCTCTCGGCGGCCGGGGCCGGACCGATCCGTACGGCGGTGTCGGCCTCGCGGACATGGCGGGCCCCGGCGTCCGCGTCGCTGTACACGGCGACCGAGCGGATGCCGAGGGCACGCAGCGTACGGATGACACGGACCGCGATCTCGCCGCGGTTGGCGATGAGCACGGTGTCGAAGTTGGTGGCCATACCTGTGGACATCCCTCTCACATCCGGAAGACGCCGTAGCCGGGCGCGGTGCTGTCCTTCTCGGGCAGCGGCGCGTTGGCGCAGGCGGTGAGCGCCAGCCCCAGCACCTGCCGGGTCTCCAGCGGGTCGATCACACCGTCGTCCCACAGCCGCGCGGTCGCGTAGTAGGCGTTGCCCTGGGTCTCGTACTGCTCGCGGACCGGCGCCTTGAAGGCGGCCTCGTCCTCGGCGCTCCACTCCTCGCCGTGCGCCTCCAGCTGGTCGCGCTTGACGGTGGCGAGGACGGAGGCGGCCTGTTCGCCGCCCATCACCGAGATCTTGGCGTTCGGCCACATCCACAGGAAACGCGGCGAATAGGCCCGTCCGCACATGGAGTAGTTGCCCGCCCCGTAGGAGCCGCCGATGACGACCGTCAGCTTGGGCACGCGGGTGCAGGCCACCGCCGTCACCATCTTCGCGCCGTGCTTGGCGATGCCGCCGGCCTCGTACGAACGCCCCACCATGAAGCCGGAGATGTTCTGCAGGAACAGCAGCGGGATACCGCGCTGGTCGCACAGCTCGATGAAGTGGGCGCCCTTCTGGGCGGATTCGGAGAACAGGATGCCGTTGTTGGCGACGATGCCGACCGGGTGGCCGTGGATATGGGCGAAGCCGGTGACCAGCGTCGTCCCGTACTCCGCCTTGAACTCCGCGAAGCGCGAGCCGTCCACCAGCCGGGCGATCACCTCCCGGACGTCATAGGGCGTACGGGAGTCCGCGGGCACCGCCCCGTACAGACCGGCCGGGTCGGCCTTGGGCTCCTCGACGGTCCGCACGGTCCACGGGAGCGGTTCGCGCTCGCCGAGGGTGGAGACGATGGTGCGCACCAGGCGCAGCGCATGGGCGTCGTCCTCGGCGAGATGGTCGGTGACCCCGGAGGTCTTGGCGTGCACCTCGCCGCCGCCCAGCTCCTCGGCGGTGACCACCTCGCCGGTGGCGGCCTTCACCAGCGGCGGCCCGCCCAGGAAGATCGTGCCCTGGTTGCGGACGATCACGGCCTCGTCGCTCATGGCGGGGACGTAGGCGCCACCGGCCGTGCAGGATCCGAGGACGGCGGCGATCTGCGGGATACCGGCGCCCGACATCCGCGCCTGGTTGTAGAAGATCCGCCCGAAGTGCTCCCGGTCGGGGAAGACCTCGTCCTGCATCGGCAGGAAGGCGCCGCCGGAGTCGACGAGGTAAAGACAGGGGAGACGGTTCTCCAGAGCGATCTCCTGCGCCCGCAGATGCTTCTTGACCGTCATCGGGTAGTACGTGCCGCCCTTGACCGTGGCGTCATTGGCGACGATCACCGTCTCGCGGCCGGAGACCCGGCCGATGCCGGCGATCACACCCGCGGCCGGTGCGGCCCCGCCGTACATCCCGTCCGCGGCCAGCGGCGCCAGCTCCAGGAACGGCGAGCCCGGGTCCAGCAGGGCGTCCACCCGGTCGCGGGGCAGCAGTTTGCCGCGGGCGGTGTGCCGCGCCCTGGCCTTCTCGCCGCCGCCCAGCCGGGCCGCCGCGAGCTTCTCGCGCAGCTGTGCGGCCAGCTCGCGGTGCGCGGCCTCATTGGCCCGCCAGGAGTCGGACGCCGGATCGGCGGTACTCCCCAGCACCGGTGCCTGCTCCATCAGTACGAGCCCCCTTGCTCGATCGCCTGCCCCGGTGCCGCGGTCCGCGGCGTCCGGGCCATCCGGGTTAATGGGCGTTAACCTCACTGCCTTCAGGTTAACGAGCACTAACCCGGCTGTCTACAATCGACGGCATGAGTAATGCGCAGTCCGCCGCCCCGACCAGCCGCCGCGAGCAGATCCTCAAGGAGGCCGCCCGGCTCTTCGCGGAGCGCGGCTTCCACGGCGTCGGCGTGGACGAGATAGGGGCGGCCGTGGGCATCTCCGGTCCGGGCCTCTACCGGCACTTCGCCGGCAAGGACGCGATGCTCGCCGAGCTGCTCGTCGGGATCAGCGAGCGGCTGCTCGCGGGCGGCCGGATGCGGGTCGCGGAGGGCGGCGGCAGCCCCGAGGCGGTGCTGGACGCGCTGATCGACGGCCATATCGACTTCGCGCTGGACGACCGGCCGCTGATCACCCTGCACGACCGGGAGCTGGACCGGCTGCGGGAGGCCGACCGCAAGCGGGTCCGCCAGCTCCAGCGGCAGTATGTGGAGCTCTGGGTGGAGGTCGTCCGCCGGGTCCACCCGGGCCCCTCCGAGTCCCGGGCCCGCGCCGCGGTGCACGCCGTCTTCGGCCTGCTCAACTCCACCCCGCACCTCGGCCGGCCGGGCGCGCTCCCGGGTCGTACGGAGATGGCGGAGCTGCTGCACCGGCTGGCGCTGGGCGCGTTCGGCGCGGTGGCGGGGGAGCCGGAGGCCGGGGAGCCGGTGGCGGCGTCGGTGCCGGGCGCCTAGCGGCGGGCCCACCGGCTCGCACGGATTTTCGTTGACCTCTGGACAGCCTAGGTAACTGGCCGGTAGCTTTCGCTGAGCAAGCGCTTAGCCATGCGCTTGGACCGGCGACCTGGAGGAGGCGACGTAGGAATGCGCCGTACGGTGTTCAACGAGGATCACGAGGCGTTCCGCGAGACCATACGCGCCTTCATCGAGGCCGAGGTCGTGCCCGTGCACGATGAGTGGCTGGCCGCCGGCCAGGCCCCGCGCGACTTCTACTACAAGCTCGGTGAGCTGGGCGTCTTCGGCATCCGCGTCCCCGAGGAGTTCGGCGGCGCCGGCATCGACTCGCACAAGTTCGAGGCCGTGATGTACGAGGAGACCTCCCGCGCGGGCGTCTCCTTCGGCGGCTCCGGCGTGCACGTCCTGCTCGGCCTCCCGTACATCCAGATGCTCGCCACCGACGAGCAGAAGAAGCGCTTCCTGCCGAAGTTCGTCAGCGGCGAGGAGATGTGGGCGCTGGCGATGACCGAGCCGGGCACCGGCTCCGACCTCGCCGGCATGAAGTCCACCGCGAAGCTGTCGGAGGACGGCACGCACTACGTCCTCAACGGCGCCAAGACCTTCATCACCGGCGGGGTGCACGCCGACCGCGTCATCGTCTGCGCCCGCACCGCGGCCCCCCGCGAGGACGACCGCCGCTTCGGCATCTCGCTCTTCGCCGTGGACGCCAAGGCCGCGGGCTACTCCGTCGGCCGCAAGCTGGACAAGCTCGGCCTGAAGATCTCCGACACCGCCGAGCTGGCCTTCGTCGACGTCAAGGTCCCGGTCGAGGACCTGCTGGGCGAGGAGAACAAGGGCTTCGCCTACCTGGGCCTGAACCTCGCCTCCGAGCGCTGGGGCATCGCCTTCGGTGCGTACGCCCAGGCCAAGGCCGCCGTCCGGTTCGCCAAGGAGTACGTGCAGGAGCGCACCATCTTCGGCAAGACGGTCGCCTCCTTCCAGAACACCAAGTTCGAACTGGCCGCCTGCCAGGCCGAGGTGGACGCCGCCGAGGCCGTCGCCGACCGCGCGCTCGAAGCGCTGGACGCCGGCGAGCTGACCCCGGCCGAGGCCGCCTCCGCCAAGCTGTTCTGCACCGAGGTCGCCCACCGCGTCATCGACCGCTGCCTCCAGCTGCACGGCGGCTACGGCTTCATGAACGAGTACCCCATCGCCCGCCTGTACGCCGACAACCGCGTCAACCGGATCTACGGCGGCACCAGCGAGGTCATGAAGTCCATCATCGCCAAGTCCATGGGCCTCTAGGCCGTAAGGGCACCGCGCACGTGAACGACGCACTCCGGTCCCTGCTCGATCAGCTCGCACTGGAGCGGATCGAGCAGGACATCTTCCGGGGCGAGAGCCGCGCCTCGGTCGTGCCCCGGGTCTTCGGCGGCCAGGTCGCCGCCCAGGCCCTGGTCGCGGCCGGGCGCACGGTCCCCGCCGACCGGCCGCCGCACTCCCTGCACGCGTACTTCCTGCGCCCGGGAGACCCCGGCGCACCCATCGTCTACACCGTCGACCGCATCCGCGACGGCCGCTCCTTCACCACCCGCCGGGTCGTCGCCGTCCAGCACGGCCAGCCGATCTTCCACCTCTCCGCCTCCTTCCAGACGGCCGAGGAAGGGCTGGAGCACCAGGAGCCGATGCCGCCGGCACCGGACCCGCTGGAGCTGCCCACCGCCGCCGAGATGCTCCCCCGGCACGCCGAACGCTTCCTCACGCCCGAGGTCGCCGACCGCCTGCTGGAGGCCCGCGCCGCGATCGACCTGCGCTATGTCGACGAGCCGCCCTACGTCACCGTCGGCGAGCCCCGCGAACCCCGCTCCCAGGTCTGGTTCCGCACCCAGGGCAAGCTCGACGACGACAGCGCCATCCCCCGCCCCCTGCTGGACATCTGCCTGGTCACCTATGTCTCCGACATGACCCTGCTGGACTCGATCCTGCTCGCTCACGGCCGCGGCGGCTGGGCGGTCGGCGATGTCGTCGGCGCCAGCCTGGACCACGCGATGTGGTTCCACCGCCCGCTGCGTGCCGACGAATGGCTCCTGTACGACCAGGAGTCCCCGACCGCCCAAAGCGGCCGCGGCCTCGGCAAGGGCCGCATCTTCACGGCGGACGGGCAGCTGGCGGTGTCGGTGATTCAGGAGGGCGTGATCCGGGTGCCGCGCGACTAGCCGCTGGGTGCACCCCAAGATCGGCCGGTGGGCCGGGCTCCCCGAATTCCGTGGCTCGGGGATACCGGGCCACCGGCTTTTGCCATGCTCCGTGGGCCGGTTGCCGGGACGGGGCGGGGGCTGCTCCGACCGGCTACGGGCCTCCGATCGCGGAGACGTGCTGGAGGGAGAAGGCCGCCGTGTAGCCCGCGCCGCTTTCCACGCTCGCCCACGCGACCGAGGCCAGGGCACTGTACGGGGCGATATGACGGTACGGCAGACCGGCGACGCCGGCCATGTGCGGGGCAAGGGTCCGCATCACGGGCACAAAGCGAAAGATCAGCAGGGTTTGGCCGGCGCGCTTGTTCATCAGGGATTCGGCGCGCTGCCACGCCGAGGCAGGAATGCGGCGGCCGAGCTTCCCGGTACGCAGGCGCCTGCCCAGCAGGTGACCCGTTCGATGGCCCAGAGCGTCCCCGACCATGACGGCTCCGGCGGCGAAGGCGATGACCCAGAACAGATTCATACTGCCGGCCCGGGCCAAGGCTCCCGCGGTGAGCATGAGAGCGAGAGTGGGGACGAAGGCGCCCACCAGCAGAACGGATTCCGCAATGATGGCCGTGGCCAGCACCGTATAGCCGATGGCAGGGGGAATCTGGCCGAGCAGACCGGTGAGGGGGTTCATCGCGACAGATATGGCCGGCCGGCCGACCCGCCGGATTCGTTGACCGCCTCGACCGGCCGGCGCAGTTGCCACACCTGCGCGGGGGGCAGATTTCCCCACACGGTCCAGCAGCCGATCGCGTACCGCTGGTGATATTGGTTCAGCAGTCCTTTGACTTCGCGTTGCCGGCGGGCCTCCGGGCGGGATGTCAGAAAGGTGCGGACCCAGCGACTGCCGCAATAGGAAAAGTAGGTGAGAGTGCCCCCGGGGCGGAGCAGGTCCAGATAGCGGCCCATGATCTCCTCGACCTGCCGTGGGGCGAGGTTGGCGAACGGCAGACCGGAGACGATTACGTCATAGCGGCGATCGGTGCTGAGCTGTTCGACAAACATGTTGTGGACGCGCACGCGTTCCTGCTTTTCCGGCAGCTTCGGGTGGCTGTGCACCAGGCGACGCAGATGTGCGGCGAATTGGTCGTTGGCTTCCACGATGTCCAGCCGGCTTCCCCGAGGTATCCGGGAAAGCAGGACTCGTGTGACCGAGCCGGTACCCGCGCCCACTTCCAGGACGTTCGAACTCCGCGGCGCTCGTTCCAGCAACGGGTCGGTCAGCAGCTTGGCCAGTGACTTGCCGCTGGGGGCGATGGAACCGACCGTGCGATGGTTCCGTACCGATTCAACCAGGAAGGTCCATCCTTCGGTTGAACGCTGGGTCCGGGCGCGTATGGGGGCGGTGCTTTCATTCATCGACGGCTGCCGTGCAGGACATGAGGACTCCTGAAAAGGGGACGGAGAATGCGATGTCCCCATCCTCGAATGCACGGCTCGGCCCCGTCCTCCCCCACAGGGCCCCAAAGCCGGACTGTCCTGAAGTGCCACCACTGCCCCAGGCGTCATCCTCTGGACGGACCGCTGCCCTCCCTGGGACCTAGGTGATGCGCTGGGATCCGCCGGCCGTTGGTTCGGGCGTGCCGTCCCGGCACACCCAGGGCTTCCGCCGTGATCCGCCGGCCCTGTCGGCCGAGTCCGGCGGCCCGATGTCACCCAACTCGTCGCGCGAATGGGCCCGTTCGGGTTCGGTGCCGGTCAGGTCGAGTGCTTCCCGGTAGGCCGTCGCCCGCCCCCTCAGCCCACCAGCCCCGCCGCATCCAACAAGTACGCCGTCAGCGGGTCGTAATGCCGCGGGCTGAGGACATGGTCGTCCAGGGGGATCGTCACCTGGAGGGTGCCCTCGGACTCGGCCAGGAAGAGGGCCGGGTCGTTGCAGTCGGCGAAGCCCACCGCGTCGATGCCGCGCTGGCCCGCGCAGCCGGCCCAGCCGTGGTCGGCCATCACCAGGTCCGGCAGCGGACGGCCCGCGCGCTCCAGGCCGTCGAGGACGGCGGCCATCGGCTCGGGGGAGTGGGTGTGCCAGAGCGTCGCACCGCGCTCCAGCATCGCCACGTCGCCGAACTGGAAGACCATGCCGTCGTCCGCCCGCAGGCCGTCGGGGATGACGACGATCTCGCAGCCCGCCGCGCGCAGTGCCTCGGCGGTCGCCCGGTGCACATCGAGCAGCCCGCCCGGGTGGCCGGTCGCGAACAGCACCCGGTGCTGCCCGGCGGCCGCCTTGCGCAGCACCGCGGCGGTGCGGTCCAGTGCGTCGACCGTGAGCTCCGGGTCGATGGTGTCCTGCCCCTGCCGGTGGTGCGGGTCGTCGATGACGCCGCAGCGCTCCGCCATCACGGCCAGCACGTCCTGCTCGTCCGTCCACCGGTCGCCGAACTCCAGGCCGAACCAGTAGTGGCGGTCGCCGTTGGCGAGCCTGCGGTAGTGGGTGAGGTTGTTCTCGCGGGGGGTGGCGACCTCACCGGCGATCCGGGTCCGGACGAGATGATCGACGAGTTCGGCGCGCGAGGGGGCAGCGGCTGCGGAGGCTATCGGCATAGCGCCCATTGTGCCCGTACACCTGTTCCGGGGCGGGGGAGTTCCGCAGCCCGGACACCGGGGTGCGGATGCCGGAGTGCCGGCACCGCCCTGCGGACGGTGGGCCGGCGTCCGGGTGGCGTCCCGCGGAAAGCCGGAATGCCTGGTCACAGCCCCGTGCGCGCCGCCTGGACAAAATGTCGAACGGACCCGGCCCCGGGTACGCACATGTCCATGGGCCCGGCGCCCGGCGCTCCCTAACCTCACGGTCATGACCACCGCAGCCAGCGCATCCAACGGGCCCGTGGGCCCCGTCGACTCCTCCCGCGTCCCGCGCTACGCCGGGCCCGCGACCTTCGCCCGCCTGCCCCGCCTCGACGAGGTCGGCGGCCGGGCCGATGTGGCCGTCGTCGGTGTCCCCTTCGACACCGGCGTCTCCTACCGCCCCGGGGCCCGCTTCGGCGGCAACGCCATCCGTGAGGCGTCCCGGCTGCTGCGCCCGTACAACCCGGCCCAGGACGCGTCGCCGTTCGCGCTCGCGCAGGTCGCCGACGCCGGTGACATCGCCGCCAACCCCTTCAACATCAACGAGGCCGTGGAGACGGTCGAGGCCGCGGCCGACGACCTGCTCGCCGGCGGCGCCCGGATGATGACCCTCGGTGGCGACCACACCATCGCGCTGCCCCTCCTCCGCTCCGTCGCCAAGAAGCACGGCCCGGTCGCGCTGCTGCACTTCGACGCGCACCTGGACACCTGGGACACCTACTTCGGCGCCGAATACACCCACGGCACCCCGTTCCGCCGCGCCGTCGAGGAAGGCATCCTCGACACCTCCGCGCTCTCCCACGTCGGCACCCGCGGTCCGCTCTACGGCAAGAAGGACCTCGACGAGGACGAGAAGATGGGCTTCGGCATCGTCACCTCGGCGGATGTCATGCGCCGCGGCGTCGACGAGGTCGCCGACCAGCTGCGCCAGCGCATCGGTGACCGTCCGCTGTACATCTCCATCGACATCGACGTGCTGGACCCGGCCCACGCCCCGGGCACCGGCACACCGGAGGCGGGCGGCATGACCTCCCGCGAGCTCCTGGAGATCCTGCGCGGGCTCGCGTCCTGCAACCTGGTCTCGGCGGACGTCGTCGAGGTCGCTCCCGCGTACGACCACGCGGAGATCACCGCCGTCGCCGCCTCGCACACCGCGTACGAGCTGACGACGATCATGTCGCGGCAGATCGCGGCCTCCCGCCAGGGGGAGTAGGGCAGGCGGGCACGGCAGGGGCGGCGCTGTCTCGCGTGGGGGGAGCCCGGCGGGACAGCTCCCGGACTTCCGTACGGAGCTGCCCCGCTCCCGCCCTGGGGGCCGGTGTCCTGCACGGGCCCCCGTTCCGGCTCAGGCCAGCATGCCGCCGTCGACCCGGAGGACCGTGCCGGTGACGTAGGAGGAGCGGTCGCTGAGGAGCCAGGCGGCGGCCTGTGCGATCTCGTCCGGATCGGCGGCGCGGCCCAGCGGGGTCCGGGCGTTGAGCTGCTCGATCGTGCCGGGGGACTCCGCATCCCAGTCGTACAGCATCTCGGTGAGCGTGGTGCCGGGCGCGATGGCGTTGACGCGGATCCCCTCCGGGCCGTACGTGGCGGCCGCCGACGCGGTCAGGCTGTTGACCGCCCCCTTGGCCGCGCCGTACGCGGGCAGCGCGGGATTGGCCATCAGGCTGCCGACGCTGGAGGTGTTCACGAGGGCTCCACGCCGCGCGGTGGCGCGGATGGCGGCGATCTCGGCGGTCATGGCCAGCCACGGGCCCTTGAGATTGACCGCGCAGACATGGTCGAAGTCGGTCTCCGACAGCTCATCCATCGGACCGGGCGGCTGGCCCGTCGCGCCGTTGTTGAAGGCCACGTCCAGCCGGCCGTACAGCTCCACGGACCGGTTGACGGCGGCCCGGACGCCGGCCGGGTCGGTCAGGTCGCACACCACGTAGTCCGCGGTACCGCCGGACGCCCGGATGTCCTCTGTCACCGCCTTGAGCTGCGACTCCGTGCGGGCCGCGAGGAGTACCCGGGCGCCCTCCCGGGCGAAGAGCCGCGCCGCTGCCGCGCCGATGCCGCGACCGGCACCGGTGATGAAGGCGACCTTGCCGGCGAGCAGGCCGGAGGCCGTGGTGCACATGATCGGTGTCTGGTTCATGACGACGAGCCTGTGTCCGGCGGCCCGGCGCATCCAGGCACCGGCAGTACCTGGCCGGCCACCTCGGCGCCGCACACACTGGGGAGATGGATCGACGAGAGCTGGCCGGCTTCCTGCGCAGCAGACGCGAGCGCATCACCCCCGCCGACGTGGGGCTGCCCGCCGGGCCGCGCCGCCGCACCCCGGGACTGCGTCGCGAGGAGGTGGCGCAGCTGGCGTTCATCTCGACCGAGTACTACTCCCGCCTGGAACAGGCCCGCGCCCCGCACCCCTCCCGTGAGGTGCTGGCCCAACTCGCCCGCGCACTGCGCCTGTCGGACGCCGAGCGCGACCATCTCCACCATCTCGCCGGCACCCCGCCCGGACCGCCGCCCGGGCCCTCGCGGGAGATACGGCAGAGCATCGCCGACCTGCTGCGCCGGCTGCCGGAGGCCGCGGCGCTCGTGCTGTCGGCGACGTATGAGGTCCTCGCCTGGAACGACCTGGCCGCTGCCCTGATGGAGGATTTCTCCGTCCTGTCGCGCCGGGACCGGAACCTCATCCGACGTGCCTTCCTCGGCCCGTACCGGAACGGCCGCCGGCTGTACGGCGTCTCGGACGCGGACGAGTTCGCCCGGACCTCGACCCAGCACCTGCGCACCGCCGCGGCCCGCTACCCCAACGACCCGGAGGTGACCGGCCTGGTCGCGGAACTCCTGGACAGCAGTGCGGAGTTCGCCCGGCTCTGGGCCGCCCACGACGTGACCGACCGGCCCACCCCCTGCAAGACCTTCGAACACCCCCTTGTCGGCCCCGTGTCCGTCAACTGCGACGTCCTGGACATCGCCGACCGGGACCAGCGGCTCTTCCTCTACACCGCCGCCCCCGGCTCACCGTCGGAAGAGGCACTGCGACTGCTGTCCGTCGTCGGCACACAGCGCATGGGCGTACCTGGCTGAGCGTCGAGTGCGGCTCCTGCTGTCTGACGAGACCGGCTTGTCTTGACGGCCGATCACGGCCGGCGTGCCAAGTTCCGTACCGTCGGTCGAACTCCCGGACTCGAACTCCCGGGCCCGCATCAGCCCCAGCCTGCCGGGCGCCCGCCGGCCGAGGCGTCGCCTCCCCCGCGGGCGGACGACGGGACTCCGGGCCGACGGCGGGACTTTGCGGGCGACACCCCTAGAGCTCGGACCCGGCCTGGCCGCCGGTCGCCCCCACGCGCCCCTGGAGCAGCCGGGACAGTGCCGCGTGCACGTCCTCGACCGAGCGGTCCGGCTGGAAGGACTGCCAGTCCAGGGCGGCCACCAGGACCATGCCGAGGAGCGCGGAGGCGGTGAGGGGGATGTCGAGCTCGTCGGAGAGTTCCCCGTTGCGTACGGCGTCCCGGAGGACGTCCTCGACGACGGACTGGGCCCGGCCGCGTACGGACGTGAGGGTGGCGCGCCAGGTGCGGTTGGTGCGCCAGAGTTCGGCGACGTAGAGCTGGATGAGGGCGGGGGAGCAGGCGATGAAGTCCAGGCCGGCCCGGATCATCGCGTCCAGGGCGTCGACCCGGGTGCCGCCGCGGGCCGCCGTGGCGTCGGCGGCCCGGCGCAGGGAGTCGGCGAGCAGATCGATGCCGTCCCGCAGCAGCTCCTCGTAGAGGACGTTCTTGCTCGCGAAGTTGTAGTAGACGGTGCCCTTGGCGACGCCGGCGCGGTCGGCGATCTCGTCGACGGTGGTGGCGGAGAAGCCCTGTTCCGCGATGAGGGTGACGGCGGCGTCGAAGAGCCGGCGGCGGGTCGAGGAACGGCGGGTGACGGGGGAGGCCCCCGGGGGGGGGGGGGGGGGGGGACCCCCCCCAGGCGCCCAGGAGCGGGTCGCAGGCTTAGACCCCGATCGCACTATCTTCTCTCCGCTCAACATACCACGCCCGCCAGGCAAG
>NZ_JBVHZH010000007.1:77174-193313 GCF_055574515.1 Streptomyces sp. NPDC029466
GAGGGAGAAGGGAAGAGGACCGGAAGGGGCGTCCCGGCGGAGGGGGAAGCGGGCGGCTCCCCCCCCCCCCCCCCCCCCCCCCCCCCCCCCCCCCCCCCCCCCCCCGGGCCCCCTGGGGCCCGTTCACAGGCTGAGCTCCGGATGCAGATCCTTCATCCGGACGACCTGCCGGCTGCGCGCCGCGAGAGCGGTGAGCGCCAGCGCGCCGAGGGTGAAGACCGCCAGGACCACACAGCCCTGCTGCACGATGGCGAGGTCACCGCCGGTGATCAGCCGGCGCAGGCCGTCGACCACGTAACTCATCGGCAGGAAGGGGTGGATGGCGGCGAAGAAACCGGGGCTGGTCTGCACCGGGTAGGTGCCGCCCGCCGAGGTCAGCTGGAGCATCAGGACGACCAGGGTCAGCACCCGGCCGGCCGGGCCGAAGAACGCGCCCAGCAGCTGGATGATGGCGGTGAAGCAGGCCGTGGCCAGCAGCAGGAAGCCGACGGTGCCGGCCGTGCGGGCCATCTCCAGGCCGAGGCCCCAGTGGAGGACGGCCATGAGGGCGAGCACCTGGACGACGCCGATCGCGTAGGCCGGCAGCCAGGAGCCGAGGGCGATCCGCCAGCCCGGGGCGCCCGCGGCCAGTGCGCGCTTGCCCAGCGGCTGGAGCAGCATGAAGGCGACCATCGCGCCGACCCAGAGGGAGAGCGGGATGAAGTACGGCGCCAGGCCGGTGCCGTAGTTGGGCGCCTTGTGCAGCGACTTGGCGGCCAGCTCGACCGGGTCGGCCATCACCTCGGTGCGGTGGTCGCGGTCCTTCTTGTTGTAGTCGGGGATCTTGGAGACCCCGCTGTGCAGCCCGTCGGACAGCTGGTTGCTGCCGTCCTTGAGCTTGAACAGACCGCCGGAGATCTTGTCGGCACCGTCCTTGGCGACGCCCAGGCCGTCGTGGAGCTTGCCGGCGCCGTCGGCGAGCGTGCCGATGCCGTCGGCGAAGAGCCCGGCGCCCTGGGAGACCTTGTGGGCGCCCGCGTTGAGCTGGTTGATCTGGCCGATCGCCTTGTCGGCCCGGTTCGCGATGCCCGGTGCCTCCGCGGCGACCATCGCGGCACCCTGGTGCAGCTCCCGCACCTTGGTGCGCAGCTGCCCGAAGTCCGTGTGGGCGACGGTGTTGTTGACCTTCTCCGCCGTGTCGGCGGCGAGGGCGGTGCCGTCCGCGATCGCCTTCAGCTTGGGGCAGTCGGGGTCGGTGTCGACGAGGCCGTTGCAGCGGTCCTGGTAGAGCTGCGCGGCGTTGTCGGCGTTCTCGCGTGCCTGGCGGGCGGCCTTGGCGGAATCACCCGGCAGCTTGCCGAGGTCCTCGTCGAGCTGCTCGGTGAGGTCGGCGACGATCTGTGCCTTGCGGCCGATGTCCTTGCCGTGCTCGCGGAGGTAGGGGAGGTCCTTCCTGGCGATGCCGTGGACCTTGTCGGCGAGCTGCTGGGTACCGTCCGAGACCTTGCGCGCGCCCAGGCTCAGCTGCCGGGCCTTCGTGGCGGCCTCCGCCGTGCCCTTGCTGATCCGGTCCGCGCCCTTGTCCAACTCGCCGAGACCGTCGGCCAGTTTGCTGGTCTTGTCCTTGGCGGTGCCGAGGCCGTCATCGAGCTTCCCGGCCCCGTCCGCCGCCTCGGCGGTCTTGTCGTGCAGATCGGAGAACGAGATGAAGATCTTGTCGAGCATGGCCCGCGACGAGCTGGCCGAGGTCTTGGCGCGGACCTCGGAGAACACCGTCTTGGAGATCGAGCCGACGACGTAGTTGTTGGCGTCGTTCGTCCGGACCTTGAGCGCGCCCGTCTGCGGTGTGTCCCCCGAGCTGGAGGCGATCCGCTCGCTGAAGTCCTTGGGGACGGTCAGCGAGAGGTAGTACGTGCCGTTCTCGACGCCCTTGGCGGCGTCGGCGGAGCTGACGTCCTCCCAGTGGAACTTCTTGCTGTCCTTGAGGTTCTCGGACAGCTCGTCACCCGCGTGGATCTCCTTGCCGCCGCTGGTGGCCCCCCGGTCCTCATTGACGAGGGCCACCGGGATCTTGTCCAGGCGGCTGTACGGGTCCCAGAACGAGCAGAGGTACAGGGCTCCGTAGAGCAGGGGGATCAGCGTCAGGGCCACCAGGCCCAGCCGGGGCAGCTTGCCCCTGCTGAACCGCCTGAGCTCAAGCGCGGCCAGCTTCGGCGAACGCATCCGCTGCCTCCTCCTCGGTGGTGTGGGCGTCGTCCTGGACGGGGGCGGGGGTGGGCTCGGCGGCTTCGGCGCCTTCGGAGGCATCGGCGGGTCCGGCGGCGGCGTCGGCGTCCTTGCGCGCGGTGCGGACGATCAGTGCGTCCTGCGGTGCGCCGTCGCCGGCGGCCACCACGGTGAGGCCCTCGCGCGCGAGGTCCCGCAGCAGCTGCCAGATCTCGGTGCGCTCGGCGCCGTCGAGCTTGAGGTCCACATCGTCGACGGCCAGCAGCTGCGGGCCGTGCATCAGACCGAGCGCGACGGAGAGCCGCAGCGCCTCGATCCGCTCCAGGTCGCGCACGGTCGTGCGCAGACCCTTGGGGAGGGTGCCGGGGTCGAGCCGGGCGGCCGCGAGGGCGGCGTCGATCCGCGCCCGGGTGGCTTCCTTGTGGCGCTTGCCCCAGGGGAGCGAAGCCAGCGGCGATCCCTGGATGCGGGGGCCCAGCAGGGCCTGTTCCTTGAGGTGTTCGCCGACCGTGAGGGCGGGTTCGAGGTCGGCGACGCCCGGCACATGGGCGAGGGCGGTACGGCTGCGTACCGACCCCATCCGCTTGGGCAGCGCGAGCCCGGCGACCGTCGCCTCCCCCTCGGTGATCCGCATCCGGCCGGTGAGGGCCAGCAGCAGACAGGTGCGGCCGGAGCCGGAGGGGCCCTGGACCGCGATCAGCGAGCCCGGTTCCGCGGTGATGTCGACCGCTCGGAAGGCCCATCCCCGTGGGCCCTCCACTCCGATTCCGCGGGCGTTGACCGCCGCCCCCTGGCGGGTGGTGTTCACCGACACCCCTCCCCTTTTGATCTGACTGGTCAGTCTAAAAGTGTGCCCTATGGAGGGTCCGGTTGACCAATCGGAGTGCGCGGGCTGAAGCCGGCCCCGTCGATCCCGTGACCCGAACGGCGGAGCCGCCCTAGGGTGCAGGGCAGGCGGGGGCCTGATGATGTCCATGGTGAGTCCGTGCCGCGGCATGCGGTGCGGACCGCGCACTGACGACGGAGAAGCATGCATCCTTCGGCACAGCACCCCGTGGACCGGCCGCCGCAGCACACGGCCGGTCCGTCCGCGCCGCGCTCCCGCAAGCTGGTCGCCCCCCTGCTCGCCACCGCCCTGATAGCGGTCCTCGCCCCCGTCTCGGCCTCCGCCGCGGCGCCCACCCCGGCGCCCGGACCGGCCGGTTCGGCGCAGGGGCCCTGTCTGAAGGGCGACGACGGCTGGACCGCCACCGCCACCAGGATCGACCCGAAGGACAGTCACCACGCCTACGTGGGCAACGGTTACCTCGGGCAGCGGGTGCCGCCCAACGGCACCGGCTACGCGGCACCCGGCGGAACGACCGGCTGGCCGCTCAAGACCCCTGAATACGACGGCTCGTTCGTCTCCGGGCTGTACGCCAAGGGGCCCAAGGACCTCAAGGGCCGGCAGGCCATCGCCGCGATCCCCACCTGGACCACCTTCGACGTCGCCACCGGCGGCGCACACCCCGACACCTTCTCCTCCGCCACCGCACCCGGCCGGATCTCGCACTACCGTCAGACGCTCTCGCTGCGCTGCGGATTCGTCCGTACGTCGCTGACCTGGACCGCCGCCGACGGCCGGGTCACCGATCTGGTCTACGACGTGCTCGCCGACCGCACCGACGCCCACACCGGCGCCGTACGCCTGCGGATGACGCCCCATTGGAGTGGCTCGGCCACGGTCACCGACGGCCTCGACGGCCGCGGCGCCCGCCGGATGACCCCGTCCGCGGACGGGGCCACTACAGAAGGCAAGGAGGCCGGCGGTAAGGAAACCGGGGGCAAGGAGGCCGGTGGCGAGGCGACCGCGGGCAAGGAGGCCGGCGGCAAGGAGACCGGTGGCAAGGAGGCCGGTGGCGCGGGCGCCGGCCGCACCATGGACGTCGGGTTCCGTACGGACGGGACGAAGACCGAGGGCGCGGTGGCCTCCACCCTGCGCACCGGTCCCGGCGTACGCGCCAACCCGCCCCGGCCGGCGGCGCAGGACAAGCTGAGCAACCGGCAGCAGGTGTCCTTCCCGGTCCGCAGCGGCCGCTCGTACGAGCTGACCAAGTACGTCGGCGTGGACACCGCGCTCACCTCCCGCACCCCGCGCGCCGCCGCCGACGCCGCCTCGCGCCGGGCCGCCGACCGCGGCTGGGACGCCCTGTTCGCCCGGCACAGCGCCGCCTGGCAGCGGCTGTGGCGCAGCGACATCGAGGTCAAGGGCCGCCGGGACCTCCAGTCCTGGGTCCGCTCGGCGCAGTACGGGCTGCTGGCCAACACCCGTGCCGGCAACCGCAACAGCATCGGCCCCACCGGCCTGACCAGCGACAACTACGCCGGTGAGATCTTCTGGGACGCCGAGACCTGGATGTATCCGGGTCTGCTCGCCGCCCACCCCGCGCTCGCCAAATCGATCGTCGACTACCGCTACAAGACCCGGGCCGGGGCCGCCGCCAACGCCCGCAAGCTCGGCTACGACGGGCTCTTCTACTCCTGGACCAGCGGCAGCAAGGGCGATCTGTGGAACGAGTGCCACAGCTGGGACCCGCCGCACTGCAAGACCCAGAACCACCTCATGGGCGATATCTCCCTGGCCACCTGGCAGTACTACCTCGCCACCAAGGACACCGCCTGGCTGCGGTCCCGCGGCTGGCCGGTCCTCAAGGGCATCGCCGAATTCTGGGCGTCCCGGGCCACCCGTAACACCGACGGCAGTTACTCCGTCAAGAACGTCGCCGGTCCCGACGAGTACAGCAACGGCGTCAACGACGCGGTCTTCACCAACGCCGGGGCCGCCACCGCGCTGCGGCACGCCGGCCGGGTCGCCGCGATCCTCGGCGAAAAGGCACCGGCCTCCTGGAAGACCATCGCCGACAAGCTGCGCATCCCGTACGACAGCAAGAAGAAGATCTTCGAGCAGTACGCCGGGTACAAGGGCACGACCATCAAGCAGGCCGACACCGTGCTACTGATGTACCCGCTGGAATGGCCGATGTCGCAGACCCAGGCGACCCGCACGCTGGACTTCTACGCCGGGCACACCGACCCGGACGGCCCGGCCATGACCGACTCGGTGCACGCCATCGACGCGGCCGGCATCGGCGAGGCCGGCTGCTCCACGTACACCTATCTGGAGCGGTCCATCAGGCCGTTCGTCCGCGGGCCGTTCCACCAGTTCTCCGAGGCGCGCGGCGAGAAGGCCGGGGCCGAGGACCCGCACGCCGGCAAGCCCGCACAGGACTTCCTCACCGGCAAGGGCGGCTTCCTGCAGACCTTCACCCACGGGCTGACGGGGCTGCGGCTGCGCGAGGACCGGGTGCGGCTCGACCCGATGCTGCCGCCGCAGCTCTCCGACGGCGTCACCCTGCGCGGGCTGCACTGGCAGGGGCGGACCTACGACATCGAGATCGGCGCGCACCAGACCACCGTGCGGCTGACCGCCGGAGCGCCGATGCGGATCGAGTCGCCGGAGGGCGAGAAGGTCGTCAGCCGGGGCGTGCCCGCCGTCCTCAAGACCCGCCGTCCGGATCTGGCGGCGACCTCCAACGCGGCCCGGTGCACCACGGCCACCGCGACCTCGGAGGAGCCCGGTCTCTACGCGGGCGCCGCGGTGGACGGCAACACCACCACGGCCTGGGTGCCCAATGCCGCCACCGGCACCCTCACCGTCGACCTCGGCCGGACCACCCGCGTCGGCCAGATCACCCCGCACTGGAACAAGACCCGGCCCAGGTCCTACAACGTCCAGGTCTCCCGGGACGGCAAGCACTGGACGGGCACCGGATACGCGGGCCGCAGCCCGGCCCGGTACGTACGGGTCACGGTGCACGGTGACCCGAGCCCGGCGGCCGACGGGAAGCCCAAGCCGCATCCGGGCATCTCGGAGCTGACCGTGGAGCGGGTGCAGGACGACCCGGCGGCGGGGCGGGGGAAGTAGCCCGCCGCGCCACCTGAGTCCCGCCGCGCCGCCTGAGTAACGGCGCGCCGCCTGAGTGATGGCCCCGCTGAGCGACGGCCCCGTCCCGGACCATCCGGAACGGGGCCGTCCGCCGTGCCGGGGGCGGTGCGCGCACAGAAGTTTGTGACAGCGGGATGAAATCCGCTCCACGCGGTGTTGGTGCCCTCGAACAGTTCGAAAAAGTGTCGATGGGCGGGAGGCACCGGGTGGCGGGGACGGATACGGAACGAGCGGGCTGGGCGCGGCGGCTGACCCGCGACTGCTGGCAGTACCGGAAAGACGTGCTGCTGGCCCTCGGCTCCTCGCTCGCCGGGATGGCCGTGCTGGCCCTGGTCCCGCTCGTACCGAAGCTGATCATCGACGATGTCATCGTGCGGCACGCCCGCCCCCTCGGCCCCTGGGCCGCCCTCATGGTCGTGGCCGCGATCGCCGTCTATGTCCTCACCTACATCCGCCGCTTCTACGGCGGCCGGCTCGCCCTGGATCTCCAGCACGATCTGCGGACCCGGATGTTCGGCGCGATCGCCCGGCTCGACGGCCGGCGGCAGGACGAGCTGAGCACCGGCCAGGTGGTCGGCCGCGCCACCAGCGACCTCCAGCTGATCCAGAGCCTGCTGTTCATGCTCCCGATGATGATCGGGAACGTTCTGCTGTTCGCGGTCTCACTGGCCGTGATGGCGGTGCTGTCGCCGCTGCTCACCGTCGTCGCGCTGGCCGTCGCCCCCGCCCTGTGGTTCATCGCCAAGCGCAGCCGCGCCCGCCTCTTCCCCGCCACCTGGTACGCCCAGGGACAGGCGGCCGCGGTGGCCGGGGTCGTGGACGGCGCGGTCGCCGGGGTGCGGGTCGTCAAGGGCTTCGGGCAGGAGGAGCAGGAGACCGGGAAGCTGCGCGAGGTCAGCCGCCGGCTGTTCGCCGGACGGCTGCGCACGGTCCGCCTCAACGCCCGCTACACCCCCGCCCTCCAGGCCGTCCCCGCGCTCGGCCAGGTCGCGATGCTGGCCCTCGGCGGCTGGATGGCCACCCAGGGGCAGATCACCCTCGGCACCTTCGTCGCCTTCTCCACCTATCTGGCGCAGCTGGTCGGACCGGTCCGGATGCTGGCGATGATGCTGACCGTCGGCCAGCAGGCCCGGGCCGGTGTGGAGCGGGTCTACGAGCTGATCGACACCGAGCCCACGATCGCCGAGCGGCCGGACGCCCATGAGCTGCCCGCCGACGCCCCGGCCACCGTCGTCTTCGACCGGGTGACGTTCGGATACGCGCCGCTGCACGGGGGCGCGGACGGGGACGAGGGCACCGGCCCCGCCCCGGACGCCCCGGACGCCGCCCGTCCCGTCCGCCCGGTCCTCGATGATTTCTCGCTGCGCATCGAGGCCGGGGAGACCGTCGCCGTGGTCGGCACGTCCGGCAGCGGCAAGTCCACGGTCTCGCTGCTGCTGCCGCGCTTCTACGACGTCTCCGCGGGCCGGGTCCTGGTCGGCGGCCACGATGTGCGGGAGCTGACCCTGGAGTCGCTGCGGGCCGCGATCGGCCTGGTCCCCGAGAGCAGCTTCCTGTTCTCCGACTCCGTGCGCGACAACATCGCCTACGGCCATCCGGACGCCACCGATGCGCAGGTGCGCGCCGCGGCCCGCGCCGCCCAGGCCGACGGCTTCATATCCGAGCTCCCCGAGGGCTATGACACCAAGGTCGGCGAGCAGGGGCTGACCCTGTCCGGCGGCCAGCGCCAGCGCATCGCCCTGGCCCGCGCCATCCTCACCGACCCCCGGCTGCTGGTCCTGGACGATGCGACCTCGGCGGTCGACGCCCGGGTCGAGCACGAGATCCATGAGGCGCTGCGCGGCGTCATGGCGGGCCGTACGACCCTGCTCATCGCGCACCGCGCCTCCACCCTGGCGCTCGCCGACCGGGTCGCCGTCCTCGACGGCGGCCGGCTGGTCGACCTCGGCACCCAGGAGGAGCTGGCGGAGCGCTGCCCCCTCTACCGCAGGCTGCTGACCGACCCGGAGGAGCTGGGCGGTGTCGAGCGGGACCCGGCCGGTGAGCTGGCCGGCGCCTTCGACGGAGAGTTCGCCGCCGACGGACCACGGGACCCGGCAGCAGACGCCGACGGGCGCGACGGCGTACGGGACGGCGCGGCGGGCCGGGCCGGGGCGGACGGCACCATCACCCCCGAACTGTGGGTCCGCCGGGAGCAGGAGGCCGAGGCGGGCGGAGCCGGGATGGCGGCCCGCGCGGCCGTCGCGGCCGGGCCCGGCATCGGCGCCGCGATGGCCGGACTGCCGGCCACGCCCGAGCTGCTCTCCCAGGTCGCCGCGCTGCCGCCCGCCACGGACACCCCGGACGTCGACGAGGACCGGGCCGTACGCCCCGAGCGCTCCTACGGCCTGCGCCGATTGCTGCACGGCTTCGGCGGACCGCTGGCCTTCGCGCTGGCGCTGGTCGCCGTGGACGCGCTCGCCGGGCTGCTGCTGCCGGTGCTGATCCGCCAGGGCATCGACGAGGGCGTCCGCCGCGGCGCGCTGATCGGTGTCTGGACGGCCGCCGCCATCGCCCTGGTCGTGGTCCTGGCCCAGTGGGCCGCGCAGATCGGCGGCAACCGCATGACCGGACGCATCGGCGAGCGGATCCTCTACGCCCTCCGCCTCAAGATCTTCGCGCAGCTCCAGCGCCTCGGGCTCGACTACTACGAGCGGGAGCTGACCGGCAAGATCATGACCAGGATGACCACGGACGTGGACGCCCTGTCCACGTTCCTCCAGACCGGTCTGGTCACCGCCCTGGTCTCGATGCTGACCTTCTTCGGCATCTTCATCGCACTGCTGGCCATCGACCTCCAGCTGGCCCTGGTCGTCTTCGCCACCCTCCCGCCGCTGATCATCGGCACGTACTTCTTCCGCAAGCAGAGCGTGAAGGCGTACGAGCTCGCCCGTGAGCGGATCAGCGTCGTCAATGGCGACCTCCAGGAGAGCGTGGCCGGACTGCGGATCGTGCAGGCCTTCCGGCGCGAGGGGCAGGGCGCGGAGCGGTTCGCCGCCCGCAGCGACGCCTACCGGCAGGCCCGGGTCCGCGGCCAGTTCCTGATATCCGTCTACTTCCCCTTCGTCCAGCTGCTGTCGTCCGTGGCGGCGGCGCTGGTGCTCATCGTCGGCGCCGGCCGGGTCGGCTCCGAGACCCTCACCGCCGGTGCGCTGGTCGCCTACCTGCTCTACATCGATCTGTTCTTCGCCCCGGTCCAGCAGCTCTCCCAGGTCTTCGACGGCTACCAGCAGGCGTCCGTCTCGCTCGGCCGGATCCAGGAGCTGCTGCGCGAGCCGACCACCACTCCGGCCGTCGAGCGCCCCCGCGCGGTGCCCGCACTGCGGGGCGCCATCACCTTCGACGATGTGAACTTCCACTACGGCGGCGACGGCGAGGAGCCGGCGCTGGCCGGTATCGCGCTGACCATCCCGGCCGGCCAGACCGTCGCCTTCGTCGGCGAGACCGGCGCCGGTAAGTCCACGCTGGTCAAGCTGGTCGCGCGGTACTACGACCCGTCCTCGGGCGCCGTCCGGGTCGACGGCACCGATCTGCGCGAGCTGGACCTGACCGGCTACCGCCGCCGCCTCGGCGTGGTCCCCCAGGAGTCCTACCTCTTCGCCGGCACGGTCCGCGACGCCATCGCCTACGGCCGCCCGGACGCCACCGACGCCGAGGTGGAGGCCGCCGCGCGGGCCGTCGGCGCCCACGCGATGATCGCCACCCTCGACGGCGGCTACCTCCACGAGGTCGCCGAGCGCGGCCGCAACCTCTCGGCCGGCCAGCGGCAGCTGCTGGCCCTGGCCCGCGCCGAACTCGTCGACCCCGACGTGCTGTTGCTCGACGAGGCCACCGCCTCCCTGGATCTGGCCACCGAAGCGGTCGTCAACCACGCCACCGACCGGCTGGTGGGGCGCCGCACGACCCTCGTCGTCGCCCACCGGCTCACGACCGCGGCCCGCGCGGACCGGGTGGTGGTGCTCGACCAGGGCCGGATAGTCGAGGACGGCAGCCACGGCCAGCTGCTCGCCCGCGAAGGCCACTATGCGGAGCTGTGGCGCACCTTCACCGGCGAGGAGGAGGAACTGGCCGCCTGAGGGCCGTTCGGGGCCGCCCCCGGGCGGCCCCGGTCCCCGTCCGCGGCCGTTCCACCACAGCGCCGCGGCGGCCGTGCCGCGAACGGCCGATCCGCCGAACGGCGCCAAGGGCTGGTGGCACCCCCGTCGCGCCGATAGGTTCAGCCCGACCTTTGCTATCCCAAGGGGAGGGTGCATGCGCAAGGCCACCAGATGGCTGCTGTCGCTCGCGGTGCTCATAGGCACGGCGGGAGCCGGCAGTGCTTCGGCAGGAGCGGCCACCGCCGCCGAGCCGAAGACCGAGGACATCAAGGACCGGATCCTGGCGATCCCGGGGATGAGCCTCATCGAGGAAAAGCCGGTCGACGGCTACCGCTACTTCGTTTTGAATTACACCCAGCCGGTTGACCACCGGCACCCCTCGAAGGGGACCTTCCAGCAGCGACTGACCCTGCTGCACAAGTCGGTGGACCGGCCGACGGTGTTCTTCACCTCCGGGTACAACGTGAACACCACACCGTCCCGCAGCGAACCCACCAAGATCATCGACGGCAATCAAGTCTCGATGGAATACCGGTACTTCACCCCGTCGCGGCCCACGCCCACCGACTGGAAGAAGCTGGACATCCGGCAGGCCGCCAACGACCAGCACCGTATCTTCCGGGCGCTGCACCGTATCTACGGCAAGAACTGGATCGACACCGGCGGCAGCAAGGGCGGTATGACCGCCACGTACTACCGCCGCTTCTTCCCGCACGACATGGACGGCACCGTCGCCTATGTCGCGCCCAATGACGTACGCAACGACGAGGACTCGGCGTACGACCGGTTCTTCCGCACCGTCGGGACCGCGCAGTGCCGCACCGCCCTCACCGCCATCGAGCGCGAGGCCCTGCTGCGCCGCGGCGAGATGGTCAAGCGCTTCCAGGACTGGGCCGACAAGGAGAAGCAGACCTTCACCAAGGTCGGCAACGCGGACCGGGCCTATGAAGTCATGGTCACGGACCTGGTGTTCGGGTTCTGGCAGTACCAGCCGGCCGAGACCGCCTGCGCCGAGGTGCCCAAGCCCACCGTCTCCACCGACGAGCTGTGGAAGTGGATGGACAAGGTCGGCGGCTTTGACAGCTACACCGACCAGGGCATGGAGCCGTACACGCCGTACTACTACCAGGCGGGCACCCAGCTCGGAGAGCCCGGCTACGGCTACCCGCAGCTGTCCGGTCTGCTGAAGTACCCCGGCATCAACAACTCCCGGTCGTTCGTGCCGAAGGACATCCCGATGCGCTTCGACCGGCGCGCCATGCCCGACATCGACCGCTGGGTGCGCCACCACGCAGAGCGGATGATGTTCGTCAACGGTGAGTACGACCCGTGGAGTTCGGAGCACTTCGAGGTCGGCAAGGGCGCCCGGGACTCCTATGTCTTCACCGTGCCCGGCGGCAACCACGGCTCGAACATCGCGAAGCTGAAGGAGGCCGACCGCACCAAGGCCACCGCCGAGCTTCTCGACTGGGCCGGTGTCCAGGCCCCGGCCGGCAAGCCCGCCCCGCTGGCCCCGGACAACAAGAAGCTGGACAAGCAGGAGATCCGGCGGATGCCGCTGCTGCGGCCCTGAGTCCGCCGCCCGCCGCGGGGCCGCCGCGCCCCGCGGCCGTGGTGCGGTGGCAGCCCGAACGGCGCGCTCCCCGAGGGACCGGGGGAGCGCGCCGTGTCCGGGGCGGCTCAGTACGTCAGCCCGTGGCCGATCTGGTAGAGCGCCCGGGTCGGGGCGTCGGCGCGCATTATCGGGACGGGCAGCCGGCCCGCCGGACTCCGCAGGCCGGCGATCACCCGGGCCGCCGCCCGCAGCTCCACATCGGTCCAGGAGTAGCTCGCCAGGGCCGCCGTGACCCCGGTCAACTGGGCGATGTCATACGGATTGCGGACCGCCAGCTGCACCACCGGCTTACCCGTCGCGAGCAGCGCCTCGACCAGCTTCCGCTGTCCCGAGGCCGCGGTCACGTTGTAGGTGGCCACCACCGCCGCGTCCCGCTCGCGGAGCGCCGCCACCGCCTCGTCGATCCGCTGCTGGGTCGGCGTCTGGCCCGTGGACAGGGCGGTGGCCGTGAAGCCCAGCTCGGTCAGCGCCCGCGCCAGCACCGTGGTGGGCGGGCCGCCGGTCCCGGACGGCGCGGCCGCGTCGACGCCCGCCACCAGCACCCGGCCCTCCCGGCGCCGGGACAGCGGCAGGATGCCGGTGTCGTTGCGCAGCAGCGTGGTGGTGCGGTCCGCGATCCGGTCGGCGGTGGCGAGGTGGGCGCGGGTGCCGACCACCCGGTCCACGGCCCGCTGGCTGGTGTACGGGTCCTTGAAGAGTCCGCGCCGCTCCTTGAGCAGCAGGATGCGCAGCAGCTTCGCGTCGAGGTCCCGCTCGGTCAGCTCGCCCTCCTTGAGCGCGGTGAGGACGGCGCCGTGCGCGACGGCCAGGTCCGGCGGGTTCAGCAGCTGGTCGACGCCGGCCTTGAGGGCCAGCACCGGCACCCGGGCGTCGCCGTACTTCACCCGTACGCCCTCCATCCCGAGGGAGTCGGTCACCACCACACCGTCGTAGCCGAGGCGTTCGCGCAGGATGCCGGTGAGGATGGGGCGGGAGAGGGTGGCCGGGTCCTCGCTGGGGTCAAAGGCGGGCACGACGATATGCGCCGTCATGATCGAATCGATACCGGCGGCGATCGCGGCCTTGAAGGGCGGCGCGTCCAGCCGCTCCCACTCCTCGGCACTGTGGTGGATGTACGGCAGCCCGACATGGCTGTCGGTGTCGGTGTCGCCGTGGCCGGGGAAGTGCTTGGCGCACGAGGCGATCCCGGCGCCCTGATAGCCCTTCACCTCGGCGGCGACCATACGGGCCACGGCCTGCGGGTCCGCGCCGAAGGAGCGCACGCCGATGACCGGGTTGGCGGGGTTGACATTGACATCGGCGTCCGGCGCGTAGTCCTGCCGGATGCCCATGGCGAACAGCTCCTCGCCGGCGATCCGGGCCGCCGTACGGGCATCGTCGCGGGAGCCGCCCGCGCCGAGCGCCATCGCCCCGGGGAAGAGCGTCGCGGGCGCACCGACGCGGGCCACTATGCCGTGTTCCTGATCGGTGGAGATCAGCACCGGTACGGGGACGCGCTGGGCGGCGGCGGCCTTCTGGATGCCGTTGGAGAGCTCGGCGATCTGGTGCGGCTCACGGGTGTTGTGTGCCCAGCCGAAGTAGATGATGCCGCCGACGTGGTACTTGGCGATCAGCTCGGCGGCGTTGGCGACGCCGAGCTCCTTCTGGTTCGCGGCGGCATCGGCCGGGTCGGGGTCGGTGGCGGAGTGCCCGTAGACCCGCATGACGAAGAGCTGGCCGACCTTTTCCTCCGGAGTCATACGGGAGATGAGGCGGCGCAGCCGGGCCCGGGTGGCGGCGGACGGGGCGGGGTCGGCGGGCCGGTGTCCGATGGCGGGCGCCGTGCCGTGCGCGGGGCCGGCGCCCGCGCCCGCGACAGCGGTGGCCGCGGCGGCCGCGGTGGTCAGGACGGTACGTCTGGAGTGCATCTGCGCTCCTTCCGGAGGGCTTCCTCGGCTCATTGAAGGAAACTTCCAAGGAGACACGGATAGCCGGAAAACTATTGTCGGTCAATGACGCGATCCGTGGTGGCGCCCAGCTATTGCGCGGCGGCGGGGGATGTGTGATGGGGCGTCGGGCAGCGGAGCCGGGGTGGGGCGACGACCGGGGGGGGGGGGGGGAGGCGGGTTGCGGCGCGCGGGGTGGGGCGGCGGCGGGCTCCCGAGGCCGTCCGGAGCCGCCGCCCGCCGCATCCCGCAACATCCGGCCTCAGGGTGCCGCGGGCCCGTCTCCCAGGAGCTGTTGGAGGTGGGCGCGGCCCGGGGCCAGCAGGGCGGGGAGGTCGGCCGCCCCGGGATACCAGCGCTTCTCGTACTCCCAGCACAGCCAGCCGCCCGCGCCCTGGTCATAGGTGCCCTCGGGAGCCGGCACCGGGCCGTGCGCGTCGGCGGGCTGCCGGCCCAGGGTGCCCAGGGCGGCGGCCAGCGGCACGGCACCGGCACCGAGCGGGAGGGGCGTGCGGTCCTCGGCCGAGGCGACATCCTTGACCTGGACATAGCCCAGATGCGGGGCGAGCGCGGCATGGGTGTCGGCCGGCTCCTCGCCACCGAGCCAGCTGTGCAGCACATCCCAGAGCGCCCCGATCTGACGGTGGCCCACGGGGCCCAGCACCCGGGCGGCGGCCGCGCCCGTACGGTGCGAGTCATGGGTCTCCAGCAGTACCCGCACGCCCCGTTCGGCCGCGAGCGGCGCCACCGCGGCGAGCCGGCGGGCGGCGTCCGCGTCCGCCTCGTCCGCCGGGCGCTCCCCGGCGCCGGGGAAGACCCGGACATACGGCGCCCCCAGATCGGCGGCGAGAAACACCAGCTCGCTCAGCTCCTGCGCCAGCTCCTCCTCGCCCGCCGTGTCCCGGGCCGCGGCCACCTGGGCGTATCCGGCGACCGCCAGGATCTCGACCCCGGCGTCCGCGAACTGCTTGCGCACCGCGGCCCGTTCCCGCACCCCGATCAGCGGATGCACCGGTTCCTCCGGATGGGCCCGCAGCTCCACGCCCTGATATCCGGTGTCGGTGGCCAGCCGCAGGACGTCGGCCACCGGCATGCCGGGCACACCGAGAGTGGAGAAAGCGAAGCGCATCGCGGGGGCGGTGCCGTGCGTGTTGCCGGTGCTGACCATGCCTGGGCTCCTCCTCGTGGTTCACACCATCGTCATCCGTCCCTTCCACCCTGCCCGCAATGCGCGCGCCATCACAGGACCATCCGCCAGTCCTGGCCGACCAGGTCCTGCCCGAAGCTGTGGTGCGCCGACTCGCTGACCAGCTCGAACCCGGCCCGCTGATAGATACGGCGGGCCGCGCCGAGGACGGAGTTGGTCCACAGCACCATCTCGCCGTACCCGGCCTCCCGGGCGAACTGCACGCAGGCATCGACGAGTTGACGGCCCACGCCGTGCCCGCGGGCGTCCGGCTCCACCAGCAGCAGCCGCAGCCGGGCCACCCCGGGCCGCTCGTCCCGTACACACATCACCGCGCCCGCCCGGCGCCCGTCCAGCTCCGCTATCCAGGTGCGGTCCCACCGCGGGTCGAAGCCCTCGGCGTACTCCGCGATGATCCGGGCGACCAGCGCCTCATAGGTCAGATCGAAGCCGTACTCCGCGGCGTAGAGCGCGGCGTTGCGCTCCACCATCCAGCCCAGGTCCCCGGGGCGGGACGTGCGCAGGGTCAGCTCCGCCGTCCGGTGCTCGGGCGGGTGTCCGGCGCCCTCGCCGAGCAGGGCGCGGATGGTCCGCATCGAGTCCACCAGCCGGGCCCGGTCCTCGTCCGGCAGCTGCTCCAGCAGGGACCCGGCGGCGTCCTGCGAGCGCTCCTCCAGCAGGCCGGCCGCCTCCCGTCCGCCGTCGGTCAGCGTGATGCGCTGCCGGCGGGGGTCCTGCTCGGACTTGCCGCGGGTGATCAGCTCGCGGTCCTCGAACTTGCCGAGCAGCCTGCTCAGATAGCCGGCGTCCAGCGACAGCGAGGCCCGCAGGTCCGCGGCGTCCACCCGCTCGTGGTGCGCGACCTCGTAGAGCACCCGGGCCTCGGTGAGGGTGAACGGGGTGTAGAGATGCCGCCCGTAGTCGAGGGCGCCGATCAGGTTCGTGTAGAAGCGGTTGAATCGGCGCAGCTCGCGGACGTCGGGCGCGGCGTCGCGCGCCGCGCCGGATGTCCTGTCGGATGCCGTCCCGGTTGTCATCGTCGACCCCTCACCCTTGACTGAGTCAAGGATAAGCGATGGCCGCCGCACCGCGCACGGCGATTTCGCACCCTGTTGATGACCTCGCGTGCGGGCTAGCGTCCTCGCGGGAGAGCACGCACCGCAGGACGCTCCCCACCCGCCGCGAGCGAGGGAGGCCGGGCCGTGCCACACACGACCGTACGCATCGCCATGAACGGCGTGACCGGACGCATGGGACACCGCCAGCATCTGGTCCGCTCCGTCCTGGCCCTGCGCGACCAGGGCGGCCTGGAGCTCGCCGACGGGACCCGGATCCGGCCCGAGCCCGTCCTCGTCGGCCGCTCCGCGCACAAACTGCGGGCGCTGGCCGACCGCCACGGCGTGGAGCACTTCAGCTGCGACCTCGACGCCGTACTGGGCGACGACACCATCGACGTCTACTTCGACGCCCAGATCACGGCCGCCCGCGAGGAAGCGGTGGGCAAGGCGATCGCCGCCGGAAAGCATCTGTACGTCGAGAAGCCCACCGCGAGCGGCCTCACCGGCGCCCTGAAGCTGGCCCGGCTGGCCCAGGAGGCGGGCGTCAAGAACGGTGTCGTCCAGGACAAGCTCTTCCTGCCTGGCCTGCGCAAACTCCGCCGCCTCGTCGACAGCGGCTTCTTCGGCCGCATCCTGTCCGTACGGGGCGAGTTCGGCTACTGGGTCTTCGAAGGGGACACCCAGCCGGCGCAGCGCCCCTCCTGGAACTACCGCGCCGAGGACGGTGGCGGCATCGCGGCCGATATGTTCCCGCACTGGGAGTACCTCCTGCACGAACTGTTCGGCCCGGTCAGCAGCGTCCAGGCGCACCTCACCACGCATATCCCGCGCCGCTGGGACGAGTCGGGCACCCCCTATGACGCCACCGCCGACGACGCCGCCTACGGCATCTTCGAACTGGCCGGCGGCATCGTCGCGCAGATCAACTCCTCCTGGGCGGTCCGGGTACACCGCGACGAACTCGTGGAATTCCAGGTGGACGGCACCGAGGGCTCGGCCGTCGCCGGGCTGCGCCACTGCCGCATCCAGCACCGCGCCGGCACCCCCAAGCCCGTCTGGAACCCCGACGTCCCGGCGTCCGAGCCGTTCCGCGAGCAGTGGCAGGAGGTCCCCGACAACGACGGCTTCGACAACGCCTTCAAGGTCCAGTGGGAGCTGTTCCTCCGGCACGTCGTACGCGACGAGCCCTGGCGCTGGGACCTGACGGCGGGCGCCCGCGGCGTCCAGCTCGCCGAACTGGCGCGGCGGTCCTCGGCGGAGGGACGCCGCCTGGACGTACCGGAGCTGAGCCGGTGAACGCCCCGGCGCACCCCGCCCGTTCCGCGCCGGACCCCGTTTCCCCGCCCCCTTCCCCGCCGCCCTCCTTGCGCTCCCGTACGGTCTTCGCCGCCGCCCATGTGGTCGCCGATCCGCACGCCGACACCACCCCGGACGGCCCGGCCGCCGTCGACTGGGACACCACCCTCGCCTTCCGGCACCACCTGTGGGCGCACGGCCTGGGCGTGGCCGAGGCGATGGACACCGCACAGCGCGGTGCCGGCCTGCACTGGGGCGCCGCCGCCGAGCTGATCCGCCGCTCCGCCGCCGAGGCACGCGCGGTCGGCGGACTGCTCGCCTGCGGCGCCGGCACCGACCAACTCCCCGCCCACGGCGCCTCCTTGGCCGAGGTCCGGGACGCGTACGAGGAACAGCTCGGCGCCGTCGAGACGGCCGGCGCCCGGCCCGTCCTGATGGCGTCCCGCCAGCTCGCCGCGGCCGCCACCGGCCCGGACGACTACCGGGAGGTCTACGGCCACCTGCTGCGCCAGACCGCCCGGCCGGCGATCCTGCACTGGCACGGCCCGATGTTCGACCCGGCGCTGGCGGGCTACTGGGGCAGCGCGGATCCCGACGCCGCCACCGAGACGCTCCTCGCGCTCGTCGCCGACCACCCGGGCAAGGTCGACGGCGTCAAGATCTCCCTGCTGGACCCCGGCCGGGAGGTACGGCTGCGCCGCCGGCTGCCCCCGGACGTGCGCTGCTACACCGGCGACGACTTCCACTACCCGGAGCTGATCGCGGGCGACGCACACGGCTTCAGCGATGCCCTGCTGGGCGTCTTCGACCCGCTCGCCCCCCTGGCCGCGGCGGCCGTCCGCCGCCTCGACACCGGGGACACCGCGGGATTCCGGGCCGTCCTCGACCCCACCGTCCCGCTCGCCCGGCACCTCTTCGCGGCACCCACCCGCCACTACAAGACCGGTGTGGTCCTGCTGGCCTGGCTGGCGGGCCACCAGCCGCACTTCACCATGGTCGGCGGCCTCCAGTCGGCCCGCTCGCTGCCGCATCTGCGGCGCGCCCACCAACTGGCCGACGCGCTCGGCCTGTTCGCGGACCCCGAGCGCGCCGCCCACCGGATGCGCACCCTGCTCGCGGTCTACGGGGGAGGCGGCGCATGAGCCACCCCACCCCCTCCCTCCTCGACCGTCTCAGCCTCAACCAGGAGACCGTCCGCCAGTGGTCGCTGCCCGAACTGGCCGACGGCTGCGCACGGGCCGGCGTACGGGGCGTGGGCCTGTGGCGCGGACCCGTGCGGGAGTACGGGGTGGCCGCGGCCGCCCGGCTGATACGGGACGCCGGGCTGCGGGTCAGCAGCCTGTGCCGGGGCGGATTCTTCACCGCCCTGGAACCGGGCGAGCGGGCCGCCGCCCTGGACGACAACCGGGCGGCCCTCGACGAGGCGGCCGCCCTCGGGACCGACACCCTGGTCCTGGTCTCCGGCGGACTGCCGCCCGGCAGCCGGGACCTGGCCGGCGCCCGGGAGCGCATCGCGGACGTGCTGGGCGAGTTGGCGCCGTACGCCGCCGAGCGGGGCGTCCGTCTGGCGCTCGAACCGCTGCACCCGATGTACGCCGCGGACCGCTGCGTGGTCTCCACGCTCGCGCAGGCCCTGGACCTCGCCGAGCGGTTCCCCGCCGACCGGGTGGGGGTGGTCGTGGACACCTACCACCTGTGGTGGGACGACACGGTCGGCGCGCAGATCGGGCGCGCGGGCGGCTCCGGCGGCGCGGCCGGTTCCCGGATCGCCGCCTTCCAGCTCGCCGACTGGGTCACCCCGCTGCCCGCAGGCGTCCTGCTGGGGCGCGGGCAGCTCGGGGACGGCTCGGTGGATCTGCGGTGGTTCCGGGAGCGGGTCGAGGCGGCCGGTTACCGGGGGCCGGTCGAGGTGGAGATCTTCAACCCGGCGCTGTGGGCACGGGACGGCGCCGAGGTCCTCGCCGAGGTCGTGCAACGCTTCCGGACGCACGTCGGATGACCGGGGAACCGCCCCTGGCCCGATCGGGAAATAACTCCGCGGAAGAGTGCAACCGTTGGCCGCCCACAAAGGTCATAGCTGACGTTGGTCCCGAAATGGGGAGGGATCCGGGGGGATCCGGGGCCGGCATGGAGGGGGAATCGAGGGGCCCGACCATCGGACGGGCCCCTCGATGGGAACCCGGTGTTCCGGCCCGGCGCGACGGCGGACCCCGCGCGGTGTCAGACCCCGGCGGTACGGTCGGTGCATGGTCAACGCAGCCGTGATCGAAGGGGTCCTGGAGCGGATCACCTACGCCAATGAGGAGAACGGCTACACGGTCGCGCGGGTCGACACCGGCCGCGGCTCGGGCGATCTCCTGACCGTCGTCGGCGCCCTGCTCGGCGCGCAGCCGGGCGAGTCGCTGCGCATGGAGGGCCGCTGGGGCTCCCACCCGCAATACGGCAAGCAGTTCACGGTCGAGAACTACACCACCGTCCTGCCCGCCACGATCCAGGGCATCCGCCGCTATCTGGGCTCCGGCCTCATCAAGGGCATCGGCCCGCGGATCGCGGACCGTATCGTCGAGCACTTCGGCACGGACACCCTCGACATCATCGAGCGCGAGCCCGGCCGCCTCGTCGAGGTACCGGGCCTGGGCCCCAAGCGGACGAAGCTGATCGGCGCGGCCTGGGAGGAGCAGAAGGCCATCAAGGAGGTCATGGTCTTCCTCCAGGGCGTCGGGGTGTCCACCTCCATCGCGGTGCGGATCTACAAGAAGTACGGCGACGCCGCCATCTCCGTCACCCGCAACGAGCCCTACCGCCTGGCCGCCGACGTCTGGGGCATCGGCTTCCTGACCGCCGACCGCATCGCGCAGTCCGTGGGCATCCCGCACGACAGCCCGGACCGGGTCAAGGCCGGCCTCCAGTACGCCCTGTCACAGTCCACCGACCAGGGCCACTGCTTCCTCCCCGAGGAGCAACTGATCGCCGACGCGGTGAAGTTGCTCCAGGTGGACACCGGCCTGGTCATCGACTGCCTGGGCGAGCTGGCCGCCGACCCGGAGGGCGTGGTCCGCGAGCAGGTACCGGGCGGCGCGGACGGCGAGCCCCCGGTCACCGCCGTCTATCTGGTGCCGTTCCACCGCGCCGAGATCTCCCTGGCCGGCCGGCTGACCCGGCTGCTGCGCACGGACGAGGACCGGATGCCGGCCTTCCGGGACGTCGACTGGGACAAGGCGCTGGCGTGGCTGGCGCGGCGTACGGGCGCCGAGCTGGCCCCCGAGCAGCAGCAGGCGGTGCGGCTGGCGCTGACCCGGAAGGTCGCGGTGCTCACCGGCGGCCCCGGCTGCGGCAAGTCCTTCACGGTCCGCTCCGTCGTCGAGCTGGCCCGCGCCAAGAAGGCCACGGTCGTGCTGGCGGCGCCCACGGGCCGGGCGGCCAAGCGGCTCTCGGAGCTGACCGGGGCGGAGGCCTCCACGGTCCACCGCCTCCTGGAGCTGAAGCCCGGCGGGGACGCCGCCTATGACGCGGACCGCCCCCTGGACGCCGATCTGGTGGTCGTCGACGAGGCCTCGATGCTGGATCTGCTGCTCGCCAACAAGCTGGTCAAGGCGGTGCCGCCGGGCGCCCATCTGCTGCTGGTCGGGGATGTCGACCAGCTGCCGTCGGTGGGCGCGGGGGAGGTGCTGCGGGATCTGCTCGACGGGTCCGGCCCCGTGCCCGCCGTCCGGCTGACCCGGATCTTCCGCCAGGCCCAGCAGTCAGGGGTGGTCACCAACGCCCACCGCATCAACTCCGGCACCCCGCCCCTGACGTCCGGAATGACGGACTTCTTCCTGTTCGCCGAGGAGGACGCCGAAGAGGCCGGGCGGCTGACGGTGGATGTCGTGGCCCGCCGCATCCCGGCGAAGTTCGGCCTCGACCCGCGCCGGGACGTCCAGGTGCTCACCCCGATGCACCGCGGCCCGGCCGGCGCAGGGGCCCTGAACGGCCTGCTCCAGCAGGCCGTCACCCCGGCCCGCCCCGACCTGCCCGAGCGCCGCTTCGGCGGCCGGGTCTTCCGTGTCGGCGACAAGGTGACCCAGATCAGGAACAATTATGAAAAGGGCCGCAACGGCGTCTTCAACGGCACGGTCGGCGTGGTCACCGCTCTGGACTCCGACGAGCAGCGGCTGACCGTGCGCACCGACGAGGACGAGGAGGTTCCTTACGACTTCGACGAACTCGACGAACTCGCCCACGCCTATGCCGTGACGATCCACCGTTCGCAGGGTAGTGAGTATCCAGCGGTGGTGATTCCGGTCACCACCAGTGCCTGGATGATGCTTCAGCGCAATCTGCTGTATACCGCCGTGACCCGGGCAAAGCGTTTGGTGGTGCTGGTCGGCTCCCGGAAAGCCCTGGGACAGGCCGTCCGCACGGTATCCGCCGGTCGGCGGTGTACGGCGCTCGATCACCGGCTCGCCGGTGCGATGTGATGTCACCCCTCTTTCCCATTCGGGGCGAAGAGGGGCAGGATGGGCGCTCAGGCGGCACTGAGTGCCGCAGACAGGCCCTATGGCCGACCCCGAGTGCACATCCAAGGCCCAAATGGGGGAAGGTATAGGCAGTCAGGGCACCTCGAAGAAGAGGCACAACGTCGGTGAGGGATGACGTGAGCGACAACTCTGTAGTACTGCGTTACGGGGACGGCGAATACAGCTACCCGGTCGTCGACAGCACTGTTGGCGACAAGGGCTTCGATATCTCGAAGCTGCGCGCCCAGACCGGTCTGGTGACCCTGGATTCCGGTTACGGCAACACCGCGGCGTATAAATCCGCGATCACCTATCTCGACGGTGAGAACGGCATTCTCCGTTACCGCGGGTACCCGATCGAGCAGCTTGCAGAGCGCAGCACGTTCGTCGAGACCGCGTACCTCCTCATCAACGGCGAGCTGCCCACCGTCGATGAGCTGGCGAACTTCAAGCAGGACATCACCTACCACACCCTGCTGCACGAGGACGTCAAGCGCTTCTACGACGGCTTCCCCCGGGACGCCCACCCGATGGCGATGCTGTCGTCGGTCGTCAGCGCGCTGTCGACCTTCTACCAGGACAGCCACAACCCGTTCGACGAGCAGCAGCGCCACATCTCCACGATCCGGCTGCTGGCCAAGCTCCCGACGATCGCGGCCTACGCGTTCAAGAAGTCGGTCGGCCACCCGGTCGTCTACCCGAGCAACGACCTCGGGTACGTCGAGAACTTCCTGCGGATGACCTTCTCGGTGCCGGCCGCGGACTACGAGCTCGACCCGGTCGTGGTCAGCGCCCTCGACAAGCTGCTGATCCTGCACGCGGACCACGAGCAGAACTGCTCCACCTCCACGGTCCGCCTGGTGGGCTCCTCGCAGGCGAACCTCTTCGCCTCGATCTCGGCCGGTATCAACGCCCTGTGGGGCCCCCTGCACGGCGGCGCCAACCAGTCCGTGCTGGAGATGCTGGAAGGCATCCAGCGCGACGGCGGCGACGTCGACTCCTTCATCCGCAAGGTGAAGAACAAGGAAGACGGCGTGAAGCTCATGGGCTTCGGGCACCGCGTCTACAAGAACTTCGACCCCCGGGCGAAGATCATCAAGGCGGCGGCGCACGATGTCCTCTCCGCGCTCGGCAAGTCCGACGAGCTGCTGGACATCGCCCTGAAGCTGGAGGAGCACGCGCTCTCCGACGACTACTTCGTCGAGCGCAAGCTCTACCCGAACGTGGACTTCTACACCGGCCTGATCTACCGGGCCATGGGCTTCCCGACCGAGATGTTCACCGTGCTCTTCGCGCTCGGCCGGCTGCCCGGCTGGATCGCCCAGTGGCACGAGATGATCAAGGAGCCCGGCTCCCGTATCGGCCGTCCGCGGCAGATCTACACCGGTGTCGTCGAGCGCGACTTCGTGCCGGTCGAGCAGCGCTGACGGCCGCCCTTCGAGGCAGCCCGCAGACATAAAGAAGCGCCCCGCCTCCGGATCCCCCCACGGGTCCAGAGTGCGGGGCGCTTCCCGTGTCCCGGTTGGATTCCCCCCACGGGATCCGTCCGGGCGTTCCGGGTTGCACCGCGATCTGCCGGGACGCGCACGTTCGGGAGGGCCGCTCAAAGCTCCCCGGGCACGTCGCCCCGGCCACGCGTAGCCGGGCAGATCCCCCAAGACCAGCACGGCTGTTGCTGTGCAAGCCCCGCCGGGGTGCCTGCACTGCCCGGTTAGACTCACGACCCCCCTCAATGGTTACGTTCCAATCTATGTGATCTGGGTCTCTTGCCATATGGGGGCGAATACGGTCAAGGGCCCCGATATGGAGATCGAGGCCCTGCAGTATGGGTGTTGTGTCAGTTGTAAGGGCTATGTGAAATTTCGTAGCCGCAGACTGTTCGCGACCACGAAGACCGACGAGAACGCCATCGCCGCCCCCGCGATCATCGGGTTGAGCAGTCCGGCCGCGGCCAGCGGCAGCGCCGCGACGTTGTAGCCGAACGCCCAGCACAGATTCCCCTTGATCGTGCGAAGGGTGGCCCGCGCCAGCCGGATGGCGTCCGCCGCCACCCGCAGATCGCCCCGTACGAGCGTGAGATCACCGGCCTCGATCGCGGCATCCGTGCCGGTCCCCATCGCCAGCCCCAGATCCGCGGTGGCCAGCGCGGCCGCGTCATTGACCCCGTCGCCGACCATCGCGACCGTACGGCCCTGCCCCCGCAGCCGCTCCACCACCGCCACCTTGCCCTCGGGCAGCACCCCGGCGATCACCTCGTCGATCCCGGCCTCGGCGGCCACCGCCGCCGCGACGGCCTCGTGATCACCGGTCAGCAGCACCGGGGTCATCCCCAGCCGGCGCAGCTCCCGCACCGCCGCCGCGCTGCCCGGCTTCACCGCATCGGCGACCGCCAGCACCCCGCGCGCGCGGCCGTCCCAGGCCACCACCACGGCCGTACGGCCCGCGGCCGCGGCGCCTGCCAGCGCCTCCCGAAGCTCCGGCGGCAGCCCGACCCCGGCCTCCTCGGCCAGCCGCTCCCGCCCCGCCAGCACCCGGTGCCCGCCGACCGTCCCGCGCACCCCCAGCCCCGGCACGTTCTCAAAATCCGCCACCACCGGCAGCGCGCCCACCCGACGGGCCGCACCCGCGGCGAGGGCGCGGGCCACCGGATGCTCCGAGGCGTCCTCCAGCGCCCCCGCCAGCCGCAGCAGCTCGTCCTCCGCGACACCCGGGGCCGCCACGACCTCCTGGAGCCGCATCCGGCCGCTGGTGACCGTGCCGGTCTTGTCCAGCAGCACGGTGTCCACCCGGCGAGTCGACTCCAGCACCTCCGGGCCCTTGATGAGGATGCCGAGCTGGGCGCCGCGCCCCGTGCCGACCATCAGCGCGGTCGGCGTGGCCAGCCCCAGCGCGCACGGACACGCGATGATCAGGACCGCCACCGCCGCGGTGAACGACGCGCTGGCCTCCCCGGTCGCCAGCAGCCGGCCGGCCAGGGTGCCTGCCGCGAGCAGCAGCACCACCGGAACGAAGACCGCGGAGACCCGGTCGGCCAGCCGCTGCACCGCGGCCTTCCCGTTCTGGGCCTCCTCCACCAGCCGCGCCATACGGGCGAGCCGGGTGTCCGCGCCCACCACCGTGGCCTCGACCTCCAGCCGCCCCGACGCGTTCACCGTCCCGCCCGTGACACCGTCCCCGGGCGCGACCTCCACCGGGACGGACTCCCCGGTCAGCATCGACGTATCCACGGCGGACGCGCCCGCCACCACCCGCCCGTCCGTGGCGATCTTCTCCCCGGGCCGGACCACGAAACGGTCACCGACCACCAGCTCCGCCACCGGGATCCGCACCTCGCGCCCGTCCCGGAGGACGGCCACGTCCTTGGCGCCCCACTCCAGCAGCGCCCGCAGCGCCGCCCCCGCCCGCCGCTTCGAGCGGGCCTCCAGATACCGGCCGAGCAGCAGAAACGCGGTCACCCCGGCCGCCGCCTCCAGATAGATCTGGGTGCCGGCGTCCGTACGGGACACGGTGAGATCGAAGCCGTGCCGCATCCCCGGCATCCCCGCGTCCCCGAGGAACAGCGCCCACACCGACCAGCCGAAGGCGGCCAGCGTGCCGAGGGAGACCAGGGTGTCCATGGTGGCGGCGCCGTGCCGCAGGCTCGTCCAGGCGGCCCGGTGGAACGGCAGTCCGCCCCAGACGACCACCGGCGCGGCGAGGACCAGCGAAAGCCACTGCCAGAAGGGGAACTGAAGCGCGGGCACCATTGCCAGCACGATCACGGGCACGGCCAGTACGGCGGAGACCGTCAGCCGCTGCCGCAGCGGGCGCAGATCCGCCCGCGGATCCGTGGAGAGGTCCGCGCCGCCGGCCCGCGCCGCACCGGCCGGCCCGGCGGGCTCCGGCGGCGGCGCCGGGGGCCGCGCCGTGTAGCCGGTCCGCTCGACGGTGGCGATCAGATCCCCGACCGAGACCCCGCCCCCGTAGGAGACCTGCGCCTTCTCGGTCGCGTAGTTGACCGTGGCTGCCACGCCGTCCATGCGGTTGAGCTTCTTCTCGACCCGCGCGGCGCACGAGGCGCAGGTCATCCCGCCGATGGCGAGCTCGACCCGCGCCTGTGCGGGGGAACCGGACATGGGATCAGGCCGCCTGCCCCACGAGCTCGTAGCCGGCCTCGTCGACGGCCGCGCGGACGGCTTCCTCGTCCAGCGGGGCCTTCGACGTGACGGTCACCAGGCCGGTGGCCGCGACCGCCTGCACCGAGCTGACCCCGGCGATCTCGCCGATCTCGGCCGACACCGCACCCTCGCAGTGACCGCAGGTCATGCCGGTGACCCGGTAGGTGGTGGTCACCGCCCCGACCTGGACATCGGTGCCGCCGGAGTGGCAGGAGCCTTCCGGGGTGCAGCAGGAGCTGTTCTCAGCCATGGGGGACTCTCCTTGTGGTGCTGATGCGTTCCGTGTGGTGCAAGTGTCGGAGTACCGAAGCGTGCCATGCGAGGCCCCGGCGACTGCCACTTCCCCCGACCTTAGGCACCCTATACCCCTAGGGGGTATCAATCCAAGCCGTCCGCGCTCCCCACGCCTGAACCGCGCGGAGACCCCCATCCGCGTTGCCGTGCGCCCCACCACGCGTCAGCCTTGGGATACGGGCTCGGGGCGGATCCGAGGAGGCGGCCGGATGGACGTACTCGCCCTCTACGGACTGCTGGTGCTCACCACGCTGCCGCCGCTGGTGCCCAACTCCGCCCTGCTGGTCTCCGTAGGAGTGCTCGCCTCCCGTGGCGAACTGTTCCTCCCGCTGATCCTGCTGATCGTCGCCGGCAGCGCCCTGCTCGGCGACCTGCTGATGTACCTGGCCGCCCGGCGGTTCGGCGGACCCGTACGGGCCTGGATGCGGCGCAAACCCCGCCGCCGGGCACTACTGGAATGGACCTCCGGCCGGATCCAGCACTACGGTCTGCCGTTCGTGATCGCTGTACGATTCCTGCCCAGTGGGCGGATCGCCGGCGCACTGGCCTCCGGCGTGCTGCGCTACCCGCTCCGCAAATACGCCCTCGGCGCCGGCATCGCCGAAGCCACCTGGGCCACCTACTCCGTCGGCCTCGGCTACCTCGGCACCGCCACCACCGGCCGCCCGCTGTACGCCGCCGCCATCGGCTTCGGCGTCTCCTGCGCGGTCGCCGCGGTCGGCGCCGCCATCCAATGGGCCGCCCGCCGCCGCGCCCTGCGCGATCCCTCGGAGGGCGGCGGCGAAGGCGACGGCGGCCCCCACAACGGTGGCGAGGATCCCGGCGGCCGGGCCTCCTCCGTGGCCGCCACATGACGGAGGGAGGGGCGCCCGGCGGGCGGGGGCGAGGTGGCCCTTCGCGCCTACGGAAGAGGCTGACGAGACCGAGGCTGGAAAACGCTCCGCCCGAACGGAGCGCCACCGACAGGGCCGCCCCCGAGCACCCTCACGCCCCCGGACCGGCGCCGACGGCCGGGGCCCGGACATCCGCGACGGCCACCGGCTCACCGGTGCGCCGCGAGCGCTCGCACGCCTCGGCGACATAGAGCGCCTCCAGCGCCTCCGCCGGCGTACAGGGGCTCGGCATCCGGCCCGCCGCGACCTCGGCGAAGACGCCCAGCTCCGTGACGTAGGCGTCGTGGAAGCGCTCCATGAACGTGGCGTACGGATCGGCCGCCCGCCGCCACGACAGCGCCGCCTCGGCGGACGGCAGCGGCGCCCGGTCGTCGAGCCCGACGAAGCGCGCACCCTCGGAGCCGCACACCTCCAGCCGGACGTCATGGCCCGCGCCGTTGTAGCGGGTCGCCGTAACGGTGGCCAAGGTGTCGTCGTCGAAGCGCAGCAGCGCCGCACAGGTGTCGACATCGTCGCCGTCCGCGAAGAAGGACGCCCCGCGGTTGGCCCCCTGCGCAAAGACCGAGACCACCTCGCGGCCGGTGAGCCAGCGCAGGATGTCGAAGTCATGGATGCTGCAATCCCGGAACAGCCCGCCGGAGGTGGGGATGTAGCCGGCCGGCGGCGGCGTCCGGTCGCCGGTGCAGGCGCGCAGGGTGTGCAGCCAGCCCAGCTCGCCGGAGCGCAGCGCCTCGCGGGCGGCGCGATAGCCCGCGTCGAAGCGCCGCTGGAAACCGATCTGTACGGGCACGGTGCCGGCCCGCGCCCGCTCCACCACCCCGACCGTGCCGGGCACATCCAGGGCGACCGGCTTCTCGCAGAACACCGGCACCCCCGCGTCCAGGGCCTGGTGGATCAGTGGGGCGTGCGCACTGGTCGCGGCGGTGATCACCACACCGTCCAGGCCGTCCGCGTACATCTCCTCGATCCCCGCGGCGGCGCGCACGCCAAGGGTGTCCGCCAACGCGGCGGCCCGCGCGGCGTCCAGGTCCGCGACCACGACGTCGGTGACGCCCGGGACGCTCCGGAGGGTGGTGGCGTGGAACGCGCCGATGCGCCCGGTGCCGATCAGGCCGATCTTCATGGCTGGGGTCCTTTCCGGAGGGGGAGGGGAGCCGCCGAGGGGGAGGGGAAGGCGAGTGGCGGGGTGGCCCCTATGGGGCTTTGGAACGGTCCAATAGGCCGCGATGACCGCACCCTGCATGTCCTGATGTCCGCATGTCAACCACCTTGCAGGGCCGCATGGTTGCGCATTGACGCCGACCTGCGCCGATGGAAAGATTTCGTCCATGGAACGGTCCAACGGCCACCCGTCCAACGGGCGCCCCGACGCGCAAGCCGACGCGAGGGCGGGAGCGGCCCCGGGCCGGCCGCCCACGATCCGCGGAGTCGCCGAGCGGGCGGGCGTCTCGAAATCGCTGGTCTCGCTGGTGCTCCAGGGCTCACCACGGGTCAGTGACACCAAGCGGCAGGCCGTTCTGGACGCCATCGAGGAGCTCGGCTACCGGCCGAACGCCGCCGCCCGCAGCTTGGTGGCCCGCCGTACGCACACCGTCGGGGTGCTGCTGAACGATATGCGCAACCCCTGGTTCGTCGAGGTGCTCGACGGGCTGAACTCGCTGCTTCAGGCGCACGGGCTGCGGATGCTGATGGCCGACGGACGGCTGGACCGACGGGCCGGGCAGGACTTCGCCCGCACCTTTCAGGAGCTGCGGGTCGACGGCCTCGTCGTCGTCGGCACCCTCCCGGACACCGACGGCCTCGCCGAGGTCGCCGCGCGGCTGCCGACCGTCATCGCGGGCAACCACGAACCCCGGCTGCCGCATGCCGACCTCGTCGCCAACGACGACGAGCGCGGCGCCCGGCTCGCCACCGAGCACCTCATCGGCCTCGGCCACCGCCGGATCGCCCATATCGCCGGACAGGGCCTGGTCGGCGAGCTGAGACGGCGCGGCTTCGAGGCGGCGATGCACGCCCACGGCCTGGCCGAGAGTGCCGTCGTGACCAGCGGCGACGGGACCGAGGAGGGCGGCTACCGCGCCGCCGTCCGACTCCTCACCCCACCGTCCGCCCCCGCACGCCCCGGTGCCCGGACGCCGGCCGCCCAACGCCCCACCGCCGTCTTCGCGTTCAACGACATCTCCGGTGTCGGTGCGCTGTCCGCGGCCCAGGAACTGGGCCTGCGCATACCCGCCGACCTCTCCCTCGTCGGCTACGACAACACCTATCTCGCCCGCATCCGCCACCTCTGGCTGAACTCGGTGAACAACGCCAGCCACGAGGTCGGCCGGCGCGCGGCGCGCTGCCTCCTGGACCGTATGGAGCGCCCCGACACCCCGGCCGGTCGGCAACTCGTCGCCCCGGAACTGGAGATCAGAGGCTCGACGGCAGCACCCCGGCCCGACTGACCCGCAGCGGCCGGGTGGGTCAGGACGCGCTGCCGTCCGGGCCCCGGTGCCGCCCGGGGCGCCGGAGCCGGGGCCGGTCCGGTGGCTCAGCGGCGGCCGCGTTGGCCCGGCCGCTGCGCCACCCACCTTCTGACCGTGTCGGCGAACCAGTACGGTTTCCCGCCCTCCACCAGATCCGGTTCGGGCAGCAACCCGTGCTTGCGGTAGGAGCGGACGGTGTCCGGCTGCACCTGGATGTGCGCGGCGATCTCCTTGTACGACCAGAGCTTGCGGTCGGTCATCTCTGCCACCTCCTGAGTGCCGTACGCAGGGTCGGCCCGGAGAGCCGGCAGGGGGCTGGGTACGGCCTGGTGATCACTCACCCTGTGCCTGGACAACGACACCGAGTAACCATCGGGGAGGGGCTGTTGAACGGCTGTGACGTAAGGCGCGCGTAACGGTGACAGCGGTGACGCGGGGCGGACGGCTGTGACGGGGGCGGGACGATCAGGGGCCAGGGCGGGACGCTCGGGTGAGGGACGGGGCGGGGGCAGACCGACGAGGGACGGGCGGGGTGACGAGGACGGCGGGCCGTGGGTGCGGCCCGGCGCCGTGGGCACACAGCCGTGTGGCGGGCCGGTACCCCGGCTGGGGAAACCGGCCCGCCACAAGGGTGTTGTCGACGGTCGGAAGCGAATCAGGCGTGGTACAGCGCGTACCAGGTCTTCTTGCCGACCTTGCCGTCAGCGGTCAGATGGTGCCGGGACTGGAACTTCTTCACCGCGGCCCGGGTCTTGAGGCCGAAGTACCCCGTCACATCTCCCCAGGGGAGATAGCGGCGGTTCGCCAGCAGGCACTGCGCCTGCGAGACACGGTCGCCGCGCTGACCGTAGACGGTGAGGGCGTTGCCGTTGTAATAGGCGCAGGCGGCCCGGGTGTCGGCCGGTCCGCCGGCCGGAGCGTCCGCGGCCGCCGGGCCGGTGAGCAGCCCCGCGGTCAGCAGGCCCGCGGTCGCGGTGAGGACGGCCGTGCGCTGGACGGTTCGGCTGAGTGCGTTGGTCTTCACGAATTCCACCGTTTCCCCCGTTGGATGTGATTCCACCCGCTGTGACGCCGGGAACGCGGTCCGTGGTTCCCGGGGTCCCGCTGATTCCCCGTCAAGGGGCGATGGACCGTCGCACCGTAAGCTCCGCTCCGCCGCCCCCGTCAGCCCGCGCCCGTTGCGGCGCCCGCCACCTTCCTCAGCTCGTCCTCCAGATCCTCCAGCGCCAGCCCCTTCGTCTCCGGTGCGTACCGCTTGCAGAACACCAGGGACAGCACACACATCACACCGAAGAACCAGAAGGTGGTGCCGGCGCCGACCGCGTCCAGCAGCAGCGGAAAGGCCAGCGCCACCGCGAAGTTGACCAGCCACATCATGAACACCGCGGCCCCCATGGCTAGTCCACGCACCCTGAGCGGGAACATCTCGGCCAGCAGCAGCCAGACCCCGGTGTTGAGCGTGCCCTGCATGAAGGCCATGTAGAGGACCATCAGGCCCAGGACCAGGATGCTGACGGCGGGGGAGTGCGGGAGGTGGAACGCGGCGCCGAGCAGGGCGAGCGAGACGGCCATCCCGGCCAGGCCGGTGAGCAGCAGGGGCCGCCGGCCGACCCGGTCGATCAGGGACATCCCGAGCGCGGTGGCGAGCACCGAGATCACACCGATCGCGATGGTGGCGGTGATCGAGGCACCGGTGCCCAGCCCCGTCGACGCCAGGATCTTCGGCGCGAAATACACCACCGCGTTGACGCCGGTGATCTGCTGCACGGCCGCCAGCCCGATACCGACCAGCAACAGCCGCCGTACCCATGGGGTGCGCAGCTGCTGCCGGCCGCCGCGCCGGGCGTCGGCCTCCAGACCGCGGGCGTGATCGATCCGGGCCAGCTCGGCGGGCACGTCCTCGGCGGGCAGCGTACGGCGCAGCACCCGGGCCGCCTCGTCCTGCCGCCCCTGGCTGATGTACCAGCGCGGGGTGTCGGGCAGGAAGAACAGCCCGACGAACAGCGCCACGGCGGGTAGCGCCGCCAGGCCCAGCATCCAGCGCCAGGCCCCCCACTGCGCCAGGAAGGCATTGAGGAGATAGGCGAGCAACTGGCCGCTGACGATCATCAGCGAATTGAACGAGACCAGCCGGCCCCGGATGTGCGGAGGCGCGATCTCGGAGAGATAGAGCGGGGTGATGACCGACGCGCTGCCGACGGCGAGGCCGAGGACGAAGCGCGCCACGGTCATGAACGGCACATCGGGGGCGAGCGCCACGGCCAGCGCCCCGCCGATGAACACGGCGCCCGCCCACAGCAGCGAGTCGCGCCGGCCCAGCGCGTCGGACATCCGCCCGCCGACCAGCGAGCCGAAGGCCGCGCCGATCAGCAGCGCGCTGGTGATGACGCCCTCACCCAGGGACGTGAGGCCGAAGTGGCCCTCCATGAACGGGAGCGCGCCGGATATCACCCCCGTGTCGTAGCCGAAGAGAGCGCCACCAAGGGCGGCGACGGCAGCGATGCCCACGATGAAGCGCCTGGCGCGGCGGGCCCCCGCCCCCTCACACGGGCCGGCGGACGCCAACTGTCCGGTCGGAGCCGCCATCATCAGCCCCGGCCCGCCGCGCGGGCGGCCACCCCGGCGTCAGGAGCGGGGGATGCGTGTGGGGGGAGGGGGAGGGGGACGCGGAGGTGTGGGGTGGCGTGCATGGGTGGGACCTTTCGGTGGAGCGGGGGTGGGCGCGGCGGCCCGGTGGCCCGGCGGCCCGGTGGGCCGGGGAGGGGCGTGACTGGGGGCGGGACGGGACGGGCGGCGTGGGGCGGCGGGGCGGCGTGCAGGGGCGAGTGCGGCTTCTGCGACGTGCAGGGGCGAGTGCGGCTTCTGCGACGTGCAGGGGCGAGTGCGGCTTCTGTGATGTGCCGTGCCGCCCCGGCGCGGAATCGCCGCAGCGTCCGGCCGCCTCACCGATACAGCGCAGGCCGCTCGATGAGTTCCACCGTGACCCGCTCGCCCGTCGTCTGGGCGCGTACGCCCGCCTCGCACACCGCGGCCGCGGCATAGCCGTCCCAGCAGCTGGGGCCCTCGACCTCGCCACGGCGGGTGGCGTTCACCCAGCGCTGCACCTGCCGGTCGTAAGCCTCCTCGAAGCGCTCCACGAAACCGGGGGTGATCGCACCGCCCCAGTGGCCCGCGGTGTTGCTGAACACCCCGTGGTCGTCACCGATCCTGGCCGTGCCGCCCTCGCAGACCGCCTCACAGCTGACCTGGTAGCCGAAGCCGCAGTTGACGAAGAGCTCGGTGTCCACGACCTGGCCGCCCGCGGTCTCGAAGAGCACCAACTGGGGGTCGCTGAGGCCCTCCGGGGCGTTGCCGGTGGGGGCCGGGCGCAGCACCCGCACCGCGGTGATCTCCTCCTCCAGCAGCCAGCGGGTCACATCGATCTCATGCACCAGCGAGTCGTTGACCATCATGGCGTTGGTGAAGCCGGGCGGGGAGTCGGGGTTGCGGTGCTTGTTGTGCAGCATCAGCGGACGGCCGTAAGTGCCCTGGTCCAGAAGGGACTTGAGGGTGCGGTAGTCGGCGTCGTAGCGGCGCATGAAACCGACCTGGACCCGGCGGTGCCCCAGTGCCTGCTCGGCCTCCAGCACCCGCAGCGCGGAGGCGGCGTCCGGCGTCAGCGGCTTCTCGCACAGCACGGGCAGATCCCGCGCGAAGGCGTCCAGCAGCGCCGCCTCGTGCGCGGGTCCCGGCGAGGCGATCAGTACGGCGTCCACCCCGGTGTCGTCCATGGCGGCGGCCGGGTCGGTGTAGGCGGTGCAGCCTTCGATGCCGTCGGCGAGGTGCTTGACCCGCGCCGCGTCGATATCGACCACCGCCGCCACCCGGGCGCCGCTGATCACCTCGTTGATCCGGCGTACGTGGTCGGCGCCCATCCGGCCGGTACCGACGACCGCCACACCCAGCGTTTCGTGCGAAGTCATGTGGTCCACAAGTCCTTACGTGCTCGGAGTGCGAGAGATACCCTGAGAACGGAACCGATTACTCTCTGTAATCGTTGCCGGGGTAAGAGGAGGAGGCGTCGCGAGGCGGGCAGACGCGAGGCGTGCAGATCGGTGGCTCACGCGCCGCACGAGCGCAGGAAGCGGCGGGTGCGTTCGGCGATGGGGAAGGGCTGGTCGGGCGGGCAGGGGTACATGTCCTGTTCGACGATGGCGAAGAGGTCGACGTTCAGCTCCTGGGCGGCCTCCAGGACGGGCGGCAGTGCCGGTACGCCGAGCGGCGGTTCGCACATCACGCCCTGCTTGACCGCGGGGCCGAACGGGGTGCCCTTGGCGACGACATCGCTGAGGATGTCGGGGTCGACCTGCTTGAGGTGGAGGTAGCCGATCCGCTCGCCGTAAGTGCGGATCAGCTTGACGCTGTCGCCGCCGCAGTAGGCGTAATGGCCGGTGTCCAGGCAGAGGTTGACGAGGTCGGAGTCGGTCGCGTGCAGGAACCGTTCGACATGTTCCTCGGTGTCGATGTGGGTGTCGGCGTGCGGGTGTACGACGATGTCCAGCCCGAACTCGTCGCGTACCTGCTTGCCCAGCCGCTCCATGCCGGTGGTCAGCTGCTTCCACTGCTCCGTGGTCAGCTCGCGCGGTTCGATCTCCTCGGCGGTCTTGTCGTCGCGCCAGAAGGAGGGGATGACGACGAGGTGCCGCGCGCCCATCGCCTGGGTGAGAGTGGCGACCTCGGAGACGTGCGCCCAGGTCTTGTCCCATACGGACGGGCCGTGGTGCAGCGAGGTGAAGATCGTGCCGGCCGAGACCCGCAGGCTGCGGCGGGCGATCTCGTCGCGCAGGACGGCGGGGTCGGTGGGCAGGTAGCCGTACGGGCCGAGTTCGATCCACTCGTAGCCCGCCTCGGTGACCTCGTCCAGGAAGCGCTGCCAGGGGACCTGCTGGTCGTCGTCGGGGAACCAGACTCCCCACGAGTCGGGTGCGGAACCGACGCGGATGCGGTCCAGGACGGGCTGGGCGGCATGGGGAACGGACATGCTGCGGCTCTCCTCTCGCCGGTCGGCGGTGACCGGGAGGCGCTGGGGCGGGGTTGTGGGGCACAGCCTCTCTGTCGCCCCGGGGAGTGTCAAGACTTCGTCCTGACATAAGGACTTAAGGACTTTGTCACCTGCGACTGTCCCTCCGTGGTGCCTTCATCGTTCTCCCTGACGTCAGTATGTAAGGACAAATTGTTGACAGGGTCTGGCTCTCCCCGTTAGACCTTTCCTCGGAGCCGAACCCGCCGAACCCGCCGCGCCGGGCGACCCGAAGGGGCGCACATGACCCAGCCGTACGACCTGATCACCATGGGCCGCATCGGAGTCGACATCTACCCGCTGCAGACCGGTGTGCCGCTGGCCCAGGTCGAGACCTTCGGGAAGTTCCTCGGCGGCTCCGCCACCAATGTCGCGGTGGCCGCCGCGCGGCTCGGGCGGCGCAGTGCGGTGATCAGCCGCACCGGCCGCGACCCGTTCGGCGACTACGTCCACCAGGCGCTGCGTGACTTCGGGGTGGACGACCGCTGGGTGACCTCCGTCGACGCCTACCCGACGCCGGTCACCTTCTGCGAGATCTTTCCGCCGGACGACTTCCCGCTCTACTTCTACCGTCGGCCGAAGGCCCCTGACCTGGTCATCCGGCCCGAGGAGCTCGACCAGGACGCCATCGCGGCGGCCCGGATCTTCTGGATCACCGGCACCGGGCTCTGCGAGGAGCCCAGCCGCAGCGCCACCCTTGCCGCGCTGGAGGCCCGTGCCAAGGTGGGCACCACCGTCTTCGACCTCGACTGGCGGCCGATGTTCTGGGGCGGTGCGGGCGGCGCCTCCGGGGACGGTGGGGCGACCGGGGCCGCGGCGATGGCCACCGCCCGCCCGTATTACGAAGCGGCGTTGCGGCACGTGACCGTGGCGGTCGGCAATGTCGATGAGGCCGAGGTCGCCACCGGGCTGCGCGAGCCCAAGGACTGCGCCCAGGCGCTGCTGGACATGGGCGTCGAACTCGCCGTCATCAAACAGGGCCCCAAGGGTGTGCTCGCCGTCCACCGCGACGGCCGCACCGCCGAGGTTCCGCCCACCCCCGTCGAGGTCGTCAACGGTCTGGGCGCCGGCGACTCCTTCGGCGGGGCGCTGTGCCACGGGCTGCTCGCCGGCTGGGAGCTGGCGCCGATGATGCGCTACGCCAACGCCGCGGGCGCCATCGTCGCCTCCCGCCTCGCCTGCTCCTCCGCGATGCCGACGGCCGACGAGGTCGATGCGTTCCTGGCCGACCGGTGAGTCCGGTGACCCGGATCCGCCGGGTGATCCCGCGGCCGGGCCCCGCCCCCACGCCCGCCTCGCCCGCCGGTCGCACCCCCTCCACCTGTGTACTCAAGAAGGTGAGTTGAGCCTTGACTCCTCGGATCAGTGACCTCGCGACGCTGCGGGCCCGGCATCCCGAAGCTGTCGCGGAGGCCGCCGCCCGTCGTGCCCGCCGGCCGCTCCTCGGCGACAGCGGCCGGCTGATGATCGTCGCCGCTGATCACCCGGCCCGTGGCGCGCTGGCCGTCGGTGACCGGCAGCTCGCCATGGCCAACCGCTTCGACCTGCTGGAACGTCTGGTGCTGGCGCTGTCGCGGCCCGGTGTGGACGGGGTGCTGGCCACCGCCGACATACTGGAGGACCTGCTGCTGATCGGCGCCCTCGACGGCAAGGTCGTGATGGGCTCCATGAATCGCGGCGGGCTGGCCGGTGCCGCCTTCGAGATGGACGACCGGTTCACCGGGCACCGCCCCGAGGACCTCGCCCGGCTCCGCTTCGACGCCGGCAAACTGCTGCTGCGCATCGACTACCGCGACCCCGGCTCGCTGACCACCCTGGAGGCCACCGCCCGCGCCATCGACGCGATGGCCGAGCGGCAGCTGCCCGTCTTCGTCGAGCCGTTCCTCTCCTCCCGGGCGGACGGCGCGGTCCGCAACGATCTGAGCCCCGAAGCCGTCACCCGCTCCGTGGCCATCGCCTCCGGACTCGGCGGCACCTCCGCCTACACCTGGCTCAAACTGCCGGTCACCGACGACCCCGACGCCATGGCCCGGGTCTGTGAGACCACCACCCTGCCGACCGTGCTGCTCGGCGGCGACGTCGGCAGCACCGTCCAGGAACAGGAAGCCGCCTACGAGAAGTGGCGCAAGGCGCTGCGGCTGCCGACGGTGCAGGGCCTGGTCGTCGGCCGCTCCCTGCTCTACCCCGCCGACGGGGATGTCGCGGCCGCCGTGGACACCGCCGTGGGCCTGCTGTGAACGCCGCGTATTCCGCAGGAGACTCGATACATGAGCACTGAATTCCATCTGGGGGCCGGAGCCGCGGCAGCGGGCCCGTACGCCCTGGACATCGACCCGGAGCGGGCCGGCTGGGGCTACTCCTCGCTGCGTGTCCTGGACCTGCCGCCCGGTGCCCACCACTCCTTCGCCACCGGCGACAGCGAATGGATCGTGCTGCCGCTGTCCGGCGGCTGCACGGTGCTGACCGACGACGGCGAGACCTTCGAACTGACCGGCCGGGAGAGCGTGTTCAGCGGGGTCACGGACTTCGCCTACGTACCGCGGGACGCGCAGGTCCGGATCGACACCGGGGCCGGCGGCCGCTTCGCGCTCACCGGCGCCCGCTGCGAGAACCGCCTGCCGGCCCGTTACGGCCCGGCGTCCGGCGTCCCCGTGGAGCTGCGCGGCACCGGCAACTGCTCCCGCCAGGTCAACAACTTCGGCGCGGCGGGCACCTTCGAGTGCGACCGGCTCATCGCGGTGGAGGTGCTCACCCCCGGCGGCAACTGGTCCTCCTACCCGCCGCACAAGCACGACGAGTGCCGCCCCGGCGAGGAGTCCGAACTGGAGGAGATCTACTACTTCGAGATCGAGTCCGCACACGGCACGGACGGTGTCGGCTACCAGCGGGTGAGCCCCTCGGGGCGCGGCCGCGGCACGGATGTGCTGGCCGAGGTCCGCAGCGGTGACGCCGTGCTGATCCCCGACGGCTGGCACGGCCCGTCCATCGCCGCGCCCGGCCACGCCATGTACTACCTGAACGTGATGGCCGGTCCGGGGGCCACGCGTGAGTGGCTGATCTGCGATCACCCGGACCACGGCTGGATCCGTTCCACCTGGCCGGAGCAGCCGGTCGATGCCCGCCTCCCCCTCTACGAAGCGCCCGCAGGAGCCGCCCGATGAACGCCCCGACGACGCGCCGGCTCACGGTCGCGCAGGCCCTGGTCGAGTTCCTCGCCCACCAGTACACCGAGCGGGACGGCCGCCGGCACCGCCTGATCAACGCCTGCTGGGGCATCTTCGGCCACGGCAATGTCGCCGGTCTCGGCCAGGCCCTGCTGGAGTCCGGTGCCGCGTCCCGCCAGGGGGAAGCCCCCGGGGCCCCGGTGCTCCCGTACCTCCAGGGCCGCAACGAGCAGGCCATGGTGCATGCCGCGGTCGGCTACGCCCGGCAGTGCGACCGGCTGTCCGCCCACGCCGTCACCACCTCCATCGGCCCCGGCGCCACCAACCTCGTCACCGGCGCCGCGCTCGCCACCGTCAACCGCCTCCCGGTCCTGCTGCTGCCCGGTGACACCTTCGCCACCCGGCCCGCGGACCCGGTCCTCCAGCAGCTGGAGGTCCCGCACGCGGGCGACGTGTCGGTCAATGACGCGCTGCGCCCGGTCTCCCGCTACTTCGACCGGGTCACCCGGCCCGAGGCGCTGATCCCCGCCGCCCTCCAGGCGATGCGGGTGCTCGCCGACCCCGTCGACACCGGCGCCGTGACCCTGGCGCTGCCGCAGGACGTGCAGGCCGAGGCGTACGACTGGCCGGAGGAGTTCTTCGCCGACCGGGTCTGGCGCGTCGCCCGGCCGCTCCCCGACGCCGATGCCCTCGCCGACGCGGTCCGGGCGATCCGCGGCGCCCGCCGGCCGCTGCTGATCGCGGGCGGCGGGGTGCACCACTCCGAGGCCGAGGACGCACTGTGCGCCTTCGCCGACGCCACCGGCATCCCGGTCGCGTCCACCCAGGCCGGCAAGGGCTCGCTGCGCTACGACCACCCCGCCGACATCGGCGGTATCGGCCACACCGGCACCGCCACCGCCGACGCGCTGGCCCGCGAGGCGGACCTGGTCATCGGCGTCGGCACCCGCTACACCGACTTCACCACCGCCTCCGCGACCCTGTTCGCCGCGCCCGGGGTGCGCTTCCTCAACCTCAACATCGCCCCCTTCGACGCCCACAAGCTCGGCGCCGCCTCGCTCGTCGCCGACGCCCGCGCCGGACTCGAAGCGCTCACCAAGGAGCTGTCCGGACACCGCGTCGACGCCGCGTACGAGGCCGGATACGGAGCGGCCAAGGCGGACTGGGAGCGCCGGGTGGACGCGGCCTTCGGAGCCGGGGACCCGTCCGTACGGCCGTCCCAGACGCAGGTCCTCGGGGCGCTGGACGCCCTCGTCGACGACACCGACATCATCCTCAACGCGGCCGGGTCCCTCCCCGGTGACCTGCACAAACTCTGGCGCGCCCGGTCCCGCAGGCAGTACCACCTGGAGTACGGCTACTCCTGCATGGGCTATGAGATCCCCGCCGCGATCGGGGTGCGGATGGCCGCGCCGGACCGGCCGGTGTGGGCGCTGGTCGGCGACGGTACGTATCTGATGAACCCCACCGAAATCGTCACCGCGGTCCAGGAGGGCCTCCCCATCAACCTCGTCCTCATCCAGAACCACGGCTACGCCTCGATCGGCGGGCTTTCCCAGGCGACCGGCGGTGAGCGGTTCGGCACCGACTACCGCTTCCGCGCCGCGGACGGCACGTACACCGGCGCGCCGCTGCCCGTCGATCTCGCGGCCAACGCCGCCTCGCTCGGTATGGAGGTGCTGCGGGCGGCCACGGTCGGTGAGCTGCGTGCCGCGCTGGCCGAGGCGCGTGGCGCGAACCGGCCCACATGTGTCTATGTCGAGACCGAAACGGCTGACACTGTGCCGGGCGCGCCGGAGGCACAGGCCTGGTGGGATGTGCCTGTTGCCGAGACCGCGACACGTCCGGCGGCGGTGGCCGCCCGCGAGGCGTACGACCGGCACGCCGCCGGGCGCCGCCGCCACCTCTGACCCCAGCCCGAAGCCGTCAGCCCAGAAAGGCCCCCGCATGAAGACCATCAGCCACTGGATCGGCGGCAAGCCCGTCGAGGGCGTCTCCGGCAACTTCGGCCCGGTCTACAACCCGGCCACCGGCGCCCAGGAGAAGCAGGTCGCCTTCGCCTCGGCCGACGAGGTCGACGCGGCCGTCCGCGCGGCCAAGGAAGCCTTCCGGACCTGGGGCGACAGCTCCCTGGCCAAGCGCACCTCGGTGCTGTTCAAGTACCGCGAGCTGCTCGACGCGCACCGCGAGGAGATCGCGCAGCTGATCACCGCCGAGCACGGCAAGGTGCACTCCGACGCGCTCGGCGAGGTCGCCCGCGGTCTGGAGATCGTGGAGCTGGCCTGCGGTATCCCGGAGAAGCTCAAGGGGGAGCTGTCCACCCAGGTCTCCACCCGGGTCGATGTGGCGGCGATCCGCCAGTCGCTCGGTGTGGTCGCCGGCATCACGCCGTTCAACTTCCCGGCGATGGTGCCGATGTGGATGTTCCCGCTCGCCATCGCCTGCGGTAACACCTTCGTCCTCAAGCCGAGCGAGAAGGTGCCCAGCGCCGCCTTCAAGCTCGCCGAGCTGGCCGCCGAGGCGGGGCTGCCCGATGGTGTGCTCAATGTCGTCAACGGCGACAAGGTGGCGGTCGACGCCATCCTGGAGCACCCGGACATCGCCGCGGTCTCCTTCGTCGGCTCCACCCCCATCGCCCGCTACATCCACACCACCGGCACCGCCAACGGCAAGCGGGTGCAGGCGCTGGGCGGCGCCAAGAACCACATGCTGGTCCTGCCGGACGCCGACCTCGACCTGGCCGCGGACTCCGCGATCAACGCCGCGTACGGCTCGGCCGGTGAGCGCTGCATGGCGATCTCCGTCGTCGTGGCCGTCGGTGAGACCGCCGACCCGCTGATCGGCAAGATCAAGGAGCGCGCCGACAAGCTGCGGATCGGCCCCGGCGACGACCCGGCCTCCGAGATGGGCCCGCTGATCACCAAGGTGCACCGCGACAAGGTCGCCTCGTACGTCACGGGCGCCGCGGCCCAGGGCGCCGATGTCGTCATCGACGGCAGCGGCTACACCGTCGAGGGCTACGAGGACGGGCACTGGATGGGTGTCTCCCTCCTGGACCACGTCACGCCCGAGATGGACGCCTACCGCGACGAGATCTTCGGCCCGGTGCTGTCCGTGGTCCGCGTCGAGACCTACGACGAGGCCATCGCGCTGATGAACAACTCGCCCTGGGGCAACGGCACCGCGATCTTCACCCGGGACGGTGGCGCGGCCCGCCGCTTCCAGATGGAGGTCGAGGCCGGCATGGTCGGCGTGAACGTGCCGATCCCGGTGCCGGTCGGCTACCACTCGTTCGGTGGCTGGAAGGACTCGCTCTTCGGCGACCACCACATCTACGGCAATGACGGGGTGCACTTCTACACCCGCGGCAAGGTCGTCACCACCCGCTGGCCGGACCCGGCCGACGGCGGCATCAACCTGGGCTTCCCCAGCAACCACTGAGGACGTCCTGACGGACCCCCGGCCGGCCCCCCGCCGGCCGGGGGGCCGGCATGTCCGGCCGCCGAGGTCTCCCCGGCCGCCGTCGCCGGCCCGCGAAAACCCCAGGTCCAGGGGGAGACCCCGGCCCGGTGCATTGCTACCGTGCTCCCTCGCATAGCACGGACACAACGGGGGATGACATGCCTCAATCCATGGCGCTCGCCAAGGGCGCCCGTATCACCGGCGGGATCTTCTGCCTGCTGTTCTTCCTTTTCCTCGCCACCTGGATGGTGGTCGACCTCAGTGAGTTCGGCCTCGTGGGGGTCTGGGAGTCCTGGACGTTCCAGAGCTCCGGCGGCGTCAACCAGGTCACGAACCCGTTCCATTTCGGACTGGCCCTGGTCCAGTTGGCGGCGGCGTTCACGGCGTTCGCGGGGCAGCGGGTGGCCGGTGGGCTGCTGGCCGTCGCCACCACCCTCACCTTCGGCACCGTGCTCCAGGCCCTCGTCAGCGTCGGCAACCACACCAGCGACGACCGCTGGTTCCGGCACGCCGAAACGGCCACCGATACCTTCGACGGCGTCTTCCTCAGCAGCCTGGCGCTGTTCCCGCTGACCCTCGTCGCGGGCATCGTGCTGCTCGCCGGGATGCGTTCCTGGCCGCGCCAGAAGCCCAGCGACCCGCCGATGCGCCCGGTCAGGACGGCCGGTGTGGCGGCCGGTCTGGTGCTCGGCGCGATGGTGCTGCTCAACCTGGTCTGGCAGGTCTACATGCTGGTGGAGGGCGGCACCCAATTCTTCGACCTGTTCTACCTCGGCAAGGGTGCTCTCGGCGCGCTGCTGGGCCTGTCCTCCGGCTGGTCCGGCCTGCTCTTCCTCGCGCTGACCGCGCCGGCCGCGCTCAACAGCCTGCTGCGCGGCGCCGCGGCCCGCGGGCTGGCCATCGGGCTGGCGGTGGTGTCGCTGCCCGGCGCCCTGCTGTCGGTGATCGGGATGGCCGGCAACGGCACCCTGTTCGAACTGTCCGGTGCCGTGCCGGGCATGAGCATCATCAACCACCTCCAGCTGGCGCTGGACCTGTTCGGCTCGGTGGCCCTGCTGTTCCTGATGGGCCGTGGCGAGCCGGTCGCCCCCGCCTGGTACCCGCCGTCCCAGGCCCCGCAGTTCGCCGCCCCCGGTTTCGTCCCGCCGCCCGGCCCGCAGGCCCCGCCGGCCTGGCAGCCGCCGCCCGGCCCGGTGCCCCCGGTCAGCGGTCCGCCGATGCCGCCGGCCGGTGCCCCGCCGATGCCGCCCGGCACCCCGCAGCCCCCGCAGGGCGGGTTCGGGCCGCCGCGGTACTGACCGGGGGCCGGGGCGCGCAGGGGCGGTGCCCGCTGTGCGTGTCCGGCCCCGGCGGAACCGCGTGCGGAAAACAACTGGGGGCGGCCGCCCGCTGGTTGATACGGTGCGGCGGCGCGCGCCCGCGCGCGATCACCGCTGGACGAGGGAGGTTGATGAATATGGCCCGCCGGACGCCTCATCAGCATGCCCTTGTCCGGGCCGCCGCCTGAGCGGGACGCCTGAGCGCACGATGTCCTGAGCGCACGATGTCCTGAGCGCGGCCCGGTCGTCGACGAACGACCAGGAGCGACGCGTGTCTTCCTTTCTCTCCGCTGATTCCCCGCTTTTCTCTGATGTCCCGGAACCCCCGGCATCCCCGGTATCCCCGGCATCACAGACATCACAGACATCCCCAGCATCCCCGCATTCCGCCTTCTCGCTGAACGGTGCGGAACTGCGCACCGCGCGGCTGCTGTTGCGGCCCTGGACCGACGGCGAGCTCGCCGCCGTCCTCGACGGGACGCCGCAGCCGCACTGGGCGGCGGACTTCCCCGCCGAGGGCGACCGGGTCATCGCCGGTTTCACCGCGGAAAACCCCGACGCCCGCGGTGTGTACGGCCAGCGGCAGATCCTCGAACGGGACGGCGGCCGGGTGGTCGGCGCCATCGGGCTGTTCTGGCCGCCGCGCGACGGGTCGCTGGAGTTCGGCTACGGCATCGTGCCGTCCCGGCGGGGCCGCGGCTATGCCACCGAGGCCGCCCGCGCCATGGTGGCGTTCGCGTGCACGGCACCGGGCGTGCGCACGGTGTGCGCGGACGTGGAGCTGTCGAACCCGGCGTCCGGCCGGGTCCTGGAGAAGGCCGGGCTGGTGCGCTGGAGCAGCGATGACCGGCTCGCGCGATACCGGCTGACGGTGCCGGAGCCGGCCGCCGGCTAGTCCCCGTACGGCACGCTGCCGGGGCGCGTCTCACGGGTTCGTCTCACGGGCTCGTAAGACGGCCCCGGCAGCGTGCCCGTTTTGCGGAATGGGCTGGTGGGGGCGGGGCTGTGGGGCCGGGAGGTGAACCGTTGTTTACTGCCGGTTTATGCCCCCTTTGTGCAGGATGGCACATGCCTGGCAACTGTCCTGTGCCTTATGGCATCTGAGGAAGGATCAGTCGTGCGTTTACCTCTTGCCCCGATACCGTCCGTGATGCCCGCTTCACCGGCTCCCCGGGGCTGAGCGCCTTGCCACCTGCTTCCCAGGCACCCGCACCGCCGGCCCTGCCGCCGGCGCCCACCGTGGATCCCGAGCCGCGGCGCCGCCCGCCGCCATGGCTGCGCCCCACCATCCGGATACGGCTGACGCTGCTGTACGGCGGCATGTTCCTGGTGGCCGGCGTCGTACTGCTCACGCTCATCTACGTCCTGGTGGCCCAGACCCTCACGAAGGGCACCCCGGAGTTCCGGATTTTCGGCACCGACGTCCGGGTGGGCAATGCCAGCTGTCCCGGTCTGCCGTCGCTCGGCACGATCGGCGAGATCAACGCGGCGATCAGCGACTGCCTCCACGACCAGCGTGCGGGGGCGCTGCACCGCTTCCTGAACCACTCGCTGGCCGCTCTGGTGGGCCTGACGGTGGTGGCGTTCGCTTTTGGTTATGCGATGGCGGGGCGGGTGTTGTCGCCGTTGGGGCGGATTACGCGGACGGCGCAGCGGGTGGCGGGTTCGGATCTGCATCGTCGGATCGAGTTGGGGGGTCCGGATGATGAGTTGAAGGAGTTGGCGGACACGTTCGATCAGATGCTGGACCGGTTGGACCGGGCGTTTGAGTCGCAGCGGCGGTTTGTGGCGAATGCGTCGCATGAGTTGCGGACGCCGTTGGCGATCAATCGGACGTTGTTGGAGGTGCAGCTGGCGGATCCGGCGGCGTCGCCGGAGCTGGCGCAGTTGGGTAAGACGTTGTTGGCGACGAATGAGCGCAGTGAGCAGTTGGTGGAGGGGTTGTTGCTGTTGGCGCGCAGTGAGAACCGGGTGGTGGACAAGAAGCCGGTGGATGTGGCGGAGGTGGCGGCGCAGGCGGTGGATCAGACGCGGGAGGAGGCGCATGCCAAGGGGGTGGAGTTGCGTGGGGTGCGGCAGCAGGTGTTTGTGCAGGGGAATGGTGTGCTGCTGGAGCGGATTGCGTTGAATTTGGTGCAGAACGCGGTGCGCTACAACGTGGCGGAGGGGGGTTGGGTGGAGGTGGTCACCGAGCCGCAGCCGGGGTGTGCGGTGTTGGTGGTGGCCAATACGGGGCCGGTGGTGCCGGCGTATGAGGTGGAGAATCTTTTCGAGCCGTTCCGGCGGCTGCGGACCGAGCGCACCGGTAGTGACAAGGGTGTGGGTCTGGGGTTGTCGATCGTGCGGTCGGTGGTGCGGGCTCATGACGGGAGCATCACCGCGCAGCCCCGTGAGGGCGGCGGGCTGATCATGCGGGTCGTCCTGCCGCGGTAGGCGCGGGTCCCGTCCCGTCCCGTGCCGTCGCGCACCGCCCGGATCGCCCGGATCGACCGGTCCGGGCCCGGGCCCCGGCTCCCCGCCCCGGTACCGCGTCCGTGGTACGGGAGGCCGCACCCTACTCCCCAGGGAGTCCGCCGGGTTCCGCCCGGGGTACCGGCCGCCCGCGCCGGGCCCTCCCTAGGATTCACGGTATGGATCTCCGAGGTATCCGACCGCGCGGCCGGCGCTGGTTCGCCGCCGCGGGCGCGCTGGCCGTCCTCATAGGAGGCGGCACCTGGGCGGCCGCCTCCTCGGATGCCGCGCCCGCCGTGCACCGTACGGACCGGCTGATGACGATGCCGGAGCAGCCCGGCAGCGCGAAGAAGGTGCGGATCGACACCTCCTATTTCACCGCGGGCGACTCCGGCGGACGGCGGCCCGCGGTGCTGCTCGCCCACGGCTTCGGCGCCACCAAGGCCAATCTCCGTCCCCAGGCCGAGCAGCTGGCCCGGGACGGCTACGCCGTGCTGACCTGGTCGGCGCGCGGCTTCGGGAAGTCCACCGGCAAGATCGGGCTGAACGCCCCGGACGGTGAGGTCGCCGATGTCCGCCGGCTGATCGACTGGCTGGCCGAGCGCCCCGAGGTGCGGCTCGACAAGGACGGCGACCCCCGGGTGGGGGTGGCCGGCGGCTCCTACGGCGGGGCGATCTCGCTGCTGGCGGCCGGCCACGACCGGAGGGTCGACGCCATCGCCCCGCAGATCACCTACTGGAACCTCGCCGACGCCCTCTTCCCGCACGGGGTGTTCAAGAAGCTGTGGGCCGGGATCTTCTTCACCACCGGCTCGGCCGGCACCGCGACCGGCTCGGCGGTCCCCGCGCCCACCACGTCCGGGGGCTGCGGCCGCTTCGAGCCCGCGCTGTGCCGGATGTACCAGCGGGTCGCCGTCCAGGGCCGGCCGGACGACGCCGCCCGGGACCTCCTGGCGGGACGCAGCCCGTCCGCCGTCGGCGACCGCATCAAGGTGCCGACCCTGATCATGCAGGGCCAGACCGACTCGCTGTTCCCGCTCGACCAGTCCGACGCCCTCTACAAGAAGCTCCGCGGGAACGGGGCGCCGGTCGGCGTCGACTGGATCTCCGGCGGGCACGACGGCGGCGACCGGGAGGCCGCCCGCCTGGAGGGGCGGACGAAGGCGTGGTTCGACCGCTATCTCAAGGGCGACAAACATGCCGATACCGGGCCCGGGTTCCGCATCAGCCGCAGCGGGGGAGTGGACTCCACCAACGGCGCGGTGCGGCTGCGCGGCGCGCACGCGGACCGCTACGCCGGACTGGACCACGACCCGCGGCGGGTCCACCTGGCCGGCCGCACCCAGACCTTCCGCAACCCGCCGGGCGCCGGACCGCCGGCGATCTCCGCGGTGCCCGGGGTCGGCGCGCTCGGCAATCTCTCCTCGCTCGGCGCCGGCGGGCTGTCGCTGGACTTCTCCGGCCAGTACGCCCGCTTCGACTCGGCGCCGCTGCGCACCCCCGTCCACCTCACCGGCAGCCCCACCGCCACCGTCCACGTCCGTTCCGACTCCCCGGACGCGGTGTTCTTCGCCAAGGTCTACGACGTCGGCCCGGACGGCCGCCGCCAGGTACTGCCGTCCCAGCTCGTCACGCCGTACCGGATCAAGGACGCCGAGGCGGGCCGGACGGTGCGGCTCCGGATGCCCGCCGTCGACCATGACTTCGCGGCCGGCCACCGGCTGCGGCTGGTGCTCTCCGCCACCGACCTCGGCTATGCCTCCCCGGCCGAACCCGCCGCCTACACCGTCTCCCTGAAGGACGGCGCCCTCGACGTGCCCACCGCGCCCGAGGTGCGCAGCGCCGCCGCCCCGCTGCCCGCCTGGACCTGGGCGCTGCCGGCCGCGGCCGCGGTGGTGGCCGCGCTGCTGCTGCTCACCGCCCGCCGCCGGACCGCGGCGCCCGCGCCCGACGAGGCGCTCGCCGAGGTCCCGCTGGAGATCGGCGGACTGAGCAAGCGGTACGCCGGGTCCACCGACCGGTATGCCGTACGGGAGTTGTCCTTCCGCGTCGAGAAGGGCCAGGTGCTGGGGCTGCTGGGGCCCAACGGCGCCGGCAAGACCACCACCCTGCGGATGCTGATGGGGCTGATCACGCCCGACGAGGGCGAGATCAGGATCTTCGGGCACGCCGTCCGGCCGGGCGCCCCGGTGCTGTCGCGGGTCGGCGCGTTCGTGGAGGGCCCCGGCTTCCTGCCGCATCTGTCCGGCCGCGCCAACCTCGACCTGTACTGGCAGGCCACCGGCCGGCCCGCCGCCGACGCACACCTCGACGAGGCGCTGGAGATCGCCGGCCTCGGCGAGGCCCTCCAGCGTGCCGTGCGCACCTACTCCCAGGGCATGCGGCAGCGCCTCGCCCTGGCCCAGGCCATGCTCGGCCTGCCGGATCTGCTGATCCTCGACGAGCCGACGAACGGGCTCGACCCGCCGCAGATCCGGGAGATGCGGGACGTGATGATCCGCTACGCCGCCGCCGGACGCACCGTCATCGTCTCCAGCCATCTGCTGTCCGAGGTCGAACAGAGCTGTACCCATCTGGTCGTCATGGACCGCGGCCGGCTGGTGCAGGCCGGCCCGGTCGCCGAGATCACCGGCTCCGGCGACACCCTGCTGGTCGGGGTCGCGGAAGACCTCGATGACGCCGTGGTGGAGAAGGTGGCCGCGCTGCCGGGCGTCGCCTCGGCCGTACGCGCCGAGGGCGGCCTGCTGGTACGGCTGGACGGCATCGACACGCCCCAACTGCTCGCCGGGCTCCTCCGGCTGGAGGTGCCGGTGGACCGCGTCGGCCCGCACCGACGCCTGGAGGACGCCTTCCTCACCCTGATCGGAGGGGACCGATGACCGCGACCCCCCTCGCGCGGGCGGCGGGCTACCGCCCGCGCCGCACCCTCCCGCTGCGTGTCGAGGCCCGCCGCCAGCTGCGCCGCCGCCGCACGCTGGTGATCGCCGCCATCCTGACGGCGCTGCCGTTCGTGCTGGTGGCGGCGTTCGCGATCGGCGGCGACCCGGCCGGCCGGGGCAACGGCCGGATCACCCTGATGGACACCGCCACCGCGTCCGGCGGCAACTTCGCCGCCACCACGCTGTTCGTGTCCGCCGGCTTCCTGCTGGTGGTGCCGGTGGCCCTGTTCTGCGGGGACACGGTCGCGTCGGAGGCGAGCTGGGCCTCGCTGCGCTATCTGCTCGCCGCCCCGGTCCCCCGGGCCCGGCTGCTGCTGAGCAAGCTCACCGTGGGGCTGCTGTTCAGCGCCGCCGCGATGCTGCTGCTGCCGCTGGTGGCGCTGGGTGTGGGCAGCGCCGCGTATGGCTGGGGGCCGCTGCAACTGCCCGCCGGCGGCGCGCTGCCCGCGGGTGAGGCGGTGCCGCGGCTGGCGGTCGTGGTCGGCTACCTCTTCGTCAGTCAGCTGGTCACCGCGGCCCTGGCGTTCTGGCTGTCGACGGTGACCGACGCGCCGCTGGGCGCGGTCGGCGGCGCCGTCGGGCTGACCATCGTCGGCAATGTCCTCGACCAGGTCACCGCCCTGGGCAGCTGGCGGAACGTGCTGCCCGCGCACTGGCAGTACTCCTGGGCGGACGCCCTCCAGCCCCGGATGGAGTGGTCCGGGATGATCCAGGGCTCGGCGGTCTCGGCGGCGTACGCCCTGGTGCTGTGCGCGCTGGCGTTCCGGGGGTTCGCCCGCAAGGACGTGGTGTCGTGACGCCGGCGCCCGTCCCCCGGGGCCGGCCCCGTCAGGCGGTCGGCCCCTGCATGTGCGCGCTGACCCAGCGCATCGTGCCCTCGCCCAGGCCCTGGACGTAGGTCGCCGCGCTGTGCGTGCCGTCCGGCACTATCTGGAGCCGGGTGTGCACCGGCCCGTGCCCGTACCGGGCTTGGAACCTCCGCACCTTCGGCAGCACCGTGTGCTCCCGGGAGCCGTCCTGGAAGGCGAGGTAGACGTCCGGTCCGCCACGCGCGATCAGCCGGCGGGCCAGCACCTCCGGGTTGTTCTCCCGCTCCTGGCGGGCATGGCCCTTCCACAGCGGTGAGTCGGGCACGATGTCCGGCCCGTTGGGTATCGCCACCTTGAACGTGTCCGGGTGCTGGAGCACGTTCTTCAGCGCCGCGAAACCGCCCGACGACGAGCCCATGATCGCCCAGGCGTCGCGGGTCCTGAGGGTGCGGAAGTTCTGCCGTACGAGGTCGGGCACGTCCTGGCTGAGCCAGGTGCCGATCTTCGGTTGGCCCGGTATGTCGCTGCCGTCGTAGTAGTGCTCGGCATCGGGGTTGAGCACCGGCATGACGACGATGAACGGCAGGCTGCTGCCGTTCTTCGACCACCGGGCGAGGTTCTCCTGGAGCTTGAGGTCGGCGCCTATCCAGTAGTTGACGGGGTAGCCGTACGCGCCGGGCAGCGCCTCCATCACCGGGAAGCCCTTGTGCGCGTTCCGCTTCTCGTAGTACTCCGGCGGCGCCCAGACCCAGACCTTCCCGGTGAAGCCCGACTTCGGGCCGTGCAGGGTGGTCACGCCGATCGGGGTGTTCCCGCCCGCTCCGCCGACCCGGCTCTCCTCCTCGAAGCTGATCGGTCGCGTGGGCCACTGCACCAGCGACTGCTTCCCGGGCGGGCCGGCGTGGAGTGCGGCGTCGGCCTGGGTCGCGCCGAACCGGACGGGGGAGGTGGGGGAGGCGCTGGTCCCGCAGCCGGCCGTGGCGGCGAGGACGGTCAGGGTGATCAGCGCGATCACCGGGCGGAACAGGGCTCTGCGCACGGGTCTTTCTCCTTGCCGGACACCCGGGACTTGTCCCGGCTGGGGAGCAAGAGGGCAGCGGCCCGGCCCCCGGTTTCCCCACCGGGGTGTCGGCTTCCTCGCACCGCCCGTCCGGAATGCCGGCATCCCCTTGGTGACCTGGGATGTTGTCCGTGCCGCGGGAAGGGGGTTTTACCAGGATTTTCCCGGTGTGCGGGCGGCGCGCGGGGACGCGGAACCCGCTCAGGGCATTCCGGAACTCCCGCTTCCGTCCCCGTATCCTCTCGCCATGACCTGGTCGCGTGCGCTCAAGGAAGCCGCCCGCTCGGGGCTGACCATCGAGCGGACCAAGCTCACCCCCCTGATCGCCCTGCGCGGCTCGGTCGGCGTCGCCATCGTCATCGGGCTGTGCCTGTGGCTGGGCGACCCGGCGCTGGCGGTCTCCTCCGCCTTCGGCGCGTTCTCCTCCGGCATCGTCACCTTCCAGCGCAGCATGCGGCCGCGCCCGGTGCTCGCGCTCGCCGTCGCCGGTGCGCTGGCGGTCTCCACCTTCCTCGGCTATCTGGCCGCCGCCCATGTCGTCGCGTTCGTCCTGCTGCTGGCCGGCTGGACGTTCCTGGCGGGCATGGCCTGGGCGATCGGCCCGGTCTCCGGGCTGGCCGGCACCCAGACCGTGGCGATCATGCTGGTCACCGTGACCCTGCCGACCTCCGTCCTCGGCGCGGCCGAACACGCCGCACTGATCTTCTTTGGCGGGCTCGTCCAGGCGACCCTCATCGTGGTCTTCCCGGTCCGCCCCTGGGGCGTCCAGCGCGATGCGCTCGCCGACGCCCTGGCCGCCGAGGCCGACTACGCCCGGCGGCTGCGGCACGACCCGGTCGCCCCCTTCGACCCGGCGCCCCTGATGGACGCCCGGCTCGCCTCCGCCGTGACCCCGCGTCAGGCCCGCCGCCGCCCCGTACAACTGCACGGCCCCCGCGGCCTCGCCGAACGCGTCCGGCCGGTCCTCGCCGCCCTCGCCGACCCGGTCGTGGGCGCCCCGACGGAAGGCCCCGAACGCGACCGGGTCCGCGATCTGCTGGGCGCCGCCGCCACCGTCCTGGACGCCGTCGCCCATGCCGTACGGCACGCGAAGCCGGTCCGGCTGCCGCCCGAGGCGATGGCCACCCTCGAAGTCCCCGCGACCGGCCCGATGCTCCACGGGGCCGCCCGCCGCTCCGCCTACCGCCTGATCTCCCTGCTCGCCGACGCCGTCGAACTCACCGATGAGCCGGTCGAGGCCACCCGCCCCACCACCGAGGCCGAACGCGGCCATCTGCTGCGCCCCAGCGTCCCCCGGCTGGTACCGGGCGCCCTGCGCGCCCTGCACCGCGAGGCCCGCTGGACCTCGCACATCTTCCGGCACGCCCTCCGGGTCGCCGCGGTCGCCGCGGCCGGCTATCTGCTGGGCACCGCGCTCCCGTTCGGCCACGGCTACTGGGCGCCGCTCGCCTCCGTCATGGTGATGCGCCCCGACTTCGCCCAGACCTACTCCCGCGGCGTCGCCCGCTTCTGCGGCACCCTCGTCGGCGTCGGCATCGCGGGCGCGCTGATGGCCGTGGCGCATCCGGGCCGGTACGTCAGCGCCGGGCTGGCCGTGGTCTGCGTCGCGCTGATGTACCTGCTGATGCGCACCGGTTTCGCGGTGACCTCGGCGTGTGTGGCCGCCTATGTCGTCTTCCTGCTCGGCATCGCCGGCGCGGGCTGGGAACAGACCGTCCAGGAACGCGTCGTGCTCACCCTCCTCGGCGGGCTGCTCGCGATGCTGTCGTACGCGCTGTTCCCCGCCTGGGAGACACCCAGGCTCCGCGACGGCCTCGCCGACTGGCTGGCCGCCAACGGGGAGTACGCCCTGGCCGTGTACGACCTGTACGCCACGCCCGCCGAACGCCGCCCCCGGCAGATCCGCGACGCCCTGCTGGACTCCCGGGCAGCGCGCGCCGCCTGGGAGGAGAGCGAGGCCCGCGCCGAGAAGGAACCCGTACGCCACCGCGGCCTCTCGCCCGCCTCGGCGAAGGCGGCCGGTACCGCGCTCGCCACCATGGGCCGGGTCACGATGATCCTGGAGGTCCACCTCCCCGAACGGGACGCCGCGTCCTCACCGGGTGCCACCGCGTTCGCCTTCGAGCTGCGGGCCTCCCTGGAGGAGGCCACCCGGGCGGTCCGGGAACGGGGCGCACTGAACTGGAGCGAGCTGCGGGCCGTATGGGAGAGGTGGGACGCGGAGGACGAGAACCGAGGTGTCGCCCTGCGCGTCGCGGACCTGCTTCTCGACGCCCTCGACGACCTGGCCGAGGCGCTGTCCAGACAGCCGGACACCGACCGCGGACAGACCCGCGGCGCCGAGGAGAACAGCAGCCGGTGAGCGGAGAGGAGCGGCAGGGCGGGGAACCAATCGGCGTCCCCGGTAGTCTTAACAGTTGCCCGCAATGAACGCTATTGGTAGCCCATGGGGTTGTCTGAAGCGCAATGCCCCGGGAACCCACCCCGTCGCGAGAGAGCATACGAACCCCCCATGGCCTCCAGCACTTCGTCCGGAACGTATGACATAGGCATCGACCTCGGCACCGCCAACACCCTGGTGTACGCCCGCGGCAAGGGCGTGGTGCTGAACGAGCCGTCCGTCGTCGCGGTCAACGCCGCCGGTGCGGTGATCGCCGTGGGCCTGGAGGCCAAGCGGACCATCGGCCGCACCCCGTCCGGCATCACCGCGATGCGCCCGCTGCGCGAAGGCGTCATCGCCGACTTCGACGCCGCCGAGCAGATGCTCCGCGCCCTGATGAAGAAGGCCCTGCCCAGCCGCCGCTTCTCCCGGCCACGGGTCGTCATCTGCGTCCCCTCCGGCATCACCGGGGTCGAACGGCGCGCGGTCATCGACTCCGCCCGGGGCGCCGGCGCCCGCGAAGTGCACCTCATCGAGGAGCCGATGGCCGCCGCGATCGGCGCCGGCCTCCCGGTGGACGAGCCGGTCGGCTGCATGGTGGTGGACATCGGCGGCGGCACCACCGAGGTCGCCGTCGTCTCCATGGGCGGCCTGGTCACCGCCCAGTCCGTACGGGTCGCCGGGGACGCCCTGGATGCCGCCGTCAGCGCCTACATCAAGAAGAAGCACGCCCTGGACATCGGTGAGCGCACCGCCGAGGACATCAAGATCGCCATCGGCTCGGCGGTCTGGACCCCGGTCGACGTCGACGAGGACGGCGAACCGGACCGTCCGTCCTCCTACACCGTCCGCGGCCGCGACCACGTCAACGGCCTGCCCCGCATCCAGGAGATCACCGAGGAGGAGATCCGCGAGGCACTGGCCGAACCCGTCGACGCGATCGTCCGCGCCGTCCACCGCACCCTCGACGACTGCCCGCCCGAGCTCTCCGGCGACATCGTCGAGCACGGCATCGCCCTCACCGGCGGCGGCGCCCTGCTCCGCGGCCTGGACCGGCGGCTGCGCCAGGAGATGGGCGTCCCGGTCCGGGTCGCCGACGAGCCGCTGGACTGTGTGGTCAACGGAACCGCCAAGTGCGTCGACGAATTCGCCTCCCTGCACGGCCTGTTGACGGGCGCGAAGCAGCAGCCGCGGAAGACGGTGCGACTGTAGGAGGCGAACCCGGCGTCCGCGGCGGGCGTTTGCCGTTCCGGCAAGAATCCTCGCGCCCGCCGGGCCGGCCGCGCCATGATCGTGGCGGAGCGGGCCGGGCCACGGCGGGGCATGACGACCCGTCGGCCCCGCGTCCGTCCACCGCCCACCGCCCTCATGAGCGCGGCCGTACTCGCCCCAGGAGGAAACATGCCGCAGTCCGCCGAGACGACGCCCCCGCCGGCCACGCCCCCGGGAGAAGCACCGGACCGTCCCGCCGCCGTCCCGCCGGCCACCCACCGCACCGTCGAGGTCCCCGGCGGCCGCATCCACCTGGTGGAGCAGGGGACCGGACCGCTCGTCCTGCTGGTCCACGGATTCCCCGAGTCGTGGTACTCATGGCGCCACCAGCTCCCCGCCCTCGCCGCGGCGGGCTACCGGGCGGTCGCCCTCGACGTACGCGGCTACGGACGCTCCTCGAAGCCCCGCGACGTGGCGGCCTACCGGATGCTGGCCCATGTCGCCGACAACGCCGCCGTGGTGCGCGCCCTCGGCGAGGAGACCGCCGTCATCGCGGGCCATGACTGGGGCTCACCCATCGCCGCCCACTCGGCGCTGCTGCGGCCCGACGTCTTCACCGCCGTGGCCCTGCTGAGCGTGCCGTACACCCCGCGCGGCGCGACCCGCCCCACCGAAGCCTTCGCCCGAATCGGCGGCGCCGAGGAGTTCTACATCAACTACTTCCAGGAGCCGGGCCGGGCGGAGGCGGAGATCGAACCCGATGTCCGTACCTGGCTCGCCGGCTTCTACGCCGGCCTCTCGGGCGACGCCGAGCCCACCTCCGGCCCCGGCATCTTCTCCGTCCCCCCGGGCGGCAAACTGTCCGACCGCTTCCCCGCCGGAGAGCCCCGGCCCCTCTCCTGGCTCACCGGGGCCGATCTCGACTTCTACGCCGCCGAGTTCGAGCGCACCGGCCTGACCGGCGCACTCAACCGCTACCGCAACGTCGACCGCGACTGGGAGGACCTCGCCGCCTGGGCCGGGGCCCCGCTCACCCAGCCCGCCCTCTTCATCGGCGGCGAACACGACGTCACCACCCAGTGGCTGGCCGACGCCATCAAGGCATTCCCCCGCACCCTCCCCGGCCTCTCCGCCGCCCACCTCCTCGACGGCTGCGGCCACTGGGTCCAGCAAGAACGCCCCGAGGAGGTCAACCGGCTGATGACCGACTGGCTGCGGTCCCTGCCGGAGGCCGGGGTGCGGGCGCCTTAGGACCGCGGCCGGCGGGTCGGGGTCGGGGTCGGTGTCGGCGCCGGGGCCGGCGGGAGGAGACACGGTGAGCCCGGGCCGGGGGCAGGGCTCACGGTGGCCTTGCCCTGCCAGTGGCGAACAGCCACCGGCAAAGCCCCCCATGGCCCCCCGGCCCCCCAGTCCCCCCGCCCGTAGTGAAGCCCCCCATTTTCGCGCTCCGCCGATCGGGTGCTCAGGGGTCAACGCGATTGCCAGGTGGCAACTCTTCTGGGTTACTGGTGTGGCCTGTCGGTGGGCCGTCCATCCCCCTCGGGTTTCGGTAGCCGGCCCGCCCACCAGTCCTCTTCGCTGAGGGGCTGTGAAGGGCGGCCAGGAGCGCGACGGCCCCCCACGCCGCCCAGGTGTGCGCCGGCCGTGTCCGCCCGTCTGCGTCGTCCTCCTGTGCGGCCGGCTGCTGCCAAGTGCTCGGGTTCCGGCTTGTGTGCCCTGTCTGCCACGAGCGGCCGAGCAACGAGCTCACACAGCAGGAGGACCTTCATGACTACACCCACACTCCAGCCGGGCCTCCCGGCCCTGCCGCTCGCGATCGGGCCGCTGCTGCTCGGCGTGGTGCCGGCCACGGGGCCGACCACGGGCGGCAACACGGTGCAGCTGGTCGGTCTCGGCCTCGGCGGCGCCACCAGCGTCCTCTTCGGGGGAACGTCGGCGACCATCGTCGCGCAGGACCCGCTGGGGCTGACCCTCACGGTCCTGGCCCCGGCGCACGCCGCGGGTACGGTGCAGGTCACCGTCACCAACCCGGCCGGTACCAGCAACCCGGCGTCGTACACCTACCTCGTGGCGGGCCCTCCGGCGGCCGCGTCCATCAGCCCCAACTCCGGGCCGACCGCGGGCGGCCAGCCGTTCGCCATCGTCGGTTCGAACCTTCAGGGCGCCACCGTCACCATCGGCGGCAGCGCGGCGACCGTGCTGGGCACGGACCCCACCGGCTCCGTCCTGTTCGGTGTCACGCCGGCCGGGCCGCCCGCCGGGGGCAATGTCCCGGTCGTGGTGACGACCGCGGGCGGCACCGCGACCGTCCCGGGCGGTTACACCTACCTGCAGCTGCCTCCGACGGTCACCGGAACGGTGACGCCGGCCACCGGGTCCGCGGGAGGCACCTTCACCATCGTCGGAACCAACCTCTTCGGGGCGAGTGTGCTCTTCGGGGCCACACCCGCCCCGGGGGTGACGGTGAATGCGAGCGGTACGACCGTGACCGGCACCATCCCGCCGGGCACCAGCGGGACGACGGTGCAGGTGACCGTCCAGACCCCGGTCGGCAGCGTCAACGCCGGGTCGTTCACCTACCTGTGACGGCCCGCCCCTGTGGAGGACGGTCCGGGTCCCGGCGTCCGAGGTCCACCGCTCGCGCGGTCCCCGGCCGGGCCCAGCCGGGCGGCCCGGCACCGTCACTCCGTAGGGGGACGCAGGAAAACGGTTCGGCCCCCGCCCGTACGCCGGGCGGGGGCCGAACTCGCCGGTGGCTCCCCGGGGCTCTGCGCGGGAAGGCGAGGCCCGTCAGGGGGCAGATAGCGCCGGGTGTCCTGCGGGGGCCGCCCGGCGGCGCCGCACAGCAGCGGCAGCGGGAGCCCGGCGTCCGCCATCCATGTCAGGCCCGTATGGCGCAGGTCCTGGCGCCGGAGGTATTCATGGCCGAGCTCGTCCACCACGTCGTCCCAGTGGGTCGCGTCCCGCAGTGCCGCGGCGGTGAACCGGCTCCGGTGCGGGCCGGTGAACAGCCGGGCCTGCGGCCGGTGCCGCGCCGTCTCCAGCCGTCCGGCCGCCAGTTCGCGGGCGGCGGGGCGCAGCGGCACCACCCGGTGGTGCCGGCCTCGGCAGGGGCGGTCGTGCAGACCTTCCGGCTCGGACACGGTGAAGTGCTGGACCTGCCAGGTCCAGGTGCTCATATCGATGTCCTGGGCCCGGAGGGCGGACACCTCGCTGAAGCGGGTGCCGGTCCAGGCGGCGAACCGGACGATGTCGCCCCACCCTTCGTAGCCGTCGGAGGCCCGCCGGACGAGGGCGGTCGCCAGCCGCTCCAGGGCGTCCGCGTCGGGCAGCGCCAGCGACCGCGGTGCGGTGCGCTCGGCCTGCGCCCGCTGGTACTCCTGCTGCCAGCCGGCCACCCGCGCCGGATTGGCGTCCAGCACCCCGTCCCGGACGGCCTGTTCCAGGACGCGGACGAGGACGGCGAGGCTGTTCTTCACGGTGGACAGGCCGCATTCGTCGGCGATCCAGCAGTGCAGGGCGCGGTTGACGACACGGCGGGTGACCTGGCGCACGGGGACATGGCCGATGCTGGGGACGACGCGCAGCCGCCACCCGGCCTGGTAGGGGGACATGGTCAGGGTTTCCAGGCCGTGCATCGCCGCTTCCCACCTCCGTTCGCCGTAGGCGGTGAGTGACATCGTGTGTGTGTCGGTCCCGGGCGGAATCCGGCACCCGGCGTTATCGTTCATTATCGGATCACCCTTGTCTGCTGGGGAGTTATTCGGCCGGCGGGGCTCTTGGCGCGAGGCGCTCTTGAGCGCGAAACCGAAGCCGGGAAATCGTGACCACATCGTGGCTGTGGGCGGTGCAAAAGACCGGGCTGCACCGCACGGACGGTCCGCGCCGACGGCCCTCCCGCGGATCACTCACCGGTGCGGGAGTATTGTGACGCACCTCCAACTCGCTTATGGACAACGGAAGATGCAAGGCGGCACAGGTTTTGGCTTTGTCGAAGTGACTTCCATTGTCACTGTCAGCGGCGGCCGGCGGCGGTCGGGCTATTGACGGCGCGTCGGTTCCCGCTGTGTTCCACCACACACAAGAATGACAAGCGTGGAGCTTGCTGCTGCACACGGTTCTTCATTGCGATCATGTCGGCACAGTGCACAATCCAACGCTGCATCAGTCATGAGTGGAATAAAGGCATCTTCTAAGGCCATTGCGCAAGTTGGTACGAGTTTCCGCTTTTCGCGCTGCTCCGAACGGGTGGCCTTATCGGTTGACTGTTGTAGCGCGCCGAGCCGCATGGATAACTAGTCGCATCCAACCGGTGGGCCGCCCATCCTCTCCGGGGAGCGGCACCTGGCCTACCCGTTGGCCCGGCCCAGCGCCTGGTTGCGGTCAGACCGAGATGCCGTATGGGCGTCCCCGGTAGAGGGTTTTGGATCCGTCAGCCGGTGCCGGCACCTCGGCACCGGCTGATCGGCCCCCACATTCGGATCAGGGGGCGTCATGCGAACCATTTCCACCATTCGCTGGGTCAACGGCGTAGGTGCCTTGATCCCGGCCCGCACCGCGACCGCACCGGAACCCCACCGGTCCGGCGGTGCCCTGAGTCTCCCGATCCCGATGCCCGGCGAGGAATCCGCGCGTTTCTCCGCGGCCGGCCCGGCCCCCGCGTCCGGCACCGTCATCCCGGCGCCGCACCGCATCCACGCTCCGCACGGCAACGGAAGCGCGCAGGTCATGCGCCGGCGCACCACCACTGCGGATTCCCCGGCGGGACGGTGCCCCCTCCCCGTCCGCGGGGAATCCGCCCGGTGTTTCCGCGCCCTCGTACCGGCCGGGGCCGTTCCGGTCCCCGGCTCCGGCGGACGCCCCGTGGCGGCCGGCCCCGGCGTTCGCGGCGGCCGGCCCGCATTCCCTTGCACCGACGGCGATATCGCCCCGAGCGGGAGGGCGGAATCCCTCATCTCCGCCCCGGCGGACGGGAATTGTCTGCCGCGCGGCGCGAATCGCTCCCCCGGCAACGGAAGCGTGACGGTGAACGCCGCCCGCGGCACCGGCACCCGTCCCGCCGCATTTCTCGCGACGGAATGCAGTAACAAGGCCTGAGCGGGCCGGAATCCCGCAGCCTGCCCCGGGCGCCGCCGGGACCGCAAACGGTCACCGATTTACGCCGCGCCCGCACCGTCGGCGACGCCCCCCGACGTCGCCGTCGCCGCTCCATCCGCCGTGCCCGGTGCGGCAGTTGTCATCCCGCCGTAACCGGTCCCGCAGTGATCTGCCACCAGGTCCCCCCACCCCCACCACTGAAGCCTGCCCCCCACAACCCACTGCGACAGAACATCGGGAGAACAGTATGGCGAAAAGAAGAATGGTGATCCTCGTCGACGGGCCGGAGGGAAATGCCCTGCCGCAGCACATGCGTGACGATGCGGGCGACCCGATAAGGCTCCTGCGGGGCAACGGGTACGAGCGTTTCGAATTCTACGGCGAATACGCGGACCTGGGCGGACAACAGGTCCCGGTCTACCGCTGGTGTTACCGCACACGAATCGCCGAGTAGGCGTCGTGCGGCCCGCAGAAGAAAGCGATGTGCAGAGGAGAACGAACATGTTGAACCTCGTGAGGGACGGAGTTCTGTCATGAACCAACGGTCCGGGAACTCCGGAGAACGAAACAAGAACCGCGATGTGGTGGTGACCGGCGTCGGATTCTGTCTGCCCGGCCAGACGGAGCCGGTCTTCACCGCCGACGACATGTGGGCGGTGATCTCCAACGGCCGGTCCTGCCTCAAGCGGGACGAGGTCTACTACGGCTCGGTGGAGCTCACCCAGGAGATGTTCGACGAACGCCTCCCGGATGTGCCGCCGTTCTTCTCCCACCACTACACCTCGGCGCACCGTTTCGGCCTGGTGTCGATGGCGGAGGCCACCACCGATGCCGGGCTGACCACCTACGGCGGCGCCCTGAGCGAGGCGGCGATCCTGGTCGGCCGCGGCGGCGTCGACGCGAACATCGAGAGCTATCTCTCGGTGCTCAGTGCCGACCCCGGCGAGACCAGCGCACCGGACGCCATGGAGCTCTTCGTCGCGGCCCAACAGGCCGTGACACCCTCCGACGTCGCGCTGGTGCAGGCGGCGCTGACCCAGTCCAACGGCCCCTGCTACACCGTCTCGTGCGGCTGCGCCTCGTCCGCCGTACAGATCGGCAACGCCCGGCGGATGATCGCCCAGGGCGAGGTCGACGTGGCGGTCGTGACCGGCGTCGACGTCTTCAACGTCCACCTCATCCAGAACATCCAGCGGCTGCTGAGCGGCGCGCAGCAGACCTATGACGCCCTGCGCACCACCGACATGCCGGAGCTGCTGCCGTCCTTCACCTCCCTCATGCGGCCCTACGACCGCCGGGCGGACTGCATCAACCACGGTGAGGGCGCCGCCACGGTGATCCTGGAGAGCCGTGAGCACGCCGCCCGGCGCGGTGCGCACATGTACGGCCAGGTGCTGGCCACCGCCATGACCCGGGACGGCCTGGCCAACCCCCTCGCGTCCGACGAGACCGGCGCGGAGCTGGTCGCCGCCGTCCGCCGCTGCCTCGGCGACCGGTGGCGGATCGACGACGTGCCGTACGTCCACGGCGGCAGCGACGGCAACATCGTCGTCACCGCCTTCGAGGCGGCCGCCATCCGGGAGCTGTACGGGCCGGAGAGCGAGGTGCTGGTGACGTCCCAGGAGGGCTGCTTCGGCCACAACGGGGCGCCGGCCGGCTGCCTGGGCGTCGCCATGACGCTGATGATGATGGAGCGCGGGCAGGTCTGCCCCACCGCCAACTGCGAGCAGCCGGCCGACGGGCTGCCCTTCGACCCCGTCCCCGGCGTGCGGCCCCGCCCGCTCGACTTCGACTACGCGCTGAGCTTCAACTACCAGGTCGGCGGCGTGAAGAACGCCATCCTCCTCGGCAGTCCGGAAGCCGTGTGACCACGGGCAGATCACCTCCCACATACGGAGACCCCGATGAGCAACGACATGCACGGCTCGCCAGCCGAGTCACGACCCCTCCATGAGACAGAGCCCGTCGCCGTGATCGGCATGGGCTGCCGGCTCCCCGGCGACACCGATTCCCCCGCGGCCCTGTGGCGGCTGCTGGTCGACGGGCGCGACGCCGTCGGCGAGCTGCCCGCGGAGCGCCGGCGCCTGGTTCCCGAGGGCTCCCCCGGTCCGGGGAGCCGGGCACCGACGCCCCGTCAGGGCGGCTATCTACGCGAGGTGACCGGCTTTGACGCCGCCTTCTTCGGCGTCGCGGGCGGCGAGGCCGACGTCCTGGACCCCCAGCACCGTCTGCTGCTGGAAGTCACCTGGGAGGCCCTGGAACACGCCGGTCTCCCGCCGGACCGGATGAACGGCACCCGTACGGGCGTCTTCGCCGGCATCAGCTACAGCGACTACATGGACCAACTGGCCGGACAGCCACAGGAGTTGGAAGGCTCGATCCTGACCAACGGGCACTGCGTGGCGGCCGGCCGGATCTCCTACCTGCTCGGTCTGCACGGGCCCTGTGTGGCGCTGGACACCGCCTGCTCCTCCTCCCTGGTGGCCGTGCACATGGCCCGCAGGGCCCTGGCCGCCGGTGAGTGCGAGGTCGCGCTCGCCGGCGGCGTCACGCTGAGCTTCCAGCCGCGCATCACCCAGTCCTTCGCCCGTATGGGCATGCTGTCGGCCGGCGGCCGCTGCCGGACCTTCGACGCCGACGCCGACGGGTTCGTCCGCGGCGAGGGCTGCGGCGTCGTGGTCCTCAAGCGCCTGGCCGACGCGGTGCGGGACGGCGACCGGGTGCTGGCGCTGCTGCGCGGCTCGGCCACGAACCAGGACGGCTCGTCCGAGGGGCTGGCGGCACCGTCGGTGACCGCCCAGCGGGCCCTGTATCTGGACGCCCTCGCCCAGGCCGGGGTCGACCCGCGGGACGTGGGCATGGTCGAGACCCACGGCACCGGCACCCCCGTGGGGGACCCGATCGAGTTCGCCAGCCTCGCCGAGGTCTACGGCTACGGGCCGGGCCGGTGCGCCCTGACGTCGGTGAAGACCAACGTCGGCCACCTGGAACCGGCCGCCGGGGTCACCGGGCTGATCAAGAGCGTGCTGTGCCTCCGGAGCGGCACCATCCCGGCGAACCTGCACTTCCGGCGCTGGAACCCGGCCATCACCCCCGGGGGCACCCGCTTCTTCGTCCCCACCGAACTGACCGCCTGGCCGCTGCGCACCGCCACCCGGCTGGCCGCCGTGTCCTCGTTCGGCTTCTCCGGGACCAACGCCCATGTCGTGCTCGAACAGGCCCCGGAACGGCGGCCCGCCCCGAGCCAGGACCTCGGCCGGCCCAGCCGGACGACGTCCGAGGTCTTCCTGGTGTCGGCCGGCTCCCCGGACGTGCTGCCGACCGCCGCCACCCGGCTCGCGGACTGGATGGAGAGCGACGGCGCCAACGTGCCGCTCCGCGATATCGCACACACCCTGGCCCTGCGGCGCTGCGCGGGCCGCGGCCGGATGGGCGTGGTGACCTCCGCGCGCCGCGAACTCATCGGGTCCCTGCGGGCCTTCGCGTCCGGGGAGCGGCACCCGGCGGTGGTGACCGGCTCGGTCGGCGCCGCGGTCGAGCGGCAGCCGGTGTGGGTGTTCTCCGGCCAGGGCTCCCAGTGGCCCGGCATGGGACGCGGCCTGCTGAAGACCGAACCGGCCTTCCTCGACGCGCTGACCGAGCTCGACGAGCTCATCAGGGCGCAGAGCGAGGTGTCGGTGCTCGATGTGGTGCGGCAGGGCAGACCCGTGCAGGGCTGCGGCACGGTGCAGCCGGTGCTGTTCGCCCTCCAGGTGGCCCTCGCCGCCACCTGGCGCTCGTACGGCGTCGAACCCGCCGCGGTGATCGGCCACTCCATGGGCGAGGTCGCCGCGGCGGTGGTGGCCGGGGCGCTGACCCTGGCCGACGGGGTGCGGGTGATCTGCCGGCGCTCCGGACTGCTCAGCGATATCGCCGGCAGCGGCAGCATGCTCAGCGTCGGTCTGGACGCCGACACGGTGCGCGCCGAACTCGCCGACAGCGCGGCCGACACGGTGTCGGTCGCCGTCCTCTCGGCGCCCGACTCCACCGTCGTGGCCGGGCGGACCACCGAGGTGAGCCGGCTGGCCGCCGCCTGGGAGGCCCGGAAGATCCCGGTGTTCCCGATCGCGGTGGACGTCGCCTCGCACTGTCCGCTGGTGGACCCGGTGCTGCCGGCGCTGCGCTCGGCGCTGTCCGGACTCGCGCCGCGGCAGCCCAAGGTGCCGTTCTACTCGACGGTCGTCGACCCCGGGGAGACACCGGCCTTTGACGCCGACTACTGGTGCGACAACCTGCGCCGCCCGGTGCGGTTCGCCGAGGCGGTCGCCGCCGCGGCCGCCGACCGGCATGTGGTCTACGTCGAGGTCTCCCCGCACCCCGTGGTCACCCACTCCGTCGACAGCAGTCTGGCCGGTCTCGTCGGGGACCCGGTCGTGCTGCCCACGCTGCGCCGCGACGAGGACGACCAGTCCACGCTGCGGACCCAGCTGGCCGCGCTGCACTGCGCCGGGGTCCCGGTGAACTGGCGGCACCTCTACGCCGAGGGCGAGCTGGTGGACGTGCCCACCGTCACCTTCGACCGCCGCCACCACTGGGCCGACCCCCCGCAGCCCCCGGCCGTCGCCGAGGCCCCCCGGGCCCAGCTGCCCGGCCATCACACCGAATTCCCCGGCGAGCCGGTGCGGCACTGCTGGCGGGCCGACGCCGGTACCGGCGCGCTGCCCTGGCTCGCCGACCACCGGGTGCACGGCAACGCCGTCTTCCCCGGGGCGGCGCACTGCGGGCTGGCCCTCTCGGTGGCCTGCGAGGCGTTCGGCGCGGCACCGCACGAAGTGGAGGTCACCGAGATCCACTTCAAGCACCTGCTGCGGCTGGAGGCGGACACCGAGGTCTCCACCGTCGTCACGATGACGGCGCCGGACCGGGCGGAATGCCAGATCCTCGCCCGGAACGAGAGCGGCGACTGGGAGGCGCAGGCCGACGCGGTGCTGCACCGGCTCAGCGTCCGGCCCGAACTGCGGCCCCGGTCCGTCGAGGACATGAGCCGGCGCCACCCGCTGTCCGTCGATCCCGCCGACCTCTACGCCGGGCTGCGCCGGCGCGGCCTGGAACACGGCCCGGCCTTCACCGGCGTGCGCCGGCTGAACGCCGGCCGCCACAACGACAGTTTCTGGGCCGAGGTCGCGGTACCGCGCGAGGCCAGCAGCCCGCCCCCCGGGCTGCCGGTGCACCCCGTCCTCCTCGATGTCTGCGCCCAGCTCGCCGTGGCGCCCCTGATCAACGAGGAGGACCAGGCGCTGGTGCTGCCGGTGGGCATGCAGGCGCTGCGGCTGATCGGTGACCCCGCGACCGCCGTGTACTGCCACGCGCACGTCAGCGAGATCACGCCGGAAGCCATCGTGGCGAATGTGCGCCTGCTGGACGACAGCGGCGCCGTGGTGCTCGTCGTCAACGGACTGCGCTTCGCACGGCGCGCGGCCTCCCGCGCCACCCCGGCGGTCGACGACTGGCTGCTGGAGATCGGCTGGCGCGCCACCCCCCGTGCGGCCCCCGACGGCGGTCACGCGCCGGGCAGTTGGGTCGTGGTGGGCGAGGCGGACGGCTCGGCCCAGGCGCTGGCCGCCGCACTGCGCACCCGCTGCGCCCGTACGGTCGTCTGGGACCGTCCGCTGGACGACACCTCCCTCGACACCTTCCGGGACGCCCTCACCGGGCGGCTGGCCGCCGCCCTCGAAACCCCGCGCGGGGTGGTGCTGGTGTGCGGCCCCGCGGACGGCGGGGAGCCCACCGAGCAGTCCCTGCGGCGCACCCGCCGGCTGCTCGGCGCCCTCCAGGCCCTCACCGCCACCACGGACACGCCACGGCTGTACGTCGTCACGCGCGGGGCCCGCGGCGTGGTGCCGGGCGACGAGGTCGACCTCGGCCAGAGCGCGCTGCGCGGACTGCTGCGGGTCGGCGCCCTGGAACACCCCGAGCTCCGGCCGGTGCTGGTGGATGCCGATCCGCAGGACGCCGATCCCGAGGAGGTGTCCCTGGAACTGCTGGCGGACGCGGATGACGACGAGGTCGCGCTGCGCGCCGACGGCCGGTACGTGGCCCGCCTGGAGCACGCCGGGACGGGCGGCGGGCAGGAGGAGGCGGCCACCGCGTGCACCGTGCGCTACGGGGTGGACGGATTCCGGCTGCGGGCCGGCCGGCTGGGTGATCTGTCGAGCCTGGAGTACGCCGTCACCGAACGGCGCGCGCCCCGGCCCGGCGAGGTCGAGCTGCGGGTCACCGCCGCCGGCCTGAACTTCCGCGATGTGCTCACGGCCATGGGCCTGCTCCCCGGCGAGACGGATGTCCGCTACCGCATCGGCTTCGAATGCGCGGGGGTGGTGACCGCGGTCGGCGACGGGGTGGACCGGCAGGTCGGCGACGAGGTGATCGCGGTCGATCTGAGCGGCGGCGCCTTCGGGTCGTTCCTGACCGTGCCCGCCGACGCGGTGGCACCCGTCCCGTTCGGCATCGAACCAACCGTCGCGGCGGGGCTGCCGATCGCCTTCCTGACCGCCTGGTACGCGCTGCGCTCGGTCGCCCGGCTCTCCGCGGGGGAGCGGGTGCTGATCCACTCCGCCACCGGCGGCACCGGTATGGCGGCGATCGCGGTGGCCCGGATGCTGGGTGCCGAGGTGCTGGCCACGGCCGGCAGCGAGGACAAGCGCCGCTATCTGCGGGGCATGGGCATCCGCCACGTCATGGACTCCCGCACGCTGGAGTTCGGCGAACGCACCCGTGAGGCGACCCATGGCGAGGGGGTGGACGTGGTCCTCAACTCGCTGTCCGGCGCGGCCATCCGCACGGGCCTGGAGACGCTGCGCCCGTTCGGCCGCTTCGTGGAGCTGGGGGTCCGCGACATCCTGGCGGACGCGCCGCTGGGCATGCTGCCGCTGCGGCACAACATCAGCCTGAGCACGGTCGACCTGATCGAGCTGCGGCGCAATCGCCCGGACACCTTCGCCACGGTGTGGCAGGAGGTCCTCGAAGCGTTCGAGGAGGGCCGGCTCAAGCCGCTGCACTGCACGGAGTATCCGCTGTCGGAGGCCACCACGGCGTTCCGCACGATGGCCGCCGCCGATCATGTCGGCAAGCTGGTGCTGACCGTTCCCGACAGCGGGGAGGCCCCCGCGGTGCTGCCCGATATGGACATGCCCGTACAGGAGGGCGGCGCCTATGTCGTCACCGGCGGGCTGCGCGGGCTGGGGCTGGCCACGGCGAAATGGCTCGCGGGCCACGGCGCCGGCCATCTCGTGCTCAACGGCCGCTCCGCGCCGTCCCCCGAGGTCGCGCAGACCCTCGCCACGGTGATCGGCAAGACCACCAAGGTGTCGGTGGTCCTCGGTGACATCGCCGAGCCGGATGTCGCCGCGCGGCTGGTGTCCACGGCGGTGGCCGACGGATTCCGGCTGCACGGCGTGGTGCACTGCGCCATGGTGCTGGACGACGCGGTGATCGCCAACGTCGCCGAGGACCAGCTGGAGCGGGTCTGGATGCCGAAAGTGGACGGCGCCTGGCAGCTCCACCGGGCCACGGACGGGCATCCGCTGGACTGGTTCGCGGTGTTCTCCTCGATGGCCTCGCTGCTGGGCAATCCCGGCCAGGGCTCCTACGCGGCGGCGAACTCCTGGCTCGACGGGTTCGCGGCCTGGCGCTCGGCGCAGGGCCTGCCGACGCTGGCCGTCAACTGGGGCCCGTGGGGCGAGATCGGCGTCGCCACCGACTTCAGCAGCCGCGGCTACCGCACCATCCCCACCGACCAGGGCCTGGCGGCGCTCCAGACGCTGCTGGCGCACCGGCGGGTGCAGACCGGGGTGCTCCCCGGCCCGCCGGACACCTGGCTGCCGCCCGCCGGCCGCCGTCTCCCCTTCTTCAGCGGGATGTCCGACGACGCCCCGGCGGAGCAGACCGCCCCGGCGGCCGACGGCGCCGAGGACATCCGGGCCCGGCTCACCGCGCTTCCTCCGGGCCTGGCCCGGCGGGCGGCGCTGGAGGAGCATCTGGCGGGCCATGTCCGTGACGTCCTGCGGCTGGGCAAGAGCTCGCTCGACCCGCAGACCCCGCTGAAGTCCCTGGGGTTCGACTCGCTGCTGGCCATGGAGCTGCGGGCCCGTATCGACCGCTCCTTCGATCTGAGCCTCCCGCGGAACTTCGTGTGGGAGCATCCGACGCTGGCCGCCCTCGCCGCCGGTATCGCCGAGCAGCTGGGCCTGGAACTGACGGCACCGTAATTCCCCGGTCATCGGGGCACAGTACGCCCGGCGGGCTGCAAAGCCCGCCGGGCGTCCGTCTGTTCACGGGACCGCGGAAGCGGTAGCATTTCTTCCGCATTCTTGCCGCATTAATTTCCGGCGGCCCTCTCGCTGCCCTTTCCTCAAGGGTATTGCCGAATAATGCGCAACCGTTTTCTTATGGTGATAGTATTTCGCGTCGCCGATATCCCCGGCCGCTACCGATGCCGCACCGTACGCCTTCCCGGGCGGCCGCTCGCGCTGCTTGAATAAATACGGGAAAGAGGGCGGAAGCGGTCCGGTGCACACATCGGAGGCGCGGCGAACTCCCAAGGCCGCCAGGACGGACCCAGCGATGGCGCCGGCGTGCTTCATGAGGCGAAAGCGGCATCGGAGTCCATGAGGCAGGTACGAAAGGGGTAGTCATGTTACCCACCACAATGAATTCGGCCGAAGTCATGGTGACCGCCCGGCATATCGCCGGCTGGCCCGAGGAAAGAGATTCCCTGGTCCCCGCCGACTGCTGGGGTTCCGCGCAGCGCGTGGTGCTGCGTATGCCGGCACTGAAACGGGCCGTACCGGTCTGCCGGAGCCTGGTGCGCTCCTGGCTCGACGGACAGCGGATACACGACGAGGACACCCGCTATCTGGTGCTGCTGGTCCTGTCGGAACTGTTCACCAACGCCATCCAGTACTCCGCCGGCCCCCATATCACCTGCCGGATATGGAAGTCGGAGGACCACCTGCACATCGAGGTCCACGACCGCGGGGGAACACCCTCGGTGCCCCGTATGCGCCGCCCGGGACCGAGCCAGGAACACGGCCGCGGCCTGGAACTGGTCGCCAAGTCCTCCTCGCGATGGGGCCGCAGGGCCGAGGCGGACCACAGCTGCACCGTGTGGGCCGCGGTGCCGCTGGCCGTCGGCGTACCGCACGGCGTGGCGCCGTAACACCCCCGAGCGGCGGGCCGGTTCGCCACCGGCGGCCGGTGCACCTCCGCCGCACCCCTCGCGGGTGGCTCCCTACCGCCGACGGTCAGGCAGGCTCCGGCTCCGCACCCCCTCCCCGCGGGACGGTTCGGGCCCGCCGGCCGTCGGTGCCGGCCTCAGGGGCGGAAGCCGGCCCCGGGCGGGCGTCACTGGGGCACCCGCACACCGCTCTCCTGTACCAGGGCGTCGAATTCGCGTACCGGCGTCGTGTCGCCGAAGGGCCGCAGTTCGTCCATGAAGTGCTGCAAGTACCGTTCCCCCAGCGCCGACTTCAGCCGGCTGAGCAGTGCCACCGCCTGCACGGCGACCTGGCACGCCTCCTCGACATCGCCGGCCTGCACTAAGACGGTGGCCAGCAACAGCAGATCGATGGCCCGGCGCCGTACCCGGGTCCGCGGATGCCGGGCCAGGGCCTCCTCGGCCCGCCGGGCGGCCGGCCGCGGCTGCTTCAGATCCCGGTAGCAGTGGGCCAACTCATCGGCCAGATAGGCACGGTCGAAGTGCCCGATCCACTCGGGACCGCCCCCCGGAACGACCTGCGCCATCGCTTCGGTCGCCTTGTCCGCCAGTATTTTGCACATCCGCGCGTCCCCGAGCATGGCGTAGCCGCGGGCCTCGGTCGCGTAGAACATGGCCTGAGCGGCCGGCGGGGCCTGCCCGCGGGTGCCTTCCTGCGCGGCACGGGCGAGCTGCACCGCCTCCCGGGAGCAGCCGGCGCCGACGGCGAGATGGCTCAGCCCGGCCGCCAGCACATAGCCGCCGTAGCACCGGTCGTCCGCGGCCTGCGCGAGCCGCAGCGCCTGGATGTAGTACCGCTGCGCCAGACCCGGCTGCCCGACGTCCAGCGCCGTGTATCCGGCGAGCTCCGTCAGCCGGGCCGCCGCGGCGAACAGCTGCCGCCCGGTGGTCTCGCCGTAACTCCCGTCCATCAGACCGGACAGCACACTGCTGAGGCAGCTGACGATGACCGGTCGCACATATCCGCTGCCGACCCGGTGATCGAGTTCGGCCAGCGCCTGGGTGGTCGACCGGACCAGCTCCACATCACTGGTCCCCACCCGCGGCCCCAGCCGCCAGTTGCGGGCCACCTGGGGGTCCGGGGAGCTGATCAGCCAGTCCCTGCTGGGTTCGACCAGCGCCGAGGCGGTCATGGCGGAACGCGACAAAAGCCCCCTGGACTCGGCGTCCATATGCCATAGTTCACGGACCTGTTCCAGTGCGTCCTCCACCGTGGCCGCGAAGTGGAGGCCGACCCCGCAGGTCACGCTGTTGCCGTTGGCCATGCCGATTTCTTCCGTCGAGACCGTGCGGCCGAGTTTGCCGCTCAGCGCCTCGGCAATGATGGCGGGCACCCGGCCGCGTGGCCGCTGACCGCTCAGCCACCGGCTCACGGAGGTCTTGTCGTACCGCAGATCCAGCCCCTGCGCCTCTCCCAGGACGTTCACCTGGCGGGCCAGTGCGGAGTTGGACAGTGAGGCTTCCTGGATGAGCGACCGCAGCCGCTGGTTGGTTTGACGCGCGACGAGTGGTCGGGCGGCCATGGTGCGCCTCCAAGCACATGCCGCCAACGATTCACGTTGGCATATCCAGAGAGAACGGGACAGGAAGGTCAATACCCAACAAGCGGGGCTGAATCGCCATGACCAAAGTCAAGTCGCCGCCTGGGCGTTGCGCCCAGTAGCAAAGGTGCATACGGGGGCTCCAGAAGCCCGCCCCTCGCCCGCGCCTGCCCTGCACGCCCCTGCCGTCCCCTCCGGCGCCCAGCGCACCCCACCGCGCACAACCGCCACCACCCGGGCGCGGCCCCACGCGCCCGGGTGAGCCGTACGGACCGGAGCCCCGCACCCCGCGGCGTCACGCCACCATCGGCCGGTCCGTCGGGGCGATGGGGGCCGGCAGCGCGGTGGCGCCGGTGAGATAGCGGTCGGTGGCCGCGGCGGCGGCCCGGCCCTCCGCGATGGCCCACACCACCAGGGACTGCCCCCGCCCCGCGTCGCCCGCGACGAAGACGCCGTCCGTCCCGGCCTCCACCGGCCGCTCGCCCCGCACGGCCGCGAAGCCGGCGTCCCGGGCGAAGTTCCCCCGGGCGTCCAGCGTGAGCCCCAGCTGTGTCATCAGCCCGGTGCCCCGTTCCGGACCGGAGAAACCGAGGGCGATCAGCACCAGCTCCGCCGGGATCACCCGCTCGGTGTCCGGCCGCGGCGCCCGAGCGACCGGTTCCACCTCCGTCAGATGCAGCGCGCGCACCCGGCCGGCCGCGTCGCCCTCGAACCGGAGGGTGGCGGAGGAGAAGAACCGCGGGTCCGTGCCCGCCCGGCCGCGGGCCTCTTCATGGGCGTGCGAGATCCGGTAGACCTTCGGGTAGACGGGCCAGGGCTCGGTGTCCGTACGGGCGTCGCCCGGCTCCGGGTTGATGTCCAGCTGCACCACGGAGGCCGCGCCCTGCCGCAGCGCGGTGCCCAGACAGTCCGAACCGGTGTCGCCGCCCCCGACGATCACCACATGCCTGCCCTCGGCGGTGACCGGCGTCGTGGCGCGGTCGCCCTCCCCGACCCGGTTGGCGAGGGTCAGATACTCCATGGCCTGGTGGATACCGCCCAGTTCCCGCCCGGGGACGGGAAGCTCCCGCCGCTCCGTGGCCCCGACGGCCACCACGAGCGCGTCGTGCCGCCTGCTCAGCTCGATCGCGTCGACCGCGCCGCCGATGTCCATCCCCGTACGGAACTTGGTGCCCTCGGCCCGCATCTGCGCGATCCGGCGGTCCAGATACCGCTTCTCCAGCTTGAACGCGGGGATGCCGTAACGCAGCAGTCCGCCGATGCGGTCGGCGCGCTCGTAGACGGCGACGGTGTGCCCGATACGGGTCAGCTGCTGCGCCGCCGCCAGTCCCGCGGGTCCGGAGCCGATGACCCCGACGCTCTTCCCGCTGAGCCGCTCCGGCGGATGCGGGATCGTGAACCCCTGCTCCCAGCTCCGGTCGGCGATGGTCTGCTCCACGTTCTTGATCGTCACCGGGTCGGCGTTGATGGCCAGTACACAGGCGTCCTCGCACGGCGCCGGGCACAGCCGTCCGGTGAACTCGGGGAAGTTGTTGGTGGCGTGCAGCCGCTCGGCCGCGGCCCGCCAGTTGCCCCGTGTCGCGTAGGCGTTCCACTCGGGGATGAGGTTCCCGAGCGGGCAGCCGCTGTGGCAGAACGGTATGCCGCAGTCCATGCAGCGTCCCGCCTGCTCGGCCACCAGGGGCAGCAGCGCCTGTCCCGCGTAGACCTCGTTCCAGTCGTTCAGCCGCTCCTCGACGGGGCGTGCGGGAACGGGCCGGCGAGGGGCCTTGAGGAAGCCGTGTGGGTCGGTCATGCAGCGCCTCCATCGCTCACTCACGGCGCAATAAGGCGTTCTGCCAGCCTACGCCTGGTTTGTGCGGGTTTCCTGGGCCGATATGGGCGATCGCGGGGTTGATCATGGGCCAGATCTCGCCATCGGGTAGACGCCCTGGGTGTCCGCCCGGTGGCTGTCCGTTCCCCCCGATGTTCACGAAGGGTCGGCCTGCCGCACGGCAATATCGGGCAAAACGCGTGTACCGAGGGCCACGAAGTGTCGGCAGGGAGTGGGCATCGCCCCGGTGAGTTGCCTGATCCGCATATCGATTAGGTCACAGCGGCCGTTAATTTGCCCAGTTCAGAGGATTTTGGTCGTTTCGATCCGTGATCTGGATCACGCTGGCTGAAATTCGCCCGTGGTACATCTTCACGACCACCTGACGGACGTCACCCATGTCCGCGTAGGGGGCGCTTGAGCCGGCCACCGCCGGCATGCAACTCCATCAGCATCCGGGGGGATCGAGACCCGATCCGTCGCCAAGCTAGGCGCGGGTCGGCATGGAGCGGAAAGGCGCACCACACATGACCTCAAAGCAGGTCGGCACCAACCTCGGCGACGGCAGCGGAGCCTCGGGCACCACGCCGGAAGAGGGCTACGAGCGAGGTCTCGGCAGCCGTCAGGTCCAGATGATCGCCATCGGCGGCGCCATCGGCGTCGGTCTTTTCCTGGGCGCGGGCGCGAACATCGCGAAGGCCGGGCCCAGTCTCATCCTCATGTACGCCCTCGCCGGCGTGATCGTCTTCTTCATCATGCGGGCGCTCGGCGAGCTGCTCCTGTATCGCCCCGTGTCGGGGTCCTTCTCGGAGTACGCCCGTGAGTTCCTCGGCCCGTTCTTCGGGTTCGTGACGGGCTGGACGTACTGGCTCATGTGGGTCGTCACCGGCATGGCCGAGCTGACGGCCGCCGCGATCTACGTCCATTTCTGGTTCCCGGACATTCCGCAATGGGTGACCGCACTGGTCTTCCTGGTCTTGCTGTTCGTCGCCAACCTGATCTCGGTGAAGCTCTTCGGTGAGATCGAGTTCTGGTTCTCGATGGTCAAGGTCACCGCGCTCATCGGCATGATCGTGATCGGTCTCGGCGTCGTCACCTTCGGCTTCAGCCAGGCGGGAGACGCCGCCGCGGTCTCCAACATCTGGGCCCACGACGGGATCTTCCCCAACGGCATCGGCTCCAGCCTCATGACCCTCCAGGGCGTCATGTTCGCCTACCTGGCCGTCGAGCTGGTCGGTGTCACCGCGGGCGAGTCCGAGGACCCGGAGAAGACCCTGCCCAAGGCCATCAACACGCTGCCGTGGCGCATCATCGTCTTCTACGTCGGTGCGCTGAGCGTGATCCTGATGGTCGTGAAGTGGACGGAGTTCGAGCCGGGCGTCAGCCCGTTCGTGGCCGCCTTCGCGAAGATCGGCATCCCGGCCGGTGCGGCGATCATCAACTTCGTCGTGCTGACCGCCGCGCTGTCGTCCTGCAACTCGGGTATGTACTCCACCGGGCGCATGCTGCGCGACCTCGCCGCCAACTCCGAGGCCCCCAAGGTCCTCGGCAAGCTGAGCTCCACCAAGACCCCGGCCCTCGGCATCACCCTCTCCGCCGCCCTCATGGGCATCGGCGTGATCCTCAACTACGTCGTTCCGGAGAAGGCCTTCGCCTACGTCACCTCGGTGGCCACCGCGGCCGGTATCTGGACCTGGCTGATGATCCTCGTCAGCCATATCCTCTACCGCCGCGCGGTCGTCGCCGGCCGCCTGCCCGCCTCGTCCTTCCCGGCGCCCGGCGGCACGGTGTGCAGCTGGATCGCGGTGGCCTTCCTGCTCCTGGTGACCTGCCTGATCGCCATCGACCCGGAGAGCCGCATCTCGCTGTACGTGGGTGCCGGCTGGGCCGTCTGCCTGGCCATCGGCTGGGCCGTCCTCAAGGCGCGCAACCCGCACATCGCGGCGAGGTCGACGCACCAGGACAAGCAGCTGGAGTCCGCCGGGCAGCCCCGCGGCTGACCCGGAGGGGCCGCCAAGGCCCCGGACAGACGGCCGTGACGCCGTCGAAGCCCTGACAGGGCGCCCAGGCACGGACAGCCTGGGCGCCCTGTCGGCGTGTGCCGGACCCGACCGGTCAGTCGCGGTACCGGGCCCGGCCCACGGCGGCGGCCACCGTCAGGGGAACGGTGAGGACCGCCGCGGTCAGGAACATCCCTCGGTAGGCGTGGTGTTCCGCAGGGCCCGCGGCGATCGCGCTGGCCAGCGCGCTGCCGACATAGAGGGCCACGCCGAACATCGCGACGCCGGTGGCGCGGGCCGCCGGGGACAGCGCGGTGGCCCAGGACTGGATCGTGGAGTGCATGAACGACCAGCCGCCACCGAGCAGCAGCGCGCACCCCACCAGCGCGGGCACCGACTGGCTCGCCGTGGCGAGGCCGAACGCCACCGCCATCTGCACCCCGCCGACCACGATCAGCCGCACCGGCGTCCAGCGCCCCACCAGCCGCTTGACCTGCTGCGCCGCGGCCATCGAGCCCACGCCGTACAGCGCGGACACCGCACCGGCCAGCGTCGCCGAGGCGCCCTGGGCCTCCAGCGCCGGTGCGAGGTAGGTCAGGAACCCCAGCAGGACGGCGCCTTCGAGCATCGCGACGGCCATGACGTACCACTGCCAGCGGGACCGCAGCACGACCTTGAACGGGGCGAGCAGCGCGCCGGGAGCCGCCCGCGGCGGTTCCGGCAGCCGCCGCAGGGCGACGACCAGGAAGCCGGCGATCACACCGGGGAGGGCGAAGACCAGCCGCCAGCTGACGTAGTGCGCCAGCGCCCCGGCGACGACCGTGGCCACGGCGGTGCCCAGCGCGAACGCGGTCATCAGCTCGCTGAGCGGGCGCTGGCGGACCGCGGCGGGCACGGTGTCCCCGACGTAGGTGATGGACGCGGCGATGGACGCGGCGAAGAACGCGCCGGCCGCCACCCGCGCCACGATCAGGACCGTCGCGCCGGGTGCGAGCACCGAGCAGAGGGCGGCGACGGCGGCCCCGGCCAGCGAGAGCCGCATCACCCGCACCCGGCCCAGCCGGTCGCTCAGCAGCCCCCAGACCGGCTGCATCAGGCCGTAGGCGAGGAAGTAGCCGCTGGCCGCGAGCATCACCGTGGTCAGCGGGACGCCGAGCTGGGTGCCGATGAGCAGCAGCATCGGGGTGATGCAGAAGCGGTCGAAGTTGCTGACGAATCCGGCGGTGCGCAGCAGCCGCAGCGAGGCGGCGGGCATCGGCGGGGCGGCCGGGCCGGTGGCGGCGGCCGGAGCGGGCGGGGGAGTGGTGCGGGGTGCGTCGGCGGTGTCCATGGGGCTCCTCGTGGCGTGCACTGCCGGTGTGGTCGGACCGGCGGCTCCAGCCCATCACCGCGGCCGGCCGGCGGGACCCCGCAGCCGATTACCCTTGCTCACACCCTGGGGCACGGCCGAGGCCCCAGCGGCAGGCCGGCGGTGCGGGGGGGAGTGGGGCGTGAACGACGGCGGATCCGGCGGCCCGCGCCGCGAACTGGGCGCGTTCCTGCGCTCCCGCCGTGAGCGGCTGGCGCCCGCCGACGTGGGGCTGCCCGGCTCACCGCGGCGCCGCACCCCGGGCCTGCGGCGCGAGGAGGTCGCCCAACTGGCCGGGGTCAGCAGCTCCTGGTACGCGTGGCTGGAGCAGGGGCGGGTCCGTACGTCGGAGCAGGTGCTGCGGTCCGTGGCGCGGGCGCTGCGGCTGAACCCGGACGAGACCGCGCATGTGCTGTCGTTCGTGGAGCACGCCGCACCAGCCGAGCGGTCACCGGGGTGGGTGTCGCGCAATCTGCTGTCGCTGGTGGAGAAGCTGGCACCGAACCCGGCCGTGGTGCTCGACCCGCACTGGGACCTGCTGGCCTGGAACGCGGGCTACACGGCGCTGCTCACCGACCTGGCGCGGCTGGCGCCCAAGCAGCGCAATCTGCTGTGGCTGGTGTTCCGCTGGCCGCCGGCCCGGTCGCTGCTGGCCAGTTGGGAGCCGGAGGCGCGGAGTCTGCTGGGCCAGTTCCGGGCGAAGGCGGCCCGGCATCCGGAGGACGGCCGCTATGCGGAGATCACCGAGGAGCTGCTGGCCGACCCGGACGCGGTCCGCTGGTACGGCCGCCGGGAGACCTCGGCGTTCCACCCCGCCGTCCGCCACTTCCGGCACCCGGTGGCCGGGGATCTGCGGCTGCGGTACGTCAAACTCGCCGCCGTGGACCAGCCGGGCCACCATCTGCTGGCCTACCTTCCCGACGACCCGGCGACGGAGGAGGCGCTGACGGCGCTCACCGGGTGAGCCGGCGCCGCTCCGTGCGGCGGGGCGCGGGGGAAACGGTGCCGGCCCGGCCGCGCCGGAGGGCTGCGGCCGGGCCGTCGCCCGCGCCGACTGCGCACCGCGGGGGTCGGTGCGGCAGGGGCGGGCGTCAGGGAGGCGGTGTCAGGACGTGAGCACCGCCTTCATCACCGACCCGTCGGCCACCGCGGTGAGCGCGTCGGCGTGCCGCTCCAGCGGGAACGGCGTCACCAGGCTCGCCAGGTCGAAGCGGGCGGTGAGGGCCGGCAACAGCCGGACGTATTCGACGAGATGGGCGCCGGTGAAGGCCCAGGAGCCGACCACGTCGAGCTGCCGGTGGACGATCTGGTGCGGGTTGATCAGGGTGTCCCCGGCGTCCGTGTACTGGCCGATGATCAGGTAGCTGCCGCCCCGGCGGGCCAGGGTGAGGCCCTGTCCGACGGCGGCCGGCACCCCGGCGCACTCGATCACCAGGTCGGCGCCGTCGCCTCCGGTGGCGGCCCGTACCTCGCGCAGGACCTTCTCGGGGTCGTCGGCGTCGGCGATGTTCAGGTGGACGTCCCCGATGCCGGCCGCCGCGGCCCGCTCCAGCCGGCCGGCCGGACCGCCGACGACCACGACCTTGGCGGCCCCGGCCAGCTGCGCGAACGCGGCGGCCGCCAGCCCGACCGGGCCGCTGCCCTGCACCACGACGGTCTCCCCGAGCCGCACCGGCCGCCGCTCGTACAGCGCATGCGCCACGGTGGGACCGGCGCAGGCCAGCGACATGGCGGCGAGCGGGTCGGTGCCGTCGGGGACCTTGATCACCGTGGTGCCGGGCTGGAGCACGATGTGGTCGGCCCAGGCCCCGGAGAGTTCCGGCCCGTCGGCCAGGGCGCGGTTGACGCCGTAGGTGCGGCGCCGCTCGCACAGGGTCGGTTCGCGGTGCAGCCGGCAGGGCGGGCAGACCCCGCAGGCGAGGGAGGAGGCCCACATCACCGTGTCGCCGGCCGCGAGCGGGGCGCCGGTGGCGTCCTGGCACAGGCCGTCCCCCAATTCCTGTATGACACCGAGTCCTTCGTGCCCGAGGACCAGCGGGACGGGGATGTCCAGATGGCCCTGCTGAAGGTGCAGATCGGTGCCGCAGATGCCGCCGTAGCCGCAGGCCACGACCATCCCGCCGGCGGGGGCCGGGGGCAGCGGGAACTCCCGCAGCCGCAGCGGTTGGCCGAACTCCTCCAGGACGACGGCGCGTCCGGTGCGCCCGGTCATGCCGTCACCGCGCTCAGGCTCCGGGAGAACGGGGCCGCCAGCGGGCGCAGTGGCTCGGTGTCGCGGCACACCACATGCTCCGGACGGGGTTCGCCCACGGGCCGCGGCAGGTTGGCGGTGTCGTTGTAGGTGGCGATCAGCAGCCGGCGGGCGAACGGCGACATGTTGGGGGACGAGCCGTGCACGATCTCCGGGGAGAACAGCACGACGGAGCCGGCCGGGCCCTTGGGGCTGGTCATCCCGTGCCGGTCGACGTGCTCGGCGAGCTGCTGCGGCGACAGCGAGATGTCGTCCGGGTCGAGGTGCTGCTCGGACCGTGCGGCGGCCGAGCGGCCCTCGTGGACGAGTCCGCCGCGGTGCGAGCCGGGCAGGAAGATCACCGGGCCGTTGAACTCGGTGACCTCGTCGAGGAAGACGCCGATGTTGACCTGCCGCGGAGCGGGCAGGTTGTCGGCCAGCCGCCAGGCCAGGAAGTCCTGGTGCCAGGCCCACTTGTCGCCGCCGAACGCCGGCTTGGCGTTGATCTTGAACTGGTAGATGTAGACGTCGTCGGTGAGCAGCTGCCGGACGGGCTCCAGGATGCGCGGGTCGCGGATCAGTCCGGCGTACTCGGGCTGCCGCTGGTGCGAGGAGTAGACCGCGCGCACCTCTGTGCCGCCGTCCTCGGTCACCACCTGCGGGCCGGGCACCCTCGCGTCGCGCTCGAAGGCGGCGCGGAGGGCCGCCACCTCGTGCGGGTCGAGAAGGGATTCGAGCAGCAGGAACCCCTGCTCGTGGTACTGGTCGGCCTGTTGCTGGGTCAGTCGCATGCGGTTCTTCTCCTGAGAGGTGAGGGAATCCGTCGGGGCGGACCGGTGGGGTGAGCGGACCGGTGGGTGGGGGGTCAGCCCATGAAGTGCCCGCCGTCGACGATGAGTTGCTGTCCGGTGACATAGCCGCTGCGCGCGGTCACCAGGAATTCGAGGGCGTCGGCCATGTCCTCGGCCGTGCCGAGCCGGCCGCCGGGGATGGTGCCCAGGACGGCGGCCAGCCGCTCCGGGTCATCGAGGCGGTAGCGCTCGGTGACCTCTTCGGTGTCGGTGAAGCCGGGCAGCAGGGCGTTCACCCGGATGTGCGGGGCGAGTTCGAGGGCCAGGCACTTGGTGAGCTGGAGCAGCCCCGCCTTGCTCGCGCAGTAGTTGACGCCGTTCGCCCGGGGCCGGATCGCCGTGGTGGAGGCGACGTTGACGATGCCGCCGCCCCCGGCCGCCACCATCGCGGGCGCCAGGGCCCGGGTGAGGTGGAAGGGGCCGGAGAGGTTGGTGGCCAGCACCGTGTCCCAGTCCTCGTCGGCCATCGACAGGAACGGCCGGTCGCGGTTGACGCCGGCGTTGTTGACGAGGACGGCGGGGGCGCCGTACCCGTCGGTGATCCGGGCGCCGACCGCCCGGATCTCCGCGGGCCGGGCGAGGTCACAGCGCAGCGCCTCGATCCGGCCGTCACCGGCCTGCACGGTCCGCTGCGCGGCGGCGTCGTCACCGCGGTAGAGGGCGATCACCCGGTGGCCGAGGGCGGCGAGCCGGAGGCTCAGTGTCCGCCCGATGCCGCGGGTGCCCCCGCTGACCACGGAGAGCGTCATGACATCTCCCTGAAGTGGCGTGTGGAAACGGTCAGTTGGCGACGAGGTCGCCGCGCCGGAGGCCCGAGCCCTCGGGCACCTCGGCCGGGTCGCCGCCCACGCCGCTGATGCCGTTGTGGGCGTCGACGAAGACGACGTTCGGGACGAAGGAGGCCGCCTCGTCGTCCGTCATGGCGGCGTAGGCGATGAGGATGACGAGGTCGCCGGGGCTGATGAGCCGGGCCGCGGCGCCGTTGATGCCGATGACGCCGGAGCCGGCCGGGCCCTCGATGACGTAGGTGGACAGCCGGGCGCCGTTGTCGATGTCGACGATGTCGACCTTCTCGCCGGCCATCAGGTTCGCGGCCTTCATCAGGTCGGCGTCGACGGTCACCGAGCCGACGTAGTGCAGATCGGCCTGGGTGACGGTGGCGCGGTGGATCTTCGACTTCATCAGGGTGCGGTACATGCGGATTCCTCACGTGTGGTGGGAGGGGGTGATGGCACGGCGCGGCCGCGGGTGGGGCCGGCCGGTGGGGCAACGGCCGGGTCAGGCCGGCCAGGTCGCGTAGCGGCGCATGCCGTACAGCAGCGGCGCCTCTTCGGCGGCCGGGGTGTGCGTCCGGATGCCCAGCACCTCGCCGATCACGATGGTGTGATCGCCGGCCGGGGTGAGCCGGGCGACCCGGCACTCGGCGGTGGCATGGGCGTCCTGGATCAGCGCCGGCAGCCCGGTGGCGGGCGCCGGCTGCCAGGGGACGGTGCGGAAGCGTTCGGCGGCCGGCCCGGCGAACGCCTCGGCGGCCCGCCGCCCCGCGCTGTGCAGGAGGTTGACGGTGAAGGCCCCGCGCGCGGCGAGGACCGGCAGGGTGCTGCCGTTGTTGCCCGCGCACACCAGCAGCTGCGGCGGGTCCAGCGAGACCGAGCAGAAGGCGGTGCAGGTGAAGCCGTACGGCGTGCCCCCGGCGTCGGCGGTGGTGATGACGGCGACCCCGCTGGGGTGCGAGCTCATCAGGGCCCGGAACGCGTCCCGGGTCACCGCGAGTTCGTCCTGGACCGGGGTCACCATGCGAACGCCCGGGCGTCGTAGAGATTGACCCCGACGGCGGCCTTGCCCAGGTACTCCAGGCACTCCTGCGGCTTGGCCGGCATCACATGGGCGAACTGGACCTCGCGGATCAGCCGCTCCAGCGGATGGCTGCGGCTGATCGCGGCCGAGCCGCACAGCCGCAGCGCGTCCTGGGCGAGCCGCGGCCCGACCTCGCCGACCACGTACTTGGCGGCGTGCACCATGGCGTTCGCCTCCAGGCTGCCGCGTTGGGCGGTGACGAGATCACCGGCCTCGTGCACCAGGGCGCGGGCGGCCCGCAGCCGGGCGGACATCCGGCCCAGCTCCTGCTGCACCACGGGCGAGTCCGCGCGGGCGGGGGAGGCGGTGACATGGTCGACGGTGTGCTGGAAGAGGGCCTCGGCGATGCCGAGATAGGCGCCGGTGTAGCCGGCGATCATCCAGTGCGGTTCGCGTACGACCTTGAACAGGGACATGCCCTCGACGCCGAGGTAGAGCCGGGAGCGGGGCACCGGGACCTCGTCCAGCGTCATCGGGGCGGTGCTGGTGCCGTACATCGCGGACAGCTGCGGCACGGCGCCGAAGCTGACCCCGGGGTCGTCGGCGGCGACGACGAAGTGCGAGGCCTCGCCGGTGTCCTCGCCGCCGCTGTCGGGGGCGGCCGCGACGACGTAGTAGTCGGCGGCGCCGGCCAGCGACACGAACGACTTCGTGCCGCTGAGGAGGTAGTGGGTGCCGTCGTCGGAGAGCCGGTAACGGGTCTGCATGCCGCGGAGCTTGGCGCCGCGGCCGGCCTCGGAGGTCGCGGAGGCGAACAGCTTGCGGCCGTGCACGACCTCGTCCAGCATCCAGGCGCGGAAGGCCTCGGCGGCCGGGGGCAGCCGGGTGCCGGCGGCATCGGCGAGCGCGCCGATGACGACATGGTGCATGTTGAAGCCGAGGGCGGCGGCGCCGTGGTGCGCGCCGAGTTCGGCCAGCACCCGCCAGTAGTCGCCGAAGCCGAGGCCGGCGCCGCCCGCCTCCTGGGGGACGAGCAGGGCGAGCAGACCGGACTCGCGCAGGATGCGGTAGCTCTCGTGGCCGTTGTCGCGTCCGGCGTCGGTGTCCGCGGCGAGCGGGGCGAGCCGTTCGCCCGTCTCCGCGGCGAGTTTGCGGAGATCGTTGAGGGGGGTCGGCAGCGTCATCGAAGTCCTTCGGGTCGGTGATCGGCCGGTCGGGTTCCGACCGGTCAGTTCTCGACGGGCAGGCCGAGTTGCCGGGCCACACCCACGCGCAGCAGGTCGTTCGGACCGGCGTAGGTGAGGGCCGCCATGGGGGCGGCCAGGTCGGCGGCGAGGTCGAAGCCGGGGAGGAAGGCCCGGACGCCGGACAGCGCGGTGGCGTGCTCGGTCATCCGTACGTAGTCCTCGGAAACGGAGATCTTGGTGAGGGCCGCCCCGGCGGCGAGCTGCCGGGCGGGGGTACCGGCGTCGAGCCGGGCGGCCATCGCGTAGAGCTGGACGCGGGAGCGGTGCAGCGCCAGGGCCATCTCGCTGATCCGCCCCGCGACCTGGTGGCTGGCGCCCATGCGGCGGCCGAAGTGGTCGCGCTCCGCGGCCCAGTCGACCGTACGGGCCAGCAGGCGCCGCATCGGGCCGAGGGCGTAACCGAGGACGAGGGAACGCTCCCAGGCGGTGGTGGAGGCCATCACCGCCAGCCCGGAGCCCTCCTGGCCGAGCAGCGCGCTCGCCGGCAGCCGGGCGCCCTCGAAGAGCAGCTCCCCCATGGGCACGGTGGGCAGCGCCGTCTTGGTGAAGGTCTCCCCGCGGCGGATCCCCGGCAGATCGAGCGGGAAGAGGAACGCGGACAGCGCGAACGGTGAGCGTCCCTCGGCGGTACGGGCGAAGACGATCGCCCGGTCGGCCACCGGGGCGGCGGTGATGAACGTCTTGGCGCCGTCGAGCACGAAGCCGTCCCCGTCCCGCCGGGCGCGGGTCTCCATGGAGAACGGGTCGCTGCCGCCGCCGCGTTCGGTCAGCGCGTGGCACAGCAGCTCCCGGCCCTCCTGGACCTCGGCGACCGCGCGCCAGGCGTCGGCGCCGAGGGCGTCCCGCAGCGGGAACTGCATCCCGAAGATCTGCGAGGCCAGCGCGTAGCACAGGCCCGGGTCGGCGCCGGCCAGACCGATCCCCTCGATCATGGCGAGCGAGCGGGTGACCGGGCCGGGTGCCGTGGCCTCCGGCGCGGCGAGCTTGAGCACACCGAGGTCGGCCATGGCCTGCCACTGGGCGCGGAAGTCCTGGCCGGCCAGCTGCTCCAGCACCGGGGCGGCCAGCGCCTGGTAGGTGTCGACGAAGCCCTCGGTCTCCGGTGCGCCGGTGCGCAGCGCCGCGGTGGCCGCCGCGCTCATTTGCCGCCCTCGGCGGAGAGCTTCTCGATGGCGGCCCACAGGGCCTTGGGGCTGCGGAAGTTGGCGGCGACGATCTCGGTGTCGGGCAGGCTGACGCCGGCCTCCTTGTCGAGTGCCGCGACGATCTCCATGATCGCCAGCGAGTCGACCAGACCCCGTTCCAGCAGCGGGGTGTCGGCGTCCAGGGAGCCGGCGTCCTCGCCGGGTCCCCAGGTGATCCGGCTGCCGATCAGGGTGCAGAGTTCTTCGACGCTGTTCATACGGTGAGCTCCTCGGGGAGTGCGGGGGCCGCGGGGTGGCCGTCGGTGTCGCGCAGCGCGCGGCGGTCGACCTTCCCGCTGGTGGTGGTGGGCAGGGTGGCGAGCGGAACGATCCGGTCCGGCAGCATCCGCCGGGGCAGCACCTCGCGTAGCGCGGCCAGGACCTCCCGTTCGGTGGCGTCGGTCTGTGCGTAGGCCCAGATCTGGCCGGCGTGCGGGCCGTCCTTGGCGACGACCGCGGCGGTGGCGATCCCCGGCAGCTCCAGGACGGCGTTCTCCACGTCCATCAGGTCGATACGGTGCCCGCGCCGCTTGACCTGGTTGTCGCGCCGCCCGCGCAGGAAGACCAGGCCGTCGGGGGTGATCCGGCCGAGGTCGCCGCTGGCGTAGGCGCGGCGGGCGACGCCGTCGCGGCAGGCGATGATGGTGGTGGGGTCGTCGGGGGCGCCGCCGCGCAGATAGCCCTGGAAGACGACGGGCCCGGCGATATGGATCTCGCCCTCGCCGTCGGTGGGCGCGCCGTCCTCGTCGAGCACCTCGATGTGGACGCCGCCGATCCCGCGGCCGATGGGCAGTTCCCGGTCGGCGGTCCAGTCGGCCGGCACCCGGTAGTAGGTGCAGGCGTTGGTCTCGGTCGGCCCGTACAGGTTGTAGAACGGCACCCCGTCCAGCAACCGCAGATAGCGCTCCAGGAGTTCGGGAGCGAACGCCTCCCCGCCGAAGGCCGCGATGCGCAGGGCGGGCGGCGGGGCGTCGGCGATACCGCCCTGCTGGAGCATGTTGTGGTAGAGCGACGGCACGGCCATGAAGGCGGTGATGCGCTGTTCGGTCAGCCAGCCGACGACATCGCGCGGGAAGGCCCGCAGCAGATCCGGCATCAGGACCGTACAGGCCCCCGCGGCGGCGGCGCTGAACAGGTCGAAGGTGGTCAGGTCGAAGGTGAGCGCGGCCTGCGAGCCGATCCGGTCGTCCGGGGTGAGGCCGAACTCCCCGGCGGCCCACAGCGCGTAGTGGGCCACGTTCTCGTGCGAGAGCAGCACGCCCTTGGGCCAGCCGGTGCTGCCGGAGGTGAAGAGGATGTAGCCGCCGGAGCCGGCGGGCGCGGGCAGCGGTGCGGGCCGCTCCTCGGGGGCGAGGATCCGCAGCCGGTGCAGACCGTGGTCGAGGGTGCCCTCGTCGGCCGGGGCGCCGTCGCGGGCGCGGGTGGCGGCGCGGCGGGCCCCGGGCAGCGCCCGGTCGACGGTCACCAGCAGGGACAGCCCCGCGTTGCGGATCATCCGGGCGGTGCGCTCGGGCGGGTCGGCGGTGTCCAGGGGCGCGGTCACCGCACCGGCCCGCAGCGCCGCGTACAGGGCGATGACGGTGGCCGGGGTCTTGGGGGCGTAGACGCCGACCCGGTCGCCCGGTGCCACGCCCTCGGCGGTCAGCCGGGCGGCCAACGCGGTAACGGCACGGTCGAGTCGGTCGTACGTCCAGCTCTCCCCGGCCCCCTCCAGGGCGGTGCGGTCGGGGTGGACCCGGGCAGAGCGGGCCAGCAGGGCGTCGAGGCGTACGGGAGCGGGCGCGGTCATCGGGCGGCCCCCGCGGACTGCGCGTGCCCGGCGAGGAAGTCGCACACGGTGTCGGTGACCAGGCCGGGGCGGACCAGGTGCGGGTAGTGGTCGCAGCCCTCGGGGACCAGGCGCCGGAACGGGCCGCTGACCGCGCGCTCGACGGCGTCGACCTGGGCCAGCGAGCCGTATTCGTCCGCGTCTCCCTGGATCATCAGTACCGGCGCGGTGATGTCGAGGTCGTGCTCCAGGGACCAGCTGCGGAAGGCGGGCGAGAGCCACACCCCGCTCCAGCGGTCGAAGACGCCCCGGGGGTCGTCATGCACCATGGCCATCTTCCTGGCGAGCGGGCCCGCGTCGTAGGAGGCGCGGGCGTTCTCGATGCCGACGCGGTTCTCCTCTTCGAAGTACATGTGCGGGCCCATCCCGATGACGGCCTCGACGGGGTGCGCCGAGGCGTACAGCAGGGCGATGGACGCACCGTCGCTGTGGCCGACCAGGACGGGGCGGTCAAGGCCCAGCGCGCCGAGCAGTTCGGGCAGGACGTCCTGGGCGTGCTCATGCATATAGCGGGGGGTGCGCGGCAGCGGGTCGGGGCCGCTGCCGCCGTTGCCGTGGCGGGAGTAGACCAGGGCGCGGCGTCCGGTGGCGGCGGCCAGCCGGGCGGGGAAGCGTCCCCAGGCCGCGAGGCAGCCGAGTCCGCCGTGCAGGAAGACCAGGGGCGCCAGGTCCGGGTCACCGTCGATCAGGACATGTTCAAGGGGACCGTTGCGCGTATCGATTACGGGCACAGCAAATCCTTCTCAGTGATGTACGGCAGCAGCAGGGGAATTCCGGAAAACGCAAGCCGGCGGCACGCCACGGCGGCGTGCCGGAACGCGGCAGAAAGGTGAATGACGGGCCGGCGGGCGGCAGTAATAGTTGAAGAAAAATAGTTGGATAGGGTGGTGGTCATCAATGGGACGGCGACGCGGGAACGACGCATCACATGACGTCGAATCGCTCGTTCCGCACCCGGCGCCACCCGTGGACGGCGCCGGCCGGTAACTCAGCTACGAAACGTTCTCAGAGGCGGTGACAAAGCAACTTCAAGCACGGAAACCTGCTGGACGGCCCGGCCGGCCAGACATTCTTTTACATTCACTTTGGTCAATTTTTGCGCCGTGCCCATTGACGGCGCTGCACCAATGCCCCTGCACATGCCCCCCGTTGAACGCCCCGTTGCACGCATGACTGCTCACCAGCGGTGTCGACGACCGGTGCCGGCTTCCTGGCACCCGGTCCGCTCGGTGGCATCAAGAAGACTAGACACTGGGCAGGGGCTGGAGAAATGAAATTGCTGAACCGCCTATACGCCCCACGAATGAACGTCGATCTGCGTCATCTGCGCTGCTTTCTCGCGGTAGCCGAGGAAGGCGGCTTCACGGCCGCAGGCCGACGGCTGCATCTCGCCCAGCCGACCCTGACCCGCAACATCAGAACGCTTGAGGAGTCCCTGGGAGTGCGGCTCTTCGAACGCAGCACCCGGAGAACGGAGCTGACCGAAAAAGGACAGACCCTGCGAGCCGCCGTCACCCCGCTGCTGCGCCAACTCGATGCGACGCTGCGGGAATTACAGAACGGGGAGAAACTGCGCATCGGCTTCAGCTGGGGACTGCCCCAGGGTTTGTCGCGACTCGCCTCCCGCTTCGGCGCGGAGGCCGGCGTCGGCGTCGAATTCATCCGCTGTGACACCCCCCAGGCCGGACTCGACACCGGCCAGGCGCATCTGGGCCTGCTGCGCGGCGAACCCCTGCCGAAGGGCCTGCGCACCGTCCTCCTCTACGAGGAGCCTCGCATCGCGGCGGTCCCCGCGAGCTGGCAGCTGGCCGAACGCACCGCACTCGACTGGGCGGAGCTCGCCGACCTGCCGCTGATCATCAACACCGTCAGCGGCGTCACCTTCCCCGACATGTGGCCCGACGGCCGCCGCCCGGTGGTCGGCGCCGAATGCCGCAACATGGACGAATGGCTGGAACAGGTGGCCGTCGGCCTCGGCGTCGGCACCGCCCCGGTCTCCGCCGCCCGCCGCTACACCCACCCCTCCGTCCGCCTCGTCCCCCTCACCGGCGCCCCCACCGTCCGCGCCTACCTCGCCCACCCCTCCCACGGCGCCCACCCCCAGGCGCCCCGCTTCGCCGATCTGGCCAGGCGAACGGCCCAGGAACTCCGGGAGTAGGGGCGGCGGGAGCGCCGGTGCCTCCGGGCGACGAGGTCCCGGCCATGCTCCGGTCGGGACCTCGTCGCCTGCCCGCCGGCTGCCCGAGTTCCACGAGCCTGCCGCTGACCAGCAGAAAGCCCTCCATGGATGATCTTGCCCTGGGGTGCAAATGACTGCGCCGAAAGCTCAATCGGAGCGTCGGGCCAGCACGGACTCCGGGATGCCGGACAAGATGGCGGGCTCCTGGGAGCCGCGATAGGCGAAGTGCAGATCTTCGCGAGCACGAGTGCACAGCACGAAGAAGCGCAGACGCGCGTCGACGCTCGTCGGATCCTCCGTGTATGTGTCAAGGTCCGGGACGAAGACGCTGTCGAACTCGAGGCCCTTCATGCTCGCCGTGCTCACAATCCGGATGGATCTCCCCAAGAAGTCCATACGCTTTCGATGCTCGTCGTCGTGCACATACGCCTGGGTGTACTTGGCGAGACCGTGCTGCGTGAGTCTGCTCTGGATTTCCCGGATCAGCAGGGTCGACCTACAGATGATCCCGATTCTCTGCTCCGGCTGCGCGTTGAAGTATTGAGCGATCCTGGTCAGGAGGTGCCCCAAGGAGGGGACCTTCAGGACACAGGGCAGCTGCCCGGCGGTTGCAGGAAGCCCCTTCTCTCCACAGGGGTGATGGAACTCGGACGCCAGCATGACGATTTCGCGGCTGTTTCGGTGGTTCTTGCGCAGGACGAGTGGACCGGAATGTGCTGCGAGCGCTTCGCATATTTCAAGCAGGGTGCTCTGGTCTTCACCGATTCGCTGTTCCTCGTCGGCGAAGACAGTGACGCTGATGTTGAGAATTCGGCACAAATCATAGAAGGCGACTGGAAGATTCTGACCTTCGTCGATCACCAGATGGGTTTGGGATGTGACGTGCTGCAGGATGCAGTGCCGCTGCATCTCGAACCAGTCGTAGCTCCAACCACCCTCGTCCGTCTGCGGGGGAGCAGTTTGGAATCGTGCCTTCCAGAAATCTCTGACCCATCGATGGAATGTGGTGACGGTCAGGGCCGCGGTGAGGTCAGGGGCCGCCTGGGCCAGGTACTGCCGCAGCAGGTTGGAGCGTGCGAAGAGGGTGACTTCGCGACCTGCCGTGGCCAGCATCCAGGCTCGATAGACGGCCATCACGCTCTTACCGGCACCAGGTGCTCCGGTGACCACGTGGCATCCGTGGAAGGGGAGATCGACGACCGTTTGTTGCTCGGGCTCGAGGCCGAGAAGGGAAGGAAATCTCACGGCAGATCAATGACCTCTGCCGACTCGTCCAGTGCCGCTTGGACAACGTCCCGAAAGAACCCGGGGACCGCGCCGTCACCGATCAGCAGGGTCCTGTCCAGCAGGGAGTTGTCGATCTCGCAACAGGTCTCGGGGAGGAGCGTGCACGCATGACAAGCGGCTCGATTGAGGTTGGCCAGGGACCTCCCCGTCGAATCGGCGCAGAGCGGGTCCTGGGAGCACCATTGCGCCGATTCGAGCAAACGGATCAGGGTCTCGACCAGATTCGGTGCTTGACCTTGACGGACGAGCCCGCCCAGTGTGCCCTCCGAGTCCCCTGCGGCCGTATAGATGAACACCCCTGCCTGTGGTGGCAGTTCACTGCCCGGGGCGTGGCTTCGGGCATAGACGCGTTCACGCAGTGCGGCCGAGTTGTAGCCACTGTCGTAGGACAGCTGGCGGATGAACTGATGGGCCAAGGTGTGCAGCATCACGAATCGCGGGAGAAGCTTCGGGCCGGACTTATCCCTGAGGCGGTCGGCTTTGAACGAGGCGTCCAGGTTCTGCTCGATCCGTAGAGTCCAGTCGCGAACCGAGGAAAGTTCCTCCCAAGTGCGCAGACGATGCTCCTCGACGGAGATGAAGATCCCTTCACCGTAAGTCTCGATGGCGGGCAACCACAGGGGCCGTCCTTGCGTGTTGACCGATACCACGCGGCCGCCGTCGGCCTCCTCGCCGTCGCCGGTGCTGGGTTCGTATCGCGAGAAACCCTCGAGCGCGCGGACTTCGCGCACCCGATCGGCCACGACGACCCCGGAGATTCGCGCGTCCAGCTCACGCATGGATTCGGGGTGGTCATGGTCCACTCCGAGGTGAGTGCGACGGACGGAGAACGTCTGAGAGCCGGCACCGGGCTTCGGCGCGGAGAAGGCCGCCCATTCGGCGATGCTGAGATCGTCGTCAGGGTCATCCGCTGACGGCATCGAGGCGGCTTCGTCCGCGTACCGGCGACGCAGAGTCTCGATGAACTCCTCAGGGACCCCGCAGTCCCGTGCGATGTACTCTCTGAAGACATCGGAGGCCGGACTGTTTTCGGAGCTCTTGAAGTCGGGCCACATGCGGTGGTTGACGACCAGCTGCGCCATCTCGTCGTCCTCGGAAAGCCCTTCGGGTGCAGGGATGTCCAGGGCCGAGTGCGTGATCGGGAAGTACACGTTGGATGCGCCGCGCTGCACAGCTTGCGGTGTTTCCTCGCAGGGATCCGCCTCATCATCCGTGGACTGCCATGGATGGCTTCCCGTGCATTCCAGGCCGACCTGCTTGAGAACGTTCTTCTGGCTGATCCCTGCCAGATTCCTTCCGGCATGGCAGGCGAAGCAGACGACTCGCAGGGCTTCCAACCCGGAGGATTCGGGAGTTGCCACGAATCGAAGTTTGTAAACTCGGCACTGGCGTTGGTCGTGTCCTTCGCTCCTGGAGTGGGCCCATCGCCGCCAGTCGATGTCAGCCATGTGGCCTTCCCGGCACACCTGGATGAAACGCATCGGGGCCAGTTGCGGCTTTCCCGGGCAGATGCCACATACCGCCTGCTTCTCCCATTGCTCCAGGTTCTGCCGCCAGAGCACCATCTTCCTGCACTGAGGGCAGAACAACCACTTGGGAAATCGTACATACGTGGGCCCGATGCGGGTCGCGTATGCGGCCTTGCCGGAGGGAATGACGGGTGCCGAGCGAAAGCCTTGCACGCCCAGTTTTGCCGCCAGCCGGGGGGATTCGACTCGTTCTCCGTTGGCCGCCCAACTGCGAATGTCTGCGGCGACGAAGGATTCGCCTCGAATGTCGATGATCCCACCGACACCGAAGGGCACGATGGTCTGAGCCCTGCGAACTTTTCGACGAATGTCCTTCACTGCTTCATGCTCCTCTCACAGCAATCAGGCACTCGCGGTCGACATTGCGCATCGACTGCGGTGTTTCCCAGATGCCGCCCTGCTTGCCGAAGTCGGTGAGGAGCGATGTGTGCAAGCGCCCCTGGGGTTGGTAATAGAGGCGGCTGCCATCGCCTCGAGCGATTTCGGCCTCCTGCTGCCAGGTCTCGATCAGTCTGTCGAGCTTCTCGGCTGCGTCATCGGCTTCCATCGGGTCGGCCCGCCGTACGTGATCAACGATGAGTTCGCGGACCCGTGCGACACCGTCCGGATCATCGAGGATTTCGCCCGCCCGATTCTCGGCGCTCAGGCCGAGTCCATGACGTACGAGGATGGTGAGGACTGCATGCAGGGCGCGTTTGCGGGAGGGCATCGACCACGGCGTGACGCTGGTGGGTTCGACGTGACGATAGAGCGAGCGATGGTAGATACCGAAGGATTCGTAGTGCGATCGATCGCGTGGCTTGCTGGAGCGGAACAGCGTGACGATCAATCCGGGCACGTGACGTCGGCCAACGCGACTGGTGGCCTGGATGTATTCCGATGTCGTCTTGGGCTGCCCGTTCATGAGCATGAGGCCGAGTCGTGGAACGTCGACACCGACCGAGAGCATATTGGTCGTGGCGAGGAAGGAGATGCTGTCGCGTTCCTTGAAATGCTTGCCCAGACGTTCGAGGAGCCGTGGTTGGACGGCGCGCGGGATGTTGCTGGTGAGTTCGAGCACCGAGTCCTCATTCAGCGTCCGGCGTCGTGTGGCGTCGTTCGTCAGGTGCGCGAGGCGGGCGGGGATGTCGTCCCGGGCGATCGTGACGGTTCGGCCCAGCTCTCGCAGACTGTTGTGGTAGGCGACCACGGTCCAGTACGTGTCCCGAAGGGCGTCATCGTCGCAGATCTCCTTGGGGGCCTGCAGTGCGGCCGCCCCCACATGGACGGTCGAGGTGGACGCCGTGTGCCCCTGAGCCATGACGCCGACGTACCGGCGGCCGGGCTTCTCCTTGTCCGGTGAGGCGAAGTACGAGTGGCCGGCCTTCATACCGGCCGGGGGGAAGAGTTGGGCAGGGCGACCGTAAAGACTGCGGACCTGTTCCTGCGAACGCCGAATGGTTGCGGTGGAAGCGATGACCTTCGGGACGGTACCGTCCCACGCACACAGTTCGAGGATCGCCGATTCGTACAGGCCGACGGTTGTTCCCAGAGGACCGGCCAGGAGATGCAGCTCGTCCTGGATCACCAGCGAGGGTTTACGTGTGCCGTTCCGGCCGAAGAGGTTTCCCGCTTTCGGTTCCCACGCCAGTCGGGCGAACTTGTCCACGGTGCCGAGCACGAAGGTCGGCGGTTCTTCGTAGATCTGCTCGTCCACCACGGAAACCGGAAGTCGCTCGTGGAAGATGCAGGTGCCGCGAGGGCAGAAGAACGAGGTGGTGACCCCGTCCGCCTTGATGCCGAAGTCCTTGTCCTGTCCCTGCCGGGCCGGGACGATCTCGGTGCCGCACCAAGGGCAGCGCTCCAGCAGGAACCGATCATCGGGCTGGTTCATCTGCTTGAGGACGCTGAGCTCGTCCCGAGCGGCGGCGATCTTGTTCGGTGTGGTGTCCTTGCCCACCCAGAGCCCGATGGAGATGGGCTCCTCCCCCAGGTCGTGGGAGAGGGGACCGTCGTGTCCCGCACGGATGTACTCGAGGGCGCAGATGGCCGTTGCCGTGCGTTGGAACTGCTGAGTGGTGAGCAGGCTCAGCGTGTATCGGCTCAGGACGGCAGTGCCTCCGCCCGCTGCGCCGAAGCGCAGCCGGCGCCAGAGGATCTCGAAGCAGGCCGTGAGGAGGTATGCCTCCGTCTTGCCACCGCCCGTGGGGAACCAGATGAGATCGACTGTCTTGCGGTCCTCGTGCTCGGGGTTCATCAGCCCCTCGACGACAAGAAGGAAGTAGGCGAGTTGGAACGGGTGCCATGCGTAGTGGGCGGGGGGCTCGGCCAGCTCGATTACCTCGCTGTCCCTCTTGCGGCGGCGGCCCGCCAACTCGGGGGAACTGTGGAGCATTTGAAGTGCCATGGCGCGGTTGGCGAGCCTGAACGCCTCGCGCGCCTGGGCCCCCGCCGGGGTCGATGCGGTGAGAGCCCGCACGCCCGATTCCATGCGGTGGAGCGCGGTATCGATGCGCTTGAGAATTCGGGCGGCGGGCGCCGAGGCCCACGAGTCCAGGGTCGCGGCCTCCGACCGTTGGGTATCGCACCATTCGCGATATCCGAGGACGAAGGAGTCCAGCCCGGCCCGCAGATCGTCCACTGTGAGTGCCGGTCGGGAGAGATACGCGAGGTTGAGCACCGACAGGTTCTTCGGCCCGTCGGGTTTGATGTGCTCGACCACCTGCGAGGGCATGATCTGTGCCCTTACGGTGGTGACCTCTTCGGAGTCCTCGTCCCACTCGACGGCGCATCCGTGCCCCACGGCTCGCGTCAGGATGTGTCGGTACTGGACCCGCAGCTCCTGCTCTTCCTCGTCTCGGCTGTTGAGGCGGGTGCTCGGGTACTCGCGGATCGTGCCGCCGATTGTCGTGGCCCACAACTCGGCTTGGAAGAGCATCAGGTCCCGGTCCTTGTGGGAGCTCTCCTCCTCGTCATGCGCATTGGCGAGCACGCATGTGACGAGATATCCACGACCGAAGGGGCGCCAACGGACATGGAGGCGCCCGTGTCCGTCCAGAACCGGGACGGGAGTCGTCTGCTCCACGGAGATGGTCTCCGTGGCGGACAGCCGAGGCTGCCGTTGCCAACTACGCCGCCCGCCGTCGCGGGATGTCACGTAACGGGATGCCGCACACGTCACCTCGATATGACGGGCATTGGTGAAGAAGGAGAATCCGAGAGAGGAAGGGAGCCAAGCATTCGCCTCGGCCACGGGGTCGTCGGCAAATCCGTCTTCTTCCCCGATGCCCGCCGCGGTCTCGTTGAAGTCTTGTTCGCCGTCGTTCTGCGAGTGCTTCGTCAGGGAAGCACCACGCGGATACAAGGTGCCCATGAGATAGCGCCGGTCAGGGGGGTCGACGAGCGTCTCGTCCTCGCCCATGGCCGGCCCGACCAATTGGTCGCGGAGGTACTCAACGAAGTCGTCGCGATGCTTGGAGAGCCGGGAGTCGATGTCGTTCATCCGAGACGTCCCTCCCGCTTCAGCACCGCCACACCGAGTTCTTTGAGCACTGGGCGGGTGCCGGGACGGCAAGCCACCCAGAGCTGAGCGCGGGCTCTCGTCCAGGCGACATAGATGGCGTCCAGCCTGCCTTCCAGGTGTTCGGGTTCGAGGTCGATGAGGCAGACGACATTGTTCTCGTGGCCCTTGAAGTCGGCGACCGAGGACCAGGTGAGCCGGTGCTTGGTGCGATCGGTTCCGACCACGTCCGCGAATCGTTCGATTTTGGAGGCGCGCTGTGAGAGGCGGGCTGAACTCGTCTGCCAGTCCCCGGACACAGACAGCAGGGTGACGTCCTTGGGGGACACGTCTTGCTGTACGAGCTCGTTCACATAGGCATCGAGAGCAGTCGCCTCCTCCTGCGCACTGCGTACCTCGGTGAACCGAACCGGTTCACCCTCGCCCGCGGAGGCCACGCCCAGGTTCGCGCCCGTGTGGAAGTACACCTGCTTGACGATCTGCACGGTGTTGCGACAGTTGCGCTTCAACGGTCCGTAGGGGAATCCGAGCGGGTGCAGGTACTCCCAGGCACCCGGGTCGTAGGCTTCCGGAGCCAAGACCTGGTTGTTCTGGTCGAGCATGAAGAGCCATCGGCCCTCTGTGAGACCGCCATCGACCAGCTTCTCCAGGGTGTCCAGGCTCGCGAAGTTCATCAGATCCTGTGCTTCGTCCACGATCAGGTGGTCGAAGGTGCGTCCTCGAACTTCGTCGAGACGGTCGAAGGGCAAGACGGTGATCGCCTCATCGGTGAGGATGCCGCCCATGTGAGTCGCAAGCGTGACACTGGCGCAGGTGAACAGGACTGTGCCGACGGCCGACTTGCGTCGGGCCGCCTCGGCGGCGAGAAACGTCTTGCCCGTGCCGGCTCCGCCCGTCCAGATGAGGCGTGGGGTCGACTCCAACTCATCCAGCCTGTCGAGCTGTTCGGCGGTCAGTCGCTCGAAGGCGACTTCGAGATGCGTCAACCGGGACTGCAGATTCGGAACGAGGTCGAAGTCCGGCCGCACCGCCTCGAGCATCTTCTTGCGCAGGGGGGCGGGGATGGGGGTGCGCGCCCAACTGTTCCGTGGAAGCCAGAATCGGATAGCCCGTTCCATACCCTGGGCCAAGCCGCGCCCGCCGGCGTAGGCATCCCGACCCAGGTACTGCTGGGGCTCGAACTGGGTCATACGTTGGATGTTGACGTCCGGGGTGATCACCAGGTAGCCGCTGGGTACGCCGAGGTGCCTCAAGTTACCGACCAGCGCGCCCAATTCGCGTTCGAACTCATGCATACCCCCGTTGGCCTGTTCCCAGGGGCTCTCCTTGGGCCCGACTTCGCGGCCGACGGGACCGTAGAACCACCTTCCGTCCTTGTGGTGCACGCGGCCGCCCTTCACCTCGATGAAGAGCAGGAGGTCGGGCGTGATGACGATGAAGTCGATCTCGCCAAGTCGCTTCTTGTGGTGCTTGGGAAGGTGGACTGTGTGCAGCGCGACGCTCTCGTCGTCCGGGATGGCCTTGAGCGCGGCGAACACGCTGCGCTCGGCCCGGCTCCTGGTACTGCTCGAGATCTCGCTCGGAATGATCCGCATCAACTCTCCCCATGGTCACGCCAACGCCCCCAAGGTATCGAGTGATTGATCGTCACGTTGCAGAGCCGTTGAGGAAGTTGCCGGCAGTGCGGCTCGATGAATGATGGACTGGGAGGAGCGAAAGCGGAGCTCGGGGGTGTGATGACGAGGGAACGGGACGGTGCATCCGACGAGTCGGTGGGGGCCGGTGGTTGGAATGCGCTTGTCCGGCTCGTGCGGCGATTCATGGCGGAGGGCATCGAACTTCGCGTCGCCCTGGTGCAGGTGATGAGGGCTGCGCGACTCGATGCGTCGCAGGGGCAGGCCTTGCACGCGGCGGTGACAGCCAAGGAAGCGGAGAGCAAAGGAACCACATTCGAACGGGAGTGCGGCGCGGGGGAGGGTGCCGAGATCGATGAGCTCGCCGACGATTTCGATTCCCCTGAGGAGGATCCCGAGGAAGGGGTGGAGGAGGTCCCGGACCTCGAGTCGTTTCGAGGCACGGTGCGCGTCGAAGACCACCATGCGGCAAGACGCGCTGCGCGAGCCCTCCTCGCGGCCGATGCCAAGGGGGTGGACCTGGAACAGCGACTGCTGAGCGCCGAGGAGGAGGTGGGGCTCTGTCTCCTGTTCCGGGCGGTGCGGACGCCATCGGAGTCATTGACCTCCGGTTACGCGGCACGACTGCCGAGAGACAGCGAACCCTACGGGGCCTTCACTGCGATGATCGTCCACAATCAGCGACTTGTTCACAAGATTCTGAACACCTTGGGATACCGGGAGGGGGGCTCCGATTACGAAGACCTTGCTCAGCACGGTATGACCGGCTTGATACGGGCGGTGGAGAAGTTCGATGTTTCGCTGGGCTGCAAGTTTTCGACCTACGCAACCTGGTGGATTCGCCAGCACATCAGTCGAGCGGTGATCAACGAAGGCTCGTTCATTCGGCTTCCGGTTCACATATGGGACCAGATCGCGAAGGTTCGCAAGCGAGAGCGGATATTCCTGAACCAAGGCATCAAGCCCAATGTGGAGGATCTGGCCCTGGCGTGTGGTATCAGTCCGGCGAAGGTGGTGGAGTGCCTACGGCTCAGTCGCCGTCCGGTGGTCTCCCTCGAACTTCCTGTCGGTGAGAACACCACGCTCGCAGAACTGATCGTCGACGAAGGGCAATCGGTGCCGGGCCCCGAGCAGACTCTTCATTCGAGTTTTCAGCGCGAGGAACTGTTTCAGCTCTTCCAGGCATGCGCACTTACGGATCGGGTGAGAGAGGTTCTTCTCCTGCGGTACGGGTTCGTCGACGGCAGGTCCTGGACGCTGGAAGAAATCGGCGGGAGAGTCGGCGTCACGCGGGAGCGCATCAGGCAGATCGAGAAACGCGCCATGCAGGAGATAAGGACCTATATGGGCCTGGATCCCGACGATCCAGCCGAGGAGCGACGTCGTAAAAGAGCAGCCCGGGACAGTGCGAAGGAGGCCGCTGGACGGGTGGGACGCCAGGAATGCGCGGAGGGACAGGGGGGACCAGATGTCGGAGAGCCATCCAGTGGCAAGGACCTCACTTTCGAGGCGGAGAAGGGTTCCGAAGGGGGAGATGGAGATGGAGCATTGAGCTCAGAAGAGCAAGACGTCGGCCGCTGGTTGGCCGAGCGGATGCACAGCAGTGGGATGGACGAAGTCGAGCTGGCGCGCAGGTTGGGAGCGACCCGGGAGCTTGTCTCCGATTGGCTGGAGGCCCGTTCCGTTCCGGGCCCGGACCGCCTGGCCGCGGTGCGGGAGGTGTTCACGCCCGACGAAGAGAGCCGACGTGGCCCCGCGGACGGTCCGGAACGTCGGGACGAACCGTCGGAGACCCCGGCCGTGTGGTACCACCGCCCTGGACATGACGACGGTGGACGGGAGTTCGGCAACGCAGCGGCCTTTGCCTTCGAGGCCGACCTGGAGGTGCTGGCACGGGAGGCGACTCAGAACAGTCTGGACGAGCGCTGCAAGGGGAACGAGCGGCCGGTCCGGGTTCGCTACACCTTGCATGAACTGACCGGAGACGCCCTGGCTCGTTTCCGTACGGCGATCCGCTGGGACGACCTTCTGCCGCACTATGAGGCGGCCGCCCTCCAGGATCAGAAGGTCGGACGTGTCATCAGCGTCGGCCTGAGGGAGATGCGGAAGCGGGACCGACTGGTACTCCTCCGCGTCGACGACTACAACGCCAACGGACTGACCGGAGACGATTACGAGGACGGTCGGTTCTCCGCCGTTGTGCGGCGTCAACTCGACAGCCACAAGTCCGATGTCGCGGCAGGGGGCTCGTACGGCCTGGGCAAGGCCACTCTCTGGGCAACCAGCCGATTGGGACTGGTCCTCATGAACTCCACGCTCTCCGAACCTCACGAGGGGCGCCTGGCGCGCCGGCTGGTCGGACGACTCGATCTGCCGTGGCGGGAGGTGCAAGGCAAGCGGTACTCCGGCCCGGCCTGGCTCGGCCGTCCCGACGCCGAGGCGGACAATGCGGACGTGGTGCGCTCCTGGTGGGGCGACGAAAGCACGGTCGAGAACCTTCACCTCACCCGCGAGGGCGATGACCCGGGTACCTCCTTCCTGATCGTCGGAGCGCACGACGTTGCCAGCCTCGCGGAGGTCGGCCGGGACAACGAAGGAGACGACGACGAGGACAGCCTCGAGGTCATGCACCAGCGTCTGGTCCGGGCACTCGGCCGGAACTTCTGGGCTGCGATGACGGCAGGAGGCGCTCAACGGCCCTTGCTGGAGGCCTCGGTGCGGACGCTGCGCAACGGTGTCGAGCTCATCGAGGAGGAACGCATCGATCCGCAGGTTCATCAGCCGGCGCGCTCGCGTGCCCTTCAGGCGTTCTTCAGCGGCACCACGGTGGACCGCCTCACCTCTGCCGGGCAAGTGGCCGCAACCACCGTCCCGTTGAAGGTGCCGGCGCGGGACGGAACCACCGGAGCGGTAGGCGAACACCGGGCTGTTCTCCTCGTCACCGAGGCATCGGACGCCGACGGCAGGATCAACCAGGTGACGGCCATGCGCGGCAATCGCATGACGGTCAAGACGAGCCGGGTGCCGGACCTCCCCATCGGAACCAATCCGTTTCAGGCTGTTCTGCTCGCGGGCCGGGCCGCGGGTGAGGACGCCCCGTTCGCCGCGGAGGCAGAGGATTTTCTGCGGACCTCCGAGCCACCGGAGCACAACAAGTGGGGCCAGACGGAGGAGTTGAGGATGCGCTATACGCCCTCGGCTCATCGCAGGATCGCAGCGTTGACCACGGAGACGAACAAGGCCGTGCGTGAGCTCGTGGCCATCCCGCAGGAGAAGAAGCCCAGCGGCACGGGAAAGGTGCGTAAGCGGCTCAAAATCACCGGCAATGCGTCGGCGAAGGTCAAGGGTCCGACCGAACCTCCGCAGCTCGACGACCTCGATGCCGTGGTCGACACGTCCGGAGCGTGGCAGGTCACGGCCGAGGTCAAGGTGCCGACCGGTGGAGAGACCTGGCGCATGAGTCCTGTGGCCAAGTTGGAGGTGCGATCGGGCCCGCGCCCGGTGGTCAAGTGGGCCAAGCTCGAAGCCGTGAGCAATTGTGAATTCGATGGCGACACGATTCAGTTCACGCCGGGTACGCGTCGTGCTGTCTTCAGGGGCGTCACGGACGTGTCGACCCATCCGGTCCGCGCGGCGCTCACCGGACTCGTCGTCGAACTCCAGGCAGGCAAGGGAGACCCCGCATGAGGGCCTATCCGTATCCACGTCTCTCCGGAGCGGTGACGGCCCGTGTCACGGCTGTGCGACTCAGGGGCCCCGGCGACGTGCGGGAGGATCTGGACACCAAGGGCTTCTCCGTGGTGGAGCACGTCGTGGCTCTGGGGCGGGCCGAGCGGGACGATTGGCACACGGCCCGGCTCTCTCTGTCGGCGACGATCCCCGCGCGCGAGATCGCGGAAAAGGGGCGATGGTCCGAAGTGGCCGTGGTGGCTGTTCTGACGGAGAAGGCCACCAACGCACGGTTCGTCACGCGACTCGGTTGTCCCGCCGGCGACGGCAAGGAGTGGGCGGGAGAGATAGAGGTTCACCGGCCCGGATTTGTTGACCGCGCCTCACTTGCCGTGCACGTGGTGGCGACCGTCGACGGGGTGGCAGGACGGATCATCGCTTCCACCGAGCGGGAATGGATGGTCGACGTGACGGCGGACGTACCGCTCAGGGACCGTGAACTGGACGTCACCACCAGCAGTTTCGCGCGCGGTGCCGCCTGGTTGCGCCCCTATCGGGACGCGCCCTGGATCGTGGACCCCTCGGGGCGGATGCCCACCGTCCGGCTGAACTCCGACTTCGAGGGGCTCCTCGCGCTCGTGGAAGGCGAGGCATCGAAGGTCGAGAGCGTCGTCGGGGAGATGCTGATGGCCCAGATGTGCACCGACGTGTGGACGGCGGTGTTCCACACCGCCATCGGTGACCTGGAGATCGAGGACGATGGAACCCCGCTCCTGCCGCCGGACTGGCGCGGGGAGGTGCTCCGCGAGATGCTCCCGGACGTCGTGCCCGGACACTCGGTGGAGGACGCCCTGCGCGAGGTCCACACGCGCCGTCGCGGCGACGGGAGCTGGGCCGAACTTCAGCCGCGTATCCATATCGCGGCCACGCGCCGTGCCGGAGTTCCCAGGACCCTGACCGACACCGTCCGTAAGATCGAGCGACTTGAGCAGGAGAACCACGCATGACCGCCAGGCCTGAGCATCTGCCGGAGAGGCTTGCTCGGATCTCCGATATGCAGGCTGCCGAGTTCATCTCCGCGGGATTGCTCGCCGGACGCGAGGACGTGGCGTCGATCGCGTTGAACAAGGTCGCCGAACCACTCGAGGGGGACGACGAGCGGGGTCGTCTCCACCCCGTGCGGGATCTGATCGAGCAGGCACTTCAGGAGTTTCAGGCGACCCGCCCCACGGCGGCCGACGCCTGGCTGGCGCCGCGCCTGCACGCGACGCTCCGCCTGAGCCGGCGTGAAGCGGCCGATGCCGGACTCTGGTCCTACCTGGCACTTGGTGTCGCACCGGACTACGTCGTGTGGCGGCACCGGCCCGAGCCGAAGGCGGACGAGGCGCCGCGAGGCGTCGCCCGGAAGCGATTTCTCGGTCCGCACCACACCCAGGCATTCGCTCGCCTCTGGTGGGCTGCCGAGCTCTTCCGCGACGGGGCCGACTACGGGCCGGCGGCCAGGGCATGCGGCAACCAGGACATGCTGAACACCACGCTTCGCCTGGATGTCATAGACCATCGCCCCACCGCTCAGGCGCTCGTACGTCTCATGGACCACAAGATCGTGCAGACCGGTCGAGAGGTCAACGCTCTGGTGGCCGCTGTGAACGCGTCGGCTGCCACGCTGATGTATGACCTCATTGCTCCTGACGTGGAGTACGACCCTGATCCACTGCGGGACTGGATCGCGGCCGCCGAGACCTCACGCGCGGTCTCCCGACACGTTCTGCCGGAGGGGCCGGCGGAGGATCCTGCGCCGGACGAGTCCGTGGAGCGTCTGGCCGCTCATTTCGAAGGGCTCTTCGCGGATGTATCGGTAAGGGGGCGAGTCTCCGAGGAGCGAGGGTGATCTTGCGCTGCGTGCGCCCCGGGCCACCGCACCGAGAAGCCGAGGGTCCGTCAAGGCCTGTTGCGCCGAAGGGCGAACACCCCGCGCGGGGCCGCACCGCCCTTGCCGATGCGGCCCCACGCCTTTCGACGCCCGCGGGTCCTCAGGCGCTGTGCTGCGTGAGGAAGTCGGTGATCAGCTGCCGCCATTCCTCGGGGCGTTCGACCATGGGCAGGTGGCCGGTGGCGATTTCCACGAGCTGGGCGTGCGGGATGGTGTCGGCGAGCTGCCGGTGCAGGCGGGTGGAGGTGAACCAGTCCTGCGTGGTGGAGATGACCAGGGTGGGTGCCTGGAGGCCCGGCAGGTCGTCGCGGACGTCGACCCGGGGGGCCAGCTCGGCGTGCTCGGGGGTGCCCTCGGCGATGCTCGCGGCGGTGAACCCTATGGCCTGCTGGAGCTGTTCGTCCGGCATCGCCTCCAGCGCGTCGGCGCCCAGGGCCATCATCGTCAGGTACTCGGCCAGCAGTTCGCGGTTGCCCGACTCGGCCAGCTTGCGCCAGACCGGCACGGCGAGCGCGAGCCGGTTGTCCCGGTGGGGGAAGGTCGCGGTCAGGACGAGGGCGGTGACGCGCTCGGGGTGGCGGGCCGCCGCGCGGATGGCGACCGGGCCGCCGAGGGAGTAGCCGGACACCGCGAAAGTCTCCAGGCCCTCGGCGACAGCGGCGGCGACGAGCTGATCGGCCAGGTCGTCCAGCGACAGCGGCGTGGCGGAGCGGGGAGTGTCGCCGCTGCCGGGGTAGTCGACACCGACCACGGTGTGGTGGGCGGCCAGACCGTCCAGGATCGGGCCGTAGGTGCCGGCCACGCTGCTGCCGGCGCCGTGGGCGAGGGCGAGGCCGGGGCCGGAGCCCAGGACGGTGCGGGCGAAGGTGGCTTCGGGCAGGGTGCGTGCGGACATGGGAGTTGCCTTCCTTGAGGAGTGACGGGGTGGGTGGGGGCGGAGCCGCGACCAGGAGCGGAGCTGTTCCAGGGCGGGCAGCAGGGCCCGGCCGTCGGCGGTGAGCGTGTAGGTGGCGGGCCCGGGCGGGAGTTGGACGTGGGTGACGAGCCCGGCCCCGACGAGTTCGCGCAGCCGGTCGGCGAGCACCTTGGTGCTGATGCGCTCGATGGCGGCGCTCAGTTCGCCGTAACGGGCGGGGCGGGTGGCCAGGGTGTGGAGGATGACGCCGGTCCACTTCTGGCCGAGGACCTCGAACGCGGCGACGAGGTCCGCGTCGGCCGTCAGCGGCACGGGGTGGGGCCGGACTGCCATGGGTCTCGCGGTCTCGCGTCCTTGGTGAGGGGGTGTCAGGTGGGTGGGTGGGCCGCAGCCGGCCGGGGTCTCGACTGCGGCCCGTCCGGGCCGCTCCGGCGCCGCGGGGCGGCGGTCAGGGGGCCAGGAAGCCAGGGGCATGGGGTCAGGGAAGGAGAACGACCTTGCCCCGGTTGCGGCGGGCCTCGATGTCACCGTGTGCGGTGGCGGCCTCGTCCAGCGGATAGGCCCGCCATACGGGGAGATCGAGCTCGCCGGCCGCGGCCAGATCCACCAGCTGCCTCAGCGGGTCGTCTGCCGCGTCGGCGCCGCCGGCGCTGAAGCGGACGCCGTGCTGTGCGGCGGACATATCGGCGATGGTGATGACACGGTCGCTGTCACCGGTCAGCGCGACGGAGTCGGCGAGTACGCCGGCACCGGAGGCGTCGAAGACGGCGTCGACTCCCTGGGGAGCCGCGGCCCGCACCCGCTCCACCCAGCCGTCGCCGTAGCGGACCGCGGTGGCTCCGAGCGCCGTGACGCGCTCGATGTCGTGCTCGCCGACGGTCCCGACGACATCGAGGCCGCGGGCGGCGGCCAGCTGCACCGCGACGGTGCCCACGCTGCCGCCGGCGCCGTGGACGAGCAGGGTCTGCCCCGCCCTCACCTCCAGCTGCCCCAGCACCCGGAACGCGGTCCGGCCGACCGTGACCAGCGAGGCGGCGACCTCCCACGACAGCGCCCGTGGTTTGGCCACCGGCCGGTCGAGCAGGGCGTATTCGCCGTAGCTGCCGCCGACCGCGGCACCGAGAACCTCGTCGCCCACGGCCACGCCGGCCCCCTCGCCGACGGCATCGACGACACCGGCCGCGTCCAGACCGGGGACCACGGGGAAGCGGGCCGGGGCGGCCTTGGCCATCAGACCGGACCGGATCTTGAGGTCAAGAGGGTTCACGGAGGCGGCCCGCACACGGATCCGGACCTGGCCCGGGCCCGGCTCCGGCGTGGGGACCTCCGACAGTCGCAGCACCTCGGGTGCGCCGTACTCGGAGAAGGTGATCGCTTTGGACATCGCAAACTCCCAGGTGGGGGCGGGTGGAGAAGGAAACCGCACGCGCTGTCACGCACGCTGCGGCCGCCTCGGCGGGGGCACCGCTCAGGCGGGGAGGGTGGGGTAGTCGGTGTAGCCGCGGTGGTCGCCGCCGTAGAAGGTGGCCTTGTCGGCGGAGTTGAACGGACCGCCGGAGGCGAGACGCCGCGGCAGGTCGGGGTTGGCCAGGAACAGCGCGCCGTAGGCCACCATGTCCGCGCTGCCGTCCTCGATCAGCCCCAGCGCGTCCGGACCCGTGGAGTCCGGGTAGGTGAACGGGTTGAGGACGAACGTGCCGGGCCAGACCTTGCGCAGCCGCGGGGTCAGCTCGCGGTTCGGCCCCTCCATCAGGTGCAGATAGGCCAGGTCCAGGCCGGCGAGCCGGTCCAGCAGCGCGAGGTAGACCTCGTCCGGGTCGTCCTCGGCGATGTCGTTGTACTGGTTCCCGGGCGAGATCCGCAGGCCGACCCGGTCGCTCCCGATCGCCTCGGCCACGGCGGTGACGACCTCGACGGCGAAGCGGATCCGGCCTTCGGTGTCGCCGCCCCAGGCGTCGGTGCGGAGGTTGGTGTTGGGCGCGAGGAACTGGTGGATCAGGTAGCCGTTGGCACCGTGCAGCTCCACACCGTCGAACCCGGCCGCGACCGCGTTACGGGCCGCCTCGGCGAAGTCGGCGACGGTCTGCCGGATCTCCGCCTCGGTCAGCTCCTTCGGCGTGACGAACTCCTTCGGCCCCTCATGGGTGAAGACCTGGCCCTTGGCGGTGACCGCCGACGGCCCCACCGGGACCAGTCCGTCGGGCAGCAGGCTGGGGTGGCCGATCCGGCCGGTGTGCATCAGCTGCGCGTAGATCGCACCGCCCTCACGGTGCACGGCGTCGGTCACCGTCCGCCACGCCCGCACCTGTCCGGCCGTGTGCAGACCGGGGGTGTCGGGGTATCCCTGGCCGAGCAGCGAGGGCTGAATGCCCTCCGTGACGATCAGCCCGGCGCCGGCCCGCTGCGCGTAGTACGTCGCCATCAGTTCGGTCGGCCCGGAGCCCGGCCCGTACGCGCGGCTACGCGTCATCGGTGCCATCACCAGGCGGTTCGCCAGGTGCTTGCCGCCCAGGACGATCGGATCAAAAGCAGTGGTCATGGTCTCTTCCTCGGGAGTCGTGAGGTGCCGCGGCACGGACGCTCGGGGTGCCCGCTGCCGCGAATGCCTGTCTGAACAAGTAAACCACCTGTCCGAACAAGTAACGACCTCGAATCCCTTCCCGCTTTCCGATGTGAAGTACGTAACCCACTCCTGCCTGCCCCTATCGGCCACAGAGGGGAGTGGACGCCACGGAGCCTCCAGCCCGGGAGGTAGGATTAACTTGCCCAAACAGGAAAGTGAGATTCAGATGACGCAGTCCACGCCGGAAGCCGGGAAGGGCCCCGCAGGGATCGGGCAGGAAGCCACCGTCCCGGTACCGGCCGCGGCCAGTGGCGGGCCGGTCAGTCACGCGATCTTCCGCCTGGCCCGTCTGCACCGCATGTTCGCCGGCCAGCTCCTGCGCCGGATCGGCCTGCACCCGGGTCAGGAGCTGGTCATGATGCACCTGTGGGAACTCGGCCCCCAGCGGCAGACCGACCTGGTGCGCCTGATGGACTCCGACGCCGCCACCATGACCCGCACCGTCCGCCGCCTGGAGCAGGCCGGCTTCGTCCGCCGCCGCCCCTCGCCCACCGACAAGCGCGCCTCCCTCATCGAACCCACAGCGGCCAGCCACGCCCTGCGCCGCGAGGTCGAACAGGTCTGGAGCCACCTGGAGGACCTCTCCACGGCAGGCCTCTCCGACGGGGAACGGACGGCAGCCCTGCACACCCTGGAACGCTTGGAACAGAACCTGGTCCGAGCGGCGGCTGAGGGGAGCGAGGCCGGCGATGCGGGGGCGACGGCTACGGGCGGGGATGCATAGCGCAACAGGCGCCGCCATGCGAACGGGGCTGTAGTCGCACGGCCGGCCCAAGTGCGCTGCGGGCTCGAAGCGTTCAGAGGGGTGGCCCGCGTTGCGCCCTCTGGGGGGCGCCGGTGTCGGAGGTTGTTGGGCCGCCGGGGGAGCGTCAGGCGCTCTTCTGCGTGTGGCCGAACCTGCCCTGAACAGCAAAAAGACCCTCCCAAGGGGGAGGGTCTGGTCTGGCGCCCCCGGCAGGACTCGAACCTGCGGCCAAGTGCTTAGAAGGCACCTGCTCTATCCACTGAGCTACGGGGGCCGGGTGTGGACGTGGATCACGGACCGCGGACAAGGATAGAGGTCCGGGTGCCTCGTCCCGGTTGCTTCACCTCCGTGGCACGTTGTGGAGGTTCGGTGAAGCGGTCCCGATAATCGCAGGCAGGTACGAATCCTGCACCGCTTTTGGCGCCTCGTGCGGCGGGTGTTGTGCACTCGTTATGCCTGCGCCTCACTTGTCGCGGACGTCTCGCGCGCCACTTATCCCGTTCTGTAGGGGTTCTTGCGGCGCGCACGAGGGGTTATACGCTTCAAAAACCTAACGAAATTGGGCATTCTGCACATGTGGCGACCTTGGACGTACGACCCCGGCTGATCGACGCACTGTCCGTTCTGCGCGACCGCGTCGACGCCGCACGCTTTCCACTGCCACTCCGGGGCGCTGCCCGCGCCCGGCGCAACCGGGCCGAGCTGCTCGCCCAGCTCGACGACTATGTGATTCCCCGTCTGCGCTCTCCTCAGGCCCCGCTGCTCGCGGTGATCGGCGGATCGACCGGGGCGGGCAAGTCCACTCTGGTCAATTCGCTGGTCGGGCGGCGGGTCTCGGAGGCCGGGGTGCTGCGCCCGACGACGCGTACGCCGGTGCTGGTCTGCCATCCCGACGATCTCCAATGGTTCGCCGGCCCACGCGTTCTGCCGCAGCTCGCCCGGGTGTGGGTCCCTGAGCAGGATGACGGCGGCGAGGGTGCGTATGCGGCGGGTGGGGGGCGTGGGGCGGCCAGCGGGCCGGGCGCCCGTATGGCGCATGGGTCCTGCGCGGGTCATGCGCCTCACGGGGGACATCGTGAGCCTCATGGGGGGCATGGGCCGGAGGCCGGCCCGGAGGGCCGTGCTGGCGCGCATGGGGTGGCGCGTGTTGGTGGGGCGGGAGCGGAGCGCAGGGCGTCCGAGCTGTATGTGGAGGAGGAGGCGGCGGGGGCCGCGGAGGGGCATGGATATGGGGCCGTGGTGGGTGGGAGTGCGGCTGGTGGGGGTTATGGGGCGTATGGCGACGGCGGCGGGGGGAGTGGCGTAGGGATCGGGAGGGACAGGGGCGGGGCCGACGCGGGGATGCTGACGGTGCGGATCGAGACGGATCCGGCATTGCCCAGTGGGCTGGCGCTGCTGGACGCACCGGACATCGATTCGCTGGTCGCGCGGAACCGGGAGCTGGCCGCCGAGCTGATCTGCGCGGCGGATGTCTGGGTGCTGGTCACCACGGCCGCCCGGTACGCGGATGCGGTGCCCTGGCATCTGCTGCGTACGGCCAAGGAGTACGACGTCACGCTGGTGACCGTGCTGGACCGGGTGCCGCATCAGATCGCCACCGACATCGCCGGGCGGTACGCCGAACTTCTCCAGCGGGCCGGGCTCGGCCATGTCCCGCGATTCACCATTCCCGAGCTGCCCGAATCGGCCGGTGGAGGGAGCGGGCTGCTGCCCGCCACGGCCGTCGCGGCGCTGCGGGGCTGGCTGGAGCGGCACGCCCAGGACCCCGTGGCCCGCTCCGCCGCGGCGGAGCGTACGGCGGCCGGGGTGATCGCCTCGCTGCGTAGCCGGCTGCCCGCGCTGGCCGGGGCCGCCGCCGCCCAGCACGCCGCGGCGCTGCGGCTGGCAGGCCGGGTCGAGGAGGCGTACGAGCGGGCCGCTGAGCGGGTACGGCAGGAGGTCGCGGCCGGTGAGGTGCTGTCCGGGGACGCGCGCGCCCACTGGCGGGACCATGGGCTCGACGGCCGGTCGGACGAGCTGCTCGACGCCCTGACCGACGGGCTCACCTCGCTGCTGACCTGCGCCGTGGACGAGGCCGACGAGCGGGCAGCGGAGGCCTGGCGGCGGGACCCCGCGGCGGCTGAGGTGTCGCTGACGGCCGCCGCGGGCGCTTCGGGTGCGGGCGGCCGGCTCGGGGTGATCGTCCGGCGCTGGCGGCGCTGCTTGGAGGAGCTGGCCGAGGAGGAGACCCGCGAGGCGCGCGCCGGACAGGCCGGGGAGCGTGCGGGGTCGGTGGAGCCGGAGGAGTCGGCGGCACTGTTGGCCACCGCTCTGCTCGGCGGCCGTCGCGCCCGTACGGCGGGCGAGAACCTCGCCGACCTCTTGGGGGCACAGACCGCGCTCCGGCTCTGCGAGCGGGGCGGCCGACTCCTGGCCACGTATCTGGAGCGCGCGCTGGACGGTGAGCGCGAGCGGCGGCTGGCCCCCCTGGACCAGCTGACCGTGCCACTGGACCAACAGGCGGAGCTGATTGCCGCGCTGTCCGTATTGCAGAGGGAGAAGCAGCGGGAGACGGAGAGCGAACCGCGGCAGGAGCAGCGGCAGGCGGAGGAGCGGGCGAGGGCGATGGAGAAGGAGGAGGTGTCGGGGTGAGCGATTCCGAGGCGGCTGGTTCCGGGGAGGGCGCGGAGAACAACGGGCGGCGGGGGACGGGGGAGGGGGAGGCCGGCGGTGCGGCGGGTGAGAGTGCGATGCCGGGGATGCCGGGTGAGGGTGTGGTGTTGAGGAGGGGGGCGGCGTCGGTGGCTGGTAATGCGGCGGTGGTGGGTGAGCCGTTGGTGGTGGGTGAGTTGCCGGTGATGGGTGAGGTGGCTGGGGGAGAGCGGGGGCCGGGGAAGTTGGCGGCAGGGGCGGCATGGGCGGCATGGGCTGCAGGGGCGGCGGGGGCGGCGGGGACTGCGGGCGCGTCTCCCGTGGAGGGGGAGCTTGGGGTGGGTGCAGGGGCTGTGGCTCCTCCTGAGGTTTGTGTGGCTTCTGAGGCGTCGATGGGGGCTGCGGAGCCTCAAGCGGCTCAAGGGGCTCAAGGGGCCGTGGTGTCAGAGGCGGAGCGCGAGTCCGGGGCGGCTGCGCAAGAAGCAGCGGTGGGCGGTGCGTGGGATGACGGGTTGATTGCGCGGCGGGCGCGGGGTGCGGGTGTGCCCAGGCCGGGGACGAGGGGAGAGCCGTCTGCGGGGGCAGCTGTGGCGGCGGGGGTGGGCACCTCGGCAGGCAACTCGGTCGGCACGTCGGCCGGTGCGCCCGATGACACGTCGGCCGGTGCGCCCGGCGGCACGGCGGCCGGTGTGTCGGTCGGGGCGGGTGCCGAGGCGGGTGTGCGGGTGGGGGGTGCGGCTCCTGCCGAGGGGCCCGGTGCCGGGGCTACCCGTACTGGGGAAGCCCGTGTCGCGGCGGCCCGTATGGCGGCAGCGCATGGCACGGGGTCCCGTATGGCGGCAGCTCATGGCGCGGGGGCCCGTATGGAGAGGGCGCGTGGCGAGGGCGCACGTGGCGCGTTGCGTGCCGACCCGCGAATGGAGGCCATGGTTCAACCGCGTTTGCCTGCCGAGATGGAGAGCGGTGCCGGAGGCGCGTACCGGTGGGTCGCGGATGGGGGGCGGCGGGCCGCGGGGGGCGGGCTGCGCGGGCGGCTGGATGCGTTGCGGGAGTTGATCGCGCTGTCCCGGACCCGGTTGGACGGGCGGACGCTGGCGGGGGCGGGCCGGGTGCTGGAGACGGCGGACGAGCGGTACCGGCTGTCCGGTGAGCACACCGTCGTCGCCATCGCGGGGGCGACCGGCAGCGGTAAGTCCTCGCTGTTCAACGCGCTGGCGGGGGCGAACCGTTCACAGGTCGGGCCGCGGCGGCCGACGACCGCGGAGCCGGTGGCCTGCGTCTGGCCGGGCAGCCGGCCGGGCGCGGACGGGCTGCTGCACCGGCTCGGCGTGCCCGCCCACCGCCGGCACGTCCCGGCGGACGGCAGCTCCGAGCTGCGCGGACTCATCCTGATCGATCTGCCCGACCACGACTCCTCGGCCACTGAGCACCGCGCCCAGGTGGACCGGATGCTGGAGCTGGTGGACGCGGTGATCTGGGTGGTGGACCCGGAGAAGTACGCGGACGCGGTGCTGCACGAGCGGTATCTGCGGCCGTTGGCGGGCTACGCCGAGGTCATGTTCGTCGTGCTCAACCAGGTGGACCGGCTGCCCGGGGACGCCGCCGACCAGGTGGTGGACGATCTGCGCCGGCTGCTGGACGAGGACGGGCTGGCGCTCGGCGAGCACGGGGAGCCCGGGGCGGCGGTGCTCGCGCTGTCCGCCGCGACCGGCCGGGGCGTGGGGGAACTGCGGGAGGCGCTGGGCCAGTTCGTCGCGGAACGGGGCGCGGCGGACCGTCGGCTGGCGGCGGATGTGGACGCGGCGACCGAGCGGTTGCGGTCGGCGTACGTGGCGCAGAACGGGGTCGGGCTGACCGAACGGGCCCGTGCGGAGTTCGACGACCGTTTGGCGGAGGCGGTCGGGGCGGTGGCCACCGGGCGGGCGGCGGAGCGCGATTGGCTGCGGTACGCGGAGCGTGCCTGCGGCTCTCCGTGGTCGCGGATGCGGCGGTGGCGGTTGCGGGGGAGTCGGAGGGGGGCCGGTGGCTTCGGGGCGGGGGCGAACGAGGGATGGGTGACCGGAGCGGCGGGAGCGGGAACGACCGGAGTGGGGGTTACGGGAGCGGGGGTTGGCCGGGGTGGAGGGCGTGCAGGTGCCGGGCAGACGGGCGCCGGGCAGACGGGCGCCGGACGGACCGATGAGGGGCGGATCGACGCGGCGCGGGGCCGTAGGGGGCGGGCGGGAACGAGGTGGAGCCGGGACGGGCGGACCTCCATGGGGCAGGTCTGCGCGGGGCACGGCGAAGCGGTGCGGACGGGCACGGGCCGGGCCCGTACCGGTCGGAACGGTGAGGGCCCCGAGGGTCTGACGGCTTCCGGGCGGCGCGGCAGGCGGCAGGGCCTGGTGGAGCGGCAGTGGGCGGCCGGGCATCCGGGAGACGGCGGGGCCGGGCCTGAGGCCGGGGCCGGTGAGGTGGGTGCGTCGGCGGTGGACGGCCGGGCGGCCGCCCGGCCGGTGGTGGAACACGCCGTCCGCACGGTGGCCGCCGAGGCGGCGCACGGGTTGCCGGCGCCCTGGGCCCATGCGGTGCGGGAGGCGGCGGACCGCGGTGCCTACGGGCTGCCGGAGGCGCTGGACAAGGTGGCAGCGGATGCCGAAGAGGCCCTACGGGGCGGGCCGGCCGTGAAGCCGCGGTGGTGGACGGTTGCCGCCTCGTTGCAGGGGATGTTGTCCGTCCTCCAAGTCGTCGGCGTGCTCTGGCTGCTGGGTGCGATGACGGGCGTGGGCGATGCGACGGCCTGGATCTCCGGGCTGCTGCCCGCGGTTCTCGGGTCGGTGGGCGGGCCGGCGCTGGCGTGGATGTGCCGGGTGGTGGCGCGCGGCCCGGCCCGGCGTTACGGGCAGGACGCCGAGCGGCGCCTGCGGAGTGCGGCTGCGGCGTGCGGGCGGGCGCGGGTGCTGGAGCCGGTGGCTGCCGAGCTGCTGCGCTATCGCGAGGTGCGGGAGCAGTACGCGGTGGCATCCGGCGTGTGACGGCGGGAGGGGGCTGAGCAGCAGGGCGCGGCGTAACGGCCGGGCGGGGGAGGGAGTTGGCGGCCGACGGGGTGGATGGGACTGCCGAGGCGGCCGGGCGGTAGTGACCGGGGCCGGCAACGACCGGACCGAGGGCGAGGGGACTGAGGGCGGCCGGGGCGGATGACGACCGGGGGGCCGATGGCGGCTGGGGAGCGCGGAGAAGGCCTGACGACTGCTGGCAGACCCAGGGGAGGGGGAGAGCAGATGGTGACCCCGGGCCGTGAACACCCCGCCCTCATCCCCCTTCTCTCTCCTTCTCTCCCCCTTCCGGGTGGCCGAGTTGTCCACAGTCGGCCACCTGTCCACACGCCGCCGCGGCGCTTGCCGAATCCGTGCAGCATGAGGTCATCGCAGCGCGAGCGGTACGCGACGAGAGCGACCGCCGGACACGGGGGAGGCGTAGCAGGTGAACGACACGATGGTGACGCTGGTGGGGAATGCCGCGACGGCGGTGGAGCATCGCCAGACGGCGGCCGGTGTGACGGTGGCGAGGTTCCGGCTGGCGGCGACATCCCGTCGGTGGGACAAGGCACAGGAGCGCTGGACCGACGGCGAGACGAGTTTCTACACGGTCCGGTCGTGGCGTGGGCTCGCCGACAATGTGGCCGCGTCGGTGGCGGTGGGTGAACCACTCATCGTCCAGGGACGGTTACGGCTGCGGGAGGGGGAGCAGCCGCCCGAGAAGGGCGGGCAGCGCTGGTTCTCGGCGGAGGTCGACGCCGTGGCGATCGGCCACGATCTCACGCGGGGCACCGCCGCGTTCCGAAGGGTCCTCCGGGCGGTACGTACGGCAGCGGACGGCCCCTCGGCCTCAGCTCAACAACTCTCCCCGACACCGGTCTCCTCTCCCGCGCCGAGACCGCATCTATCGCCATCGCCACCATCGGAGTCCGTGTCGCCGTCCCCCTCCCCTTCTCCTTCCCTCTCTCCCTCTCCCGCTCCCTCCCCACAACGATCGCGACCGCCGCACCCGGCCAGGCCAGCACAACAAGATTTATGGGAAGGCCCCTTGCCGGAAGTCGGCACCCGGACTGTCCCCAAGGTGCCGACGTCAGCTGGCTCTCCCGCGACGACCGACACTCCAACGGCGGCCAACTCGCCCACCACCAACTCTTCAACGGACGCCAACTCCCCAACGGACGCCACCCCGCCCACGGATGCCAAGGCGCGGGCAGCCGGTGAAGCACGGCCGGGTTCCAGACCTCGGACGGGCGTCAGAGGTCGGCGAGTTCTCAAGGAGCAGAGGGCCGCCAAGGGCTCCACGACCGCCAAAACGCCTATGACCAGCGGGATTGCAGCTGGTGCCGGAGGATCGGGGGACTCCGCCGCAGCACCTTCCTCCGTGACCCATTCGCCAGAGAAGGTGACTGTGCCCTGAAAAGTTCTGGTGATTTGTCGATAATGCCAGGTCAAGGTGCTCGTGATCGGTAACGATTGCGATTCGGATCGCTTATGGGATGCCATTACTGGGGACCCTGATGCACCTGCTCCATAAGATCCGACAAGTACTCACGGGGGCTGACGTGTTCGGCTGTTGAGTTCTTTGGGATCTTTCCGGCGAGGCAACCTCTCCCACTTCGACCGCCTCGCCCAGAGGGGAATTTCATGCTTTCGATAAAGAGGCGGGGCGCAGCCCGCCTTGCCGCCGCGGTCGTGGCCTCCGGCCTGGTCGCGGCGGGTGCGATAGCCACCGCGGGGCCTGCCGCGGCGGACGAGACGACCCCCGCCCATGGGGGTGCCACCGCCACGCTCGGCGGTCTGAAGACCTTCGACCAGGCGGTCGTGCACAACGACGGAGGGGACCAGCGCGTCGGCGCCGGCCTCTTCGAGATGGCGGTCGACAACGGCGGCACGCTCCAGACGTACTGCATCGACATCCACAACCCGACGCAGCAGCAGGCGAAGTACCAGGAAGTGCCCTGGAGCGCCTCGTCGCTGCACAACAACGGGGACGCGGGCAAGATCCGCTGGATTCTTCAGAACTCCTACCCGCAGGTGAACGACCTGGCCGCGCTCGCCGCCAAGGCCGGTGCCGGCAACCTCACCGAGAAGACCGCCGCGGCCGGCACCCAGGTCGCGATCTGGCGCTTCTCCGACCACGCCAAGGTGGACGCGGTCGACCCGGCGGCCGAGAAGCTCGCCGACTACCTCGAGAAGAGCGCGCAGAACGTCGCCGAGCCCAAGGCCTCGCTGACGCTCGACCCGCCGGCCGTCTCCGGCAAGTCCGGCAGCAAGCTCGGTCCGGTCACCGTGCACACCAACGCCGACAGCGTCACGATCTCCCCGGCGGCCGGCGTGCCTGCCGGTGCCAAGGTCGTCGGCAAGGACGGTAAGCCGGTCACCAGCGCGACCGACGGCACCCAGCTGTTCTTCGACGTGCCCGCGGGCGCCGCGGACGGCAGCAGCTCGCTGACCGCGCAGGCCGCCACCAAGGTCCCGGTCGGCCGTGCCTTCACCGGCATCGGTGAGCACGCCAAGAGCCAGACCCAGATCCTGGCCGGCTCCAGCGAGTCCACGGTCTCCGCGGCCGCCACGTTCTCGTGGAAGAAGCAGGGCGCCATCCCGGCGATCACCGCGGAGAAGAACTGCGCCAAGGGTGGCGTGGACGTCACGGCGAGCAACAAGGGCGATGAGGCGTTCCGCTTCCAGCTCTCCGGCAAGGACTACGAGATCGCGCCGGGCAAGTCGCAGACCGTGACCGTGCCGGTGGCCGAGGACCAGCCGTACAACATCACGATCAAGGGTGAGGGCGGCTTCAAGAAGTCGTTCTCCGGCGTCCTGGACTGCAAGACCGCCGGCAGCGGCGGCGGCAAGCCCTCCAGCCAGCCCAGCCCGGCCTCGGTCGGTGGCAGCACCGGTGGGGACACCGGTGGGGACAAGGGCGGCGACCTCGCCGAGACCGGTTCCAGCAACGCCACCCCGATGATCGCGGGCATCGCGGTCGTCCTCGTCGTGGTCGGCGGCGCGGCGGTGTTCTTCCTCCGTAAGAAGAAGACCGGCACCCCCGCCCAGTAACACCCGGCGGCCGGTGCCCCAGCGTCCGGCCGCACCCGGTAACCACTCGGTGACCCGAGGGTGAGCCCCCGACGGCCCCGTAGCGCAGCAGCGCTCCGGGGCCGTCGGCGTTCGCGCGGCGCCTCGGTGCCCACCCCGCCCCGGCCCCCGCTGTCCAGCAGCCGACGTACAGCGGGCAGGGCAGGGCACCGTGCAGGGCAGGGCACCCATAGGGCAAGGCAGGGCCGGGCCGACGTACGACGGTCCAGGCAGACGCATCGTGGCCAGCCCGCCAGCCCGCCAGCCCGCCAGCCCGCCAGCCCGCCAGCCCGCCAGCCCGCCAGCCCGACAGCCGGCCGACCGAGCCCACGCACACCGGGCAGGCCGTACAGCACGCATCACGCAGCACGCACAGCCGAAGTCCGCCCCCAGGTGATCAACGCTGACAGACGGCGATCAAGTGGACACGGAGGCATGGCAGGTCGGGGCTGAGCAGGGGCGCTCTGACCTACTCGTTTCCGCCTGAGCGCAGGCGTACGGCAAGATGGGGTGTATCTGGCCTCCCACGGTTGCCGCGCACGAGGGCCCCGGGGCGGTGCCGCACAGACCCTTATCGATCCAATCTGCCGGACGGTTTCTCTTGGCTGAGTACATCTACACGATGCGCAAGGCGCGCAAGGCGCACGGCGACAAGGTCATCCTCGATGACGTGACGCTGAGCTTCCTGCCGGGCGCAAAGATCGGTGTCGTGGGTCCCAACGGCGCCGGTAAGTCCACGGTGCTGAAGATCATGGCTGGTCTTGAGCAGCCGTCGAACGGTGACGCGTTCCTCTCCCCGGGCTACACCGTCGGCATGCTCCTTCAGGAGCCGCCGCTGGACGAGTCCAAGACGGTGCTCCAGAACGTCCAGGACGGCGCTGCCGAGGTCATGGGCAAGCTCCACCGCTTCAACGAGGTCGCCGAGCTGATGGCGACCGACTACTCCGACGAGCTCATGGAGGAGATGGGCAAGCTCCAGGAGGACCTCGACCACGCCAACGCGTGGGACCTGGACACCCAGCTGGAGCAGGCCATGGACGCCCTCGGCTGCCCGCCCGGCGACTGGCCGGTCACCAACCTCTCCGGTGGTGAGCGCCGCCGCGTCGCGCTGTGCAAGCTGCTGCTGGAGGCCCCTGACCTGCTGCTCCTCGACGAGCCCACCAACCACCTGGACGCCGAGTCCGTGCAGTGGCTGGAGCAGCACCTCGCCAAGTACCCCGGCACCGTCGTCGCCGTCACCCACGACCGGTACTTCCTCGACAACGTCGCCGGCTGGATCCTGGAGCTCGACCGCGGCCGCGCCCACGGCTACGAGGGCAACTACTCCAAGTACCTGGAGACCAAGCAGACCCGTCTCAAGGTCGAGGGCCAGAAGGACGCCAAGCGTGCGAAGCGTCTGAAGGAAGAGCTGGAGTGGGTGCGCTCCAACGCCAAGGGGCGGCAGGCCAAGTCCAAGTCGCGACTGGCCCGTTACGAGGAAATGGCCGCCGAGGCGGACAAGATGCGGAAGCTGGACTTCGAGGAGATCCAGATCCCGCCGGGCCCGCGGCTGGGCAATGTCGTCGTCGAGGTCGACAAGCTCAACAAGGCCTTCGGCGAGAAGGTCCTGATCGAGGACCTGAGCTTCACCCTGCCGCGCAACGGCATCGTCGGCATCATCGGCCCGAACGGCGCCGGCAAGACCACGCTGTTCAAGATGCTCCAGGGCCTGGAGACCCCGGACTCCGGCGACATCAAGGTCGGCGAGACCGTCAAGATCTCCTACGTCGACCAGAGCCGCGAGAACATCGACCCCAAGAAGACCCTGTGGGCCGTGGTCTCCGACGAGCTGGACTACATCAACGTCGGCCAGGTCGAGATGCCCTCGCGGGCGTATGTCTCCGCGTTCGGCTTCAAGGGCCCGGACCAGCAGAAGCCGGCCGGGGTGCTCTCCGGTGGTGAGCGCAACCGCCTCAACCTGGCGCTCACCCTCAAGCAGGGCGGCAACCTCCTGCTCCTCGACGAGCCGACCAACGACCTCGACGTCGAGACCCTGTCGTCGCTGGAGAACGCGCTCCTGGAGTTCCCGGGCTGCGCCGTGGTCGTCTCCCACGACCGCTGGTTCCTCGACCGCGTCGCCACGCACATCCTGGCGTACGAGGGCGACTCCCGGTGGTTCTGGTTCGAGGGCAACTTCGAGTCGTACGAGAAGAACAAGGTCGAGCGCCTCGGTGCGGACGCGGCCCGCCCGCACCGCGCCACGTACAAGAAGCTCACCCGGGGCTGACCGGCGTGCGACACCTCTACTCCTGCCCCCTGCGCTGGTCGGACATGGACGCGTTCGGCCATGTCAACAACGCGGTGTTCGTCCGCTACCTCGAAGAGGCGCGGATCGACTTCATGCGCCGGCTGGCGCCGGGGGACGGCAGCCCGTCGTTCACGGGCGGCTCGGTCGTCGCCCGGCACGAGATCGACTATGTGCGGCCGCTGGTCCACCGGCACGCCCCGGTGACCGTCGAGTTGTGGGTGACGAAGATCAGCGCCGCGTCGATGACGGTCGGCTACGAGGTCAAGGACGAGGACACCCTCTACCTGCGGGCCTCGACCGTCGTCGTCCCGTTCGACTTCACCGAGGAGCGTCCCCGCCGTCTCAGCGCGGAGGAGAAGGCGATCCTCAAGGAGTATCTGGACGACGCCGCGCATCAGGGGGGATCCGCCGCGGTATGACGGCGCTGCACCTGGCCGATGCGGGGGAGGCGGCGGATCTCGCCGCCTTCCTCGCCCGCCTGATCCACTACGACCGCGCCGCCGCGGTACGGCTCCAGGCCGGCGGCGGGGTGCTCGCCGTTTTCGGCCGCCCGCCGTCCTTCGAGGTGCTGGCGATCCGCACCGCCCGGCTCGCCGACGACACCACCCTGGACCGGACGGTCTCGGCCGGTGAACTCCTCGAAGGCGTGGACGGGCCGGCGGGTGTGCTGACCGTGCCCGCCGCCGTCACCGGTCCGCCGTGGACCGGGCTGCTGCCGCCACGCGGCGGCTGGCAGCGGGTGCCGGGGCTGCCCGCGCCCGAGGCGCTGATGCGTGCGGTGGCCGCCGCGGTCGCCGAATTCCGCGCCCGTGACGAGGCGTTGCCGCCGCAGCACCGCACCCGCACCGAACGGGACCGCATCGGCCGGGAGATCTGGTCGCGCACCCTCGGCGACACCCATCTCCCGCTGCGCGCCGCCCATGCCGCGCAGTCGCTGGGCTTTCTGCGGCCGGTACGGGCCGGGGCGCTGGCGGGCAGCGGCACCGCTTCCGGCGCCGGGTCCGCGCGGCCCGGGCACCAGCCGCTGAGCCTGCTGTCCGCGGGCGGCTGGCTGCGGCTGAGCACCCCGTACGGGTCGATCGCCGTACGCACCGGCGGCCCGGCGGGGCTGACCGGACTGTCGGGCCTCACGGTCACACCGCTCTGACGGGCGGGCGGCTGCGGGGAGACGTGGTCGGTCGGGAGGTAGCCGGTCGGTCGGGAGACAGTCGGCTGGTTGGGAGATAGCCGGCCGGTTGGGCGGCGGCTCCGGGGCCCACGTCCCCTAGGAGTTGTCTTCAAATGTCACGCCCACATCAGGAGCGATGCGAGGGTGACGGCGGCTTGGTAGGACTCGACGGTCTTGTCGTAGCGGGTG
>NZ_JBVHZH010000008.1:0-77579 GCF_055574515.1 Streptomyces sp. NPDC029466
CCCCCCCCCCCCCCCCCCCCCCCCCCCCCCCCCCCCCCCCCCCCCCCCCCCCCAACCCCCCCCCCCCCCCCCCCCCCCCCCCCCCCCACGGCCGTTTTCCGCTTCCGGAGGGCGCCGTCCGGCCGCCCGGCGCCGGCTTCCGGATTCGTTTGTCAGTGGGTTGCACCACAATGGGTCGGGCGCGGAGCACTGCGCGGTGTGCGGGGCCGGGCACACCCGCACTCGGCGCGGCACGGGCAGGACGGAACGGCACAGGAACGGCGGACAGCGATGGCGGTATGGGACGACGTGGTCGGCCAGGACCGGGTGACGGCGCAGCTGGCCGCGGCCGCGCGCGATGCGGACGCCCTGGTCTCCGCGGAGCAGGCGGGGCCGGAGCCCGCGCGCGGTGCGGAGCCGCCGTCCGCTGAGCCCGGCGGCGCCTCCCAGATGACGCACGCCTGGCTGTTCACGGGCCCGCCCGGCTCCGGCCGGGCCACCGCGGCCCGCGCCTTCGCCGCCGCCCTGCAGTGCGTCAGCCCGGACCGCGCCCTCGGCGGCGCCCCCGGCTGCGGTTTCTGCGACGGCTGCCACACGGCCCTGATCGGCACCCACGCCGATGTCGAGATCGTCCGTACGGACCTGCTGTCCATCGGCGTCAAGGAGACCCGCGACCTGGTCCGCCGGTCCTCGCTCTCCCCGTCCGGCGGCCGCTGGCAGGTGATCGTCCTGGAGGACGCCGACCGCCTCACCGAAGGCGCCGGCAATGTCCTCCTCAAGGCCGTCGAGGAGCCCGCGCCCCGTACGGTCTGGCTGCTCTGCGCCCCCTCGGTGGAGGACGTCCTCCCCACCATCCGCTCGCGCTGCCGCCTGCTCTCGCTGCGTACGCCACCGGTCGACGCGGTCGCCGACGTCCTCGTCCGGCGGGACGGCATCGAGCCGGAAGCCGCCGGCCGGGCCGCCCGCGCCACCCAGGGGCATATCGGCCGGGCCCGCCGCCTCGCCACCGACGAGCGCGCCCGGGCCCGCCGGACGGCCGTACTGAAACTCCCCCTCCGCGTCGACGACATCGGCGGCTGCCTCAAGGCCGCCCAGGAGCTGATCGACGCCGCGGGGGAGGACGCCAAGCAGGTCGCGGAGGAGGTCGACACCAAGGAGACCGAGGAGCTGCGCGCCGCGCTCGGCGCCGCGGCCGGCACCAACGGACGGCTGCCGCGCGGCACGGCCGGCGCCATGAAGGAACTCCAGGACAAGCAGAAGCGCCGCTCGACCCGTACCCAGCGCGACAGCCTCGATCTGGCCCTGGTCGACCTCACCGGCTTCTACCGCGACGTCCTCGCCCTCCAGATGGGCGCTTCGGTACCCCTCGCCAACGACGAGGTCCGCGACAGCGTCCAGCGCATCGCCACCGCCTCGACCCCCGAACGCACCCTCCGCCGGATAGAAGCCGTCATCGCCTGCCGCGAGGCCCTGGACCGCAATGTGGCCCCCCTCCTCGCGGTCGAGGCGATGACGGTGGCTCTCCGGGCGGGCTGACGCCCTCACCCATCCATGGCGCCGGGCCTGCCGGCTGCCTGATCCCTGCCCACCGCGGCACCGGCGCCCGCCGGCCGCCCGAGCCCACCCGGCCACGGCACCGGCCCCGCCGGCCGCCCGAGCCTTCACTCCACGAGCCGCACACACCACGTCCTCGTCCGGATACTCTCCGTGCGAGAGCGTCACCGAACAACCGCCACCGTCACCGCCACCCGGCATCCACCACCCGCCGCCACTACGTACGGGCTCCACCGCACCCCACCCCAAGGACCGACACCGCACTCCACACCCCACACGCTCCAGGGACCGAGACCAAGGGACCGCCCAATGGCCACCAGCCGCCCGCTCCGCACCTCTGCCGCCGCCCTCGCGGCCACCGCTCTGCTGATCTCCGGCTGCTCCTCGGGGAGTTCGTCCCCCGACGGTGAGGCGTCCCCGGGCCGCGGGACGGCGGCCGGTGCCCAGCGCCCCGCCGGGGCCGCCTCCCTCGCGCCCCTCCCCGCCGCCACCCCGGCCCCCCTTCGCCCGTATTACGACCAGAAGCTGAGCTGGCGGCCCTGTGGGGTGGCGGGCTTCGAGTGCGCCACGATGAAGGCGCCCCTCGACTACTCCAAGCCCAGCGCGGACACCGACCTCAAGCTCACGGTGGCCCGCAGGAAGTCCACCGGCTCCGGTAGCAAGATCGGCTCCATCCAGGTCAATCCCGGCGGCCCCGGTGGTTCCGCGATCGAGTACCTCCAGCGGTACGCGCCCCAGCCCGCCGCGGTCCGCGCGCGGTACGACATGGTGGCGATGGACCCCCGCGGCGTGGGCCGCAGCGAACCGGTCGAGTGCCTGACCGACAAGCAGATGGACCGCTACACCCAGACCGATGTGACCCCGGACTCACCGGCCGAGGTCAACAAGCTCACCAGTGCCTACCGCAGCTTCGCCAAGGGCTGCGCCTCCCGCGCCGGCCAGCTGCTCCGCCATGTCTCCACCATCGAGGCCGCCCGCGACATGGACGTGCTGCGCGCCGTCCTGGGCGACAAGAAGCTCACCTACGTGGGCGCTTCCTACGGCACCTTCCTCGGCGCGACCTACGCCGGCCTCTACCCGTCCCGCGTCGGCCGGATGGTCCTGGACGGCGCGATGAACCCGGAGCTCGACTCCCGCACCGTCAACCTCAACCAGACCGCCGGCTTCGACACCGCCTTCCGGGCCTTCGCCGCGGACTGCATCAAGCACAAGGACTGCCCGCTCGGCACCAAGAGCGTCGACGACGCCGGCCGGCAGCTCTCCGCCCTCTTCAAGAAGCTGGACGCCCACCCGGTGCCCACGGGCGAGCAGCGCGAGCTCACCGAATCCCTCGCGACCACGGGCGTCGTCGCCGCCATGTATGACCAGCGCGCCTGGCCGGTCCTGCGCGAATACCTGGCCCAGGCCGAGGACGGCAACGGCCGCGGGCTGCTCACGCTCTCCGACAGCTACTACGAGCGCGACCCGAACGGCACCTACGCCAACCAGATGTACGCCAACCCCGCCGTCAACTGCCTCGACCTCGCCTCCGCCTTCAACGGCCCCGCGCAGGTCCGCGCCGCCCTGCCCAGCTTCCGCAAGGCCTCCCCGGTCTTCGGCGAAAACTTCGCCTGGGCCGCCTTGAACTGCGCGTACTGGCCGGTCAAGCCCACCGGCACGGCCCACCGCATCGAGGCCAAGGGCGCCGCCCCGATCCTCGTCGTCGGCACCACCCGCGACCCGGCCACCCCCTACGTCTGGGCCAAGGCCCTCGCCGCCCAGCTCTCCAGCGCCACCCTCCTCACCTACGACGGCGACGGCCACACCGCCTACGGCCGCGGCAGCAAGTGCATCGACACCGCGATCAACAACTACCTCCTCAAGGGCACCGTCCCCCCCAAGGGCACCCGCTGCAAGTGACCCACACCACACCCGCCCCCCTCTCCCCCCACCGCCCTCTGACCAGCTCCTGAACGAGTGACAAAGCACCCCTCCACGATGTGTAGACTGGGCCGCGCACCACGCCGCCTTAGCTCAGTTGGCCAGAGCAACGCACTCGTAATGCGTAGGTCTCGGGTTCGAATCCCGAAGGCGGCTCCACTTGCAACCCCAGCTCAGATGCTTTCTGAGCTGGGGTTTTGCGTTTCCTGGACTCGGCGTCGATGCGGGGGCCGGGGGCGTGCGGGTGCCGGCGGTCTCGGTTCTGGTCTCCGTCGCGGGGGTGGGCCGACGGCGCCGTCGGACTCCGCTGTCACGCATCCAGCCCCCAGCCCCTCACTCCGCTCGTGCCACCTGGGAAGGGTGGACGCGCAGGACGAGCAGGCCGGGGATGAGGACGCCCAGGAGGCCCAGGGCGGTGCAGCCGAGGGCTACCTGGGAGAGGGGGCCCCACGGTAGGAGGGGGAGTAGGCCCTGGGTCGGGAGGGACAGGCGGGAGGCGAGGCCCGTGAGGGAGAGGGTTACTACTGCGGTGGCGGTGGTGAGGCCGGTGAGTACGACGGCGGCGGACTCCCAGCCGAGCATGCGGAGGAGCTGGCCGCGGGTGCTTCCGGTGAGACGGAGGGTGGCGAACTCCTGTCGGCGGCGGCGGGTGGCGAGCAGCAGGGTGTTCAGGATGCCGATGGCGGAGAACGCGAGGAGGGGGACCATCAAGATGCGCAGGCCGACGGCGTTGCGCTCTTGGCGGGTGTCGGCCCGTGACGGTTGTTGCCGTGTCTCTTTGACGGCACGTTCCTGAGCTGTTTGCAGGGCCGCCGGTTCAGTGGTCCGGGGCGATGCTGACACGACGGCCGGGTGCGAATTCGTTTGCTGTGAGACGGAGTTGCCGCAGAGCAGTATCGCGCTGAGGCCCGCGGCGATGAGGACGGGGCCGGCCGTGGCAGCCACGCGGCGGGTGGCCGCCGCGCTGTTCGCCGCGGCCAGTGTGCCCGAGTAGCGGGAGAGCAGGCGGCCGGGGACGGCGCTCAGTGCGGCGATGGGGCGGACGAGGAGCGGGAGGAGCAGCCAGGCGGACAGGATCAGCAACAGGCAGAGCGCCATGGTGCCGTTGGTCGCCCCGTGCGGGCCGCCGCGGCGTCCGTACCAGTCCCAGGACGCCCAGGCGAGCCCGAGCATGACGAGCGCGCCAACGGCGCGTCCGGTCGGCATCGCGCGTCGCTCCACCTCGGCCTCGCGCAGGGCGGCGATCGGCGAGATCCGCAGCGGGCCGTTGGTCGCGGCCCACGCGGCGAGTACGGCGATGCCCGTCGTGCCCAGGAGGCCCGCGGTGAAGCCCGGCAGGGACGGCCCGCCCGTGGGCCCGGGCTCCAGAATGCCGTTGCGGATGAGCCAGGTCAGCGCGGGCCCGGCCGCGGCCAGGCCGAGGCCTGCGCCCGCCGCGGCTCCGGCGAGAGAGATCAGCAGGGCCTCGCCGACGATCCCGAGCCGCAGTTGGCGGGCCGTGGCCCCGATGGTCCGCAGTGCCCCGATCTCCCGGCGGCGCTGCTGCACCACCAGGGACAGGGTGTTGACGACGAGCAGCCAGGCGGTCAGGCCGGAGGTGCCGCCCACGAGGCCCAGTAGCGACCCGGCTGCTTTCTCGGCACCGCCCTCGGCGCTCACCTGGTGCACCCGGTCCAGCACCGTCGTCAGCGTGGTGGCCAGCGCCGCACTCATCACCACCACCACGAGCACTCCGGCGTACTGCCACAGCCGGGTGCGCAGGGAACCCAGTACGGGGAAGAACATCGTCAGACCCCCAGAGCGGCCATGCGGGCCGCGATGGTCTCGGCGGTGACCTCGGGGCCGGTGAGGCGGTCCACGAGGCGGCCGTCGGCGAGCACCAGCACCTCGTCCGCCCAGGCGGCGGCCTGCGGGTCGTGCGTGACCATGACGACGGTGGTGCTCAGGTCGTCGACCGCGTCGCGCAGCAGGTTGAGCACGTCGCGGCCGGAGGCCCGGTCCAGGGCGCCGGTCGGCTCGTCAGCGAAGACCACCTCGGGGTGGGTGACCAGCGCCCGGGCCAGGGCGGCACGCTGTTGCTGGCCGCCCGACAACTCGGCCGGCCGGCGGTGGCGCTTGTCCAACAGGCCCACGTGGGTGAGCAGTTCCTCCAGGCGGTGCGGGTCCGGGCGGCGTCCCGCCAGGCGCAGCGGCAGCGCCACGTTGGCGGCGACGCTCAGCGCGGGGACCAGGTGGAAGTCCTGGAAGACGAAGCCGATGCGGCCCCGGCGCAGCAGCGTCAACTGCCGCTCGGACAGTTCGGCGAGATCCTGCCCGGCCAGTGTCACCGAGCCGGAGGACGGGCGCTCAAGGCCCGCCGCGCAGTGCAGCAGCGTGGACTTCCCGGAGCCCGAAGGGCCCATCACCGCCGTGAACGACCCGCCGGGGATGGCGTGGTCGATGCCGTGCAGGGCGGTGACCGCCTGCCGGCCCCTGCCGTGCGTCTTCTGGAGGGACCGCAGGTCGACGGCCGGACTCCGGCCGGTGGCCGGCCTGTGGACGGTGCGGGGCGGCTGCGTGGTCTTCATGGCACGAGTCAATCCGCCCCAGGCGGCGATGTCGGTGGAGTGCGCTGGACAGCCGGGGTAGAGCGAGGTCTACCCTCGGTCCACTCCTCTGCCGGCGAAGGGCAAGAGGGCGGCAGGGAGGGCAGGTTGGGGACAAATGTCGGTGCGGCAGCAGTGCGCGGCGGCAGGTGGGCGATTACGCATCGGGAGCGTGCGGACGGCCCGGGCGGCGCTCTATCTGGCGTGCGGCTTCCCCGTCGGGCTGGCGTGGCTGACCTGCTGCGTGGTCCTGCTGGTGCCGGGCCTGGCGACGGCGCTGTTCCTCGTGGGCCTGCCGCTGATCGCCGCCGTGCTGCTGTCGGGCATCCCGCTGGGTGCGGTCGAGCGGGCCCGGCTGCGGATGTTCACCGGCACCGCCGTTCCCTCGCCGCACGCCCCGGCCTCCGGCGGCGGGCCGCGCGGCTGGCTCCGGCAGCGCGCGACCGAGCGGGCGACGTGGTGGGAACTGGCCTACGCGGTGGTCCACTGTGCACTGTCGCTCTGTGACTTCGTCCTGGTGACGGGAAGCCTGACGCTGTCCCTGGCACTGCTCGTCGCGCCGCTGCTGCGCCGCTTCACCCCGGACGGGCAGGTGCGGATCGCTGTCTTCCAGGCGCACTCGGACACGCAGGCCGTCCTGCTGGTGCTGTGCGGCGCGGTCCTGCTGGTCCTGACCCACCTCACGCTGACCAGGTACGCGGCCGCCCGTGCCCGGCTGGCCACCCGGGTCCTGACGAGACGTGATGGCGGCGCCGGTGACGGTCACGACGAACGCATCGGCCAGCTCGTCCGGTCCAGGGCGCGCATTCTGGACGCCTACGACGCGGAGCGCCGCCGGATCGAGCGCGATCTGCACGACGGTGCCCAGCAGCGCCTCACCGGCCTGATCATGACGCTGGGTCTCGCGCGGCTGGAGCTCGCCGGGGGCGACAGCGCGGCCCGTGAACTCGTCGACAAGGCCGCCGGGGAGGCGCGGACCACCCTCCGGGAACTCCGGGAACTCGTCCACGGCATCTACCCCGCGACGCTCACCGACCGGGGCCTGCCCGCCGCGCTCGCCGAGCTCGCGGAGGACGCGGTCCTGCCGGTGGAGACCGAGGTCGAGCTGGCCGAGCGCCCGCCGGAGGCCGTGGAGGCCGCCACGTACTTCGTGGCCTGCGAGGCGATGACCAACGTCACCAAGCACAGCGCCGCCACCGAGGCCCGGCTGTCGCTGCGCCGTACGGGCACCGGGCTCGTGCTGGAGGTGCGCGACAATGGCGTCGGTGGCGCCGACGCGGAGTCCGGGACCGGTCTGCTGGGGCTCGCGGACCGGGTCGCGGTCTTCGGCGGAACCGTTCATCTGTCGAGCCCGGTCGGCGGGCCGACCCTCGTGCATGTGGAGATTCCATGCGGATCGTGATGGCTGAGGATTCCTCCCTGCTCAGGGAGGGCCTGGTGCAGATCCTCACCAAGTTCGGTCACCAGGTCGTCGCCGCCGTCGACAATGCGCCCTCGCTCATCGCCGCGGTGCGGGAACACCGGCCCGATCTCGCCCTGGTGGACGTCCGATTACCGCCGGGCTTCAAGGACGAGGGCCTGCGCGCGGCCCTCGACCTGCGCGCGGAGCACCCCGGCCTCGGCGTGCTGGTGCTCTCGCAGTACCTGGACGCGGACTACGCGGCGGAGTTGCTGGAGGCGAACCCGTCGGGTGTGGGGTACCTGCTCAAGGACCGGGTGGGCGACATCCCGGAATTCCTCGGCTCGGTGCAGCGCGTGGCCGACGGCGGGACCGTGATCGACACGGAGATCATCCGGCGGCTGCTGGGCCGTCGCAGAGGTCAGTCCTCGGTGCAGAGCCTGACGCCGCGGGAGAAGGAGGTACTGGCCCTGATGGCCGAAGGCCGCTCCAACGCCTCCATAGCGAACTCCCTGTCCGTCAGCCAGGCGGCGGTGTCGAAGCACATCGGGAACATCTTCGACAAGCTCGGACTCCCCGAGAGCGGCGCCGATCACCGGCGCGTCCTGGCGGTGCTGGCCTACCTGCGGCAGTGACAGCGGAGCGGTGGCGATTGCGGCCGTCGGCTCCGCCCCGGCCGGCCCGAACGGTGCGTGGTGCAGTGCCGCGTAGGAGGCATCAGCAGCGCCCAGGGCCGTAACTCCTAGGCGGCGGCCTTCCCTTCGTGCTCGCCGCCCCCCGCCCCCACCGCCGCTATAGCGATCAGCGGCTTGTAGTGGCCCTTGGGGTGGGGTTCGCCGATGGGGTGGTTGTGGGCTTCTACCCAGGCGTGGGCGGCGAAGGGGTGGGTGCGGATGCCGGTGCACCAGGTGGGCCAGGAGCCGCGGGCGCGGCAGAGGAGGGCGGTGGCGATGGAGCGTTGCAGGCAGCCCTGGCCGGCGCAGCGCAGGCTGACCGAGACGACGGCGTCGCGGGCGGCGAGGGCCTGGTCGGGGGTGGCCGGGGGTGCGCCGCGGCGGGCGAATTCCAGGACGGTGCGCAGCCGGGCGGGTTTGGCCTTGGCCAGCAGGCGGGCGATGCCGACGGCCAGCAGGGGGACGAGGCGGCGGTGCAGCGGGAGTCTGCGCCGTTCGGACAGGGCGACGGGCAGGCTCACGCGATCACCAGCTGGGCGGTGCGGAGTTGCTCGATCACCGCGGTCACGTCGTGCTCGGCCCGGTGAAGGGCGATGCGGTGCCGGTTCGCGACCTCGGCGGCGATATGGGGGGCCTCGTGGCCGTCGAGCAGTTGGCGCAGGACCTGGCCGCCGGTGGCGTTGAGCTGCCAGTAGCGGCCGGTGCGTTCGTTGAGCAGGACCGTGCCGTCGTCGGTGTCGGTGGCTACCACGTCAGGGTGCAGGCGTACGGGCATCGTCGGACCTCCAAGCAGGGGTGGGGCGGGTGGCGGCGCGCAGCCAGAGTTCGCAGCCGATCAGGGGCTCCAGCGCGATGCCCATGGCGTTGTCGGCCTGGGGGGAGAGCAGTTGGGTGCGCAGTTTCCCGGGGTCGAGCAGGCCGTGGGCGGCCAGGGCGGAATCGGTGAACAGGTCGAGGATCGCGGGGAGGTTGTGGCGCAGCCCCGTGCCGGCCTCGTCGCTGAATTCGCCCTTGGTGCCGCGGCCCAGCACGCTCGCGGGGACGATGCCGCGCATCGCGTCGGCCAGCAGCGGCTTGTAGCGCCAGGGGCCGGCGTGCTCGTGCACCCGGACGCCCAGGACGGCCTCGACGACCCGGTCGTCGAAGAACGGGGCGTCGAGCTGCACTCCGGCCTCGGCGAACGGGCGGGCCAGCAGGCGGTACCAGGGCGCGCTGGTGCGCAGTGCGACCAGGGTCTGGTGCTGGCCCAGGTCGGTGGAGAGGGGGCGGGACCGGTCGGCTGCCTGCCGGAGTGCCTCGCGGGCCGCTTCGGTGGCCGTGCCGGTGGCCCAGGACGGTGCGCGCAGCGGCCACAGGCCCCAGCCGAGGCTGGGGCGGCGCTTGCGCAGGGGTGGGTCGGTGAGGTGCTCGGCCTGGGCGCGCCACCAGGCCGCCTCGTCCCCGGGGCGGGTCAGCGCGGCCAGGGTGTGCAGCACGGGCCAGCGTTTGAGGGCGGCGTAGCCGCGGACGTGCCGGAGGGCGGTCAGTGGACGGCGGCGGAGCAGCGGGTGCAGATAGCCGGGGAAGGGGGTGAACAGTTCGTCGCCGCCGTGGCCGGCCAGATGGCGGCGGGCGCCGCGGTCGGCGAGGAGCCGGGCGGTGTGCCGGGTGCGCGCTGCGGTGCGGACGAAGGGGTAGGGCTCCTCCGTGTCCATGAGGGCGTCCGGGTCGGCGAAGAGGGGTGGGAGCTCGCCGGGGGGAATCACGAGGTGTTCGGCGCGGTCGAGGGCGCTGATGGCGTCGGCGGCGAAGGCGGCGTCGTCGTTGCCCGCCTCGGCCTCGCCCCAGCGGAACGTCAGCAGATCCGGGGTGTTCCGGGCGGCGAGGAAGCAGAGGGAGGTGGAGTCCATGCCGCCGGACAGGTCGCTGCTGAGCCGGCCTGCGTCGGGCGTGCGGTCGTGCAGTGCCGTGGTGAGGGCGTCCCGTACGGCTTGTGCGCCGGCCGGCAGCGGGGCTTCGGGAGCGGGCGGCCGCCACCAGCGCAGCGTGCGGGCCCGTTCGCGGTCCCAGACCAGGCAGTGGTCCGGGTCCAGGGCGGCGATGCCGGACCACAGGGGCTGATCGGCGAGCGGGGACGGGATGAGGCCGCCGCAGGCGACGCGTACGGCCAGGGCGCCGGTGTCGATGCCGGCACCGGTCATCGCGGCGAGCACATCGGCCCGGTCCGCGGCGATGTCCACCCCGCCCATCCGGGTGTGGAAGACCCGGCGCAGTCCGGTCAGGCTGCCCTGGACGCGGACCTGTCCGCCGACCGAGGCCACCACATGGCAGGCGCCCGGCAGGGCGGCGGCCAGCGCGTCGACGTCGGACACCGTCCGTATCCGGGCGGTGAGTTCGGACAACCGGGTGGCGGTGACCGGGCAGACCCCGGCCACCGCCACCTGCACCGGGCCCGCGGTGGCCACCCGCAGTTCCGCGGGTGACCACACGCCCACCAGCCACGGCCGCCCCGACGCGTGCGAGAGCACCCGCGGGGACGCCCAGGGCGCCGCCGCGTGAGCCTCGGCCGCGGCCGCCGTGTCCGGAAGGACCACGAATCCGGCACCGGTCATCTGTACCTACTCCTGAGAGTGATCAGGGACGGGACGGTCAGCCGCCGTAGTGGCCGAAGATGTCCTTGCCCCAGCCGATGAAGCCCAGGGTGTCCTCGTTGAACTCGCCGACCTCGACCAGCATCGGGGCGGCGTAGGGCTCCACGGTGGACAGCTCGTTCTGCTCTTCCATCACAGCCTCCTTGAAGGGAAAGCGGGTGGTCATGCGGCCACCTGCGGTGAGTTGGCACCTCTGCCGGGTGGTGAGCAATCTGCGGATCAATCCGCTGATCGATCCCGGCTGAGGTGTCCGTGCGTGTCCCGCTCCGTGCGGGGCACGACGTTTCAGCAGCCGTCCGGTGCGGTTCGTGGTGAGGTGAACGGGCCGCTGCCGGACGGATGTGGGTGGGGAGCGCGCCGGGGGCGGGCTCCTACTGGCGCGTGAGTTCCTGGCGCGCGTCCAGTTCGGGGGTGAAGAACTCCTCCACCCCGATGACACCGGCCAGCGTGGCGAAGTAGCGGTCCATCAGCTCCTGGTCCCCGGCGACGGTGCGCAGCATGGACAGCCGGTGCTCGGGCACTTCGAGTTCCGCGACGGACAGCGTCGAGTGGTAGGCGTCGATGAGGATCTCGTCGCGCTGGTAGGCGTACTCCTCCAGCCCGTCGAGCAGTTTCTCGGGGTCGCGCAGACCGGTGCCGACGCAGTCCACCAGCAGCTGCGCCTGGCGGAAGGCGTCGGTGATACCGCGGGCGGTGATGGAGTCCTTGTGGTGGCCGGCGTCGCCCACCAGGGCCCAGCCGAGCCCGGCCGCCTCCCGGAAGTAGTTGCGCTGGTCGCCGGTGCCGTGCAGCCGCTCCAGCGGGGTCTGTGACGCGATCTTCGCGTAGAGCTCCGGGGCGGTGTCGCGGACCGCCTCCAGGTAGGCGCCCATCGCGTCCTTGCGGACCCGCTCGAACTCGGACTGCGGGAAGTACGCCGCGATCAGCGTGGTGTTGTCGTTCGTGGGCACGGTGCCGACCCAGCGGCCCGGTGCCTCGTAGAGCTCGAAGCGGTCGGTGACGCCTTCCCAGTACGTGTAGTAGGCGCAGGTCGCGGGCGGGTGCTCGGTGGTGATGCGGGAGTCGACCATGGTGGCGAAACGGGAGCGCATCCCGTCGGCGCCGACCACCAGCCGGGCGTGCTCCTCGGTGGTCGCGCCGTCGGAGGTGCGGCAGCGCACCCCGGTGGCCTGGCCCTCCTCGTCGGACAGCACCTCGGTGACGGTGCAGCCCTGGCGGAACTCCACGCCCGCGGCGACCGCGGCGTCCGCGAGGATCTCGTCCAGCAGATAACGGCGCGGGGCGTACGCGGCGCGGTGGCCGTCGACCGGGATCGAGCACCCCTCGATGCGGATGTCCGCGATCCGGTAGACCGCGCGGTCCAGTGGCGGACAGCCGGTGGCGATCACCTTGTCGAGGACCCCCCAGCGCCGCAGCAGCGCCACCCCGGGCTGGTGGATGTAGAGCGTGCTGAGCGTGTCCCGGGGGAATTCGGCGCGGTCCACCATCAGCACCTGATATCCGGCACGTGCGAAGAGCATGGCCGTAGAAGCACCGGCGCAGCGCGCCCCGACCACGATGACGTCGTACACAGTCGACTCCCTGACCCGCTCGTGACCCGCTGCTGGGCGGGCCGAGTTCCTGACCGGGACGTTAGGGAGGGCGGCAATCGCCGCGTCATTGTGTCGTTATTCCCGGCCGGTTTCCTGGTGGGATTCCTGGCTGGTTCCGTGGGGCCGTCGGGGTCTTGATACGGCGTCGATAGGGGCCTCCGCTAGCGTCCCCGGCCGAGTCCGGCCCCGGTCGTAGCTCCCCTGTGCCGTATCTCCCCGAAGGGTTGACCATGACTGTTTCCCGTGCCGCGAGGGGCGCGCAGCGCGCCCTTGACCAGGAGTGGTTCCGCCGTCCCCGGCCGGTGCCGGACCCCCGGCTGCGGCTGGTCTGCTTTCCGCACGCCGGCGGCGCGGCCAGCTTCTTCCGGGACTGGCCGCAGTGGCTGCCGGCGGATATCGAGGTCGTCGCGGTCTGTTATCCCGGCCGGGAGGACCGGATAGCGCTGCCCTCCGTCGAGACGATGGACGAGCTCGCCGGCCGGATCGCCGAGGAGCTGGGGCCCGCCCTGGACCGGCCGCTGGCCTTCTTCGGACACAGCATGGGGGCGTCGGTCGCGCACGAGGTGGCGCTGCGGATCGAGCGGCGGCACGGGCGGGTGCTGCGCCGGCTGCTGGTCTCCAGCCGCAGCGCACCGTCCCGGCTGCGGCCCTCCGGGATCTCCCGGGAGAGCGACGAGGTGCTGGTGGCCGACGTCATGGCGCTCGGCGGGACGTTCTCCGCCGCCCTCGACCACCCGGATCTGCGGGAGCTGCTGCTGCCCGCCATCCGCGCCGACTACCGGCTGATCGACGACTACCGGCCGCCCGTTCCGCTGCCCCGGCTCGGGGTGCCGGTGACCGCCCTGCTCGGCGACCGGGACCCGCATGTCCAGGAGGCGGACATGCGGGCCTGGGCGGAGGTGACCGAGGGGGACTTCGGGCTGCGGGTCCGCCCCGGGGACCACTTCTATCTGCTGGAGCGGGCGCCCTCTCTGGTGGCCGAGGTGGGCAGGCTGCTCACCAGCGGCTGAGGGGCCGGAAGACCCGCCGAGAAGCGGACCGCGAGGGTGCGCAACGCGTCCACCGTCCGGTCCGGGCCGTACCGTTCCGTCAGCTCCCGGGACACCAGATGGAATTCGGTGCAGCCCAGCACGACGCCGGTGCAGTCATGGCGCCGCATGAGGTGCTCCACTTCCGGCAGCGCCTCGTGCGGCAGCGGGCCGTGGCGCTTCATCCGGTAGATCAGCCGGTGGACCCGGGCCTGCGCGTCCTCGTCGGGGCGCACGACCCGGTGGGCCACGGCGTCCCAGCCGGGCTGCGACTCGAAGATCCGCGCCCGGCGGCTGCCCTCCGTGGACAGCATCAGGAACCGGCCGGTGGCACCGGCCAGTTCGGCCGCCGTGGTCTCCACCAGGGACACCACCCGCCCGCGCAGCACCGGATCGACCAGCGGGAGGAAGTGGTGCGCCGTGAAGCACAGCACGACCACCTGATCGGCGCCCCGCTCCAGCAGTTGCGCCAGCCGGTCCTCCAGCCGCTCGGTCATCTCCCGGGCCCTGCCCTGCCGGATGGCCTCGGTGCGGTCGGGGAAGGCCGGGTCGGAGTCCAGCAGCACCCGCGGGCGGGACTGCTCAGGACCGTGCCACTCGCCCGCGTACAGCGTCCGGAGGAATTCGGCCGAGGCGAGCGGGCCCATGCCGCCCAGGACGCCGAGGACTCCCGCGGCGGGGAGCACCGGGGTGGTCATCGGGTGCTCCCCGGCGCCGTGACGGCCGTGGCGCCTCCCGGCCCGGCGCTCCCCGGCCCGGCGCTCCCCGGCCCGGCGCTCCCCGTCCCGGCGATCCGCGGCGCGAGGACGGCGCAGATGTCCGCGGCCGGCTCCGGCTCCAGCATCCTGGCGTGCTCGCAGTCCACCTCGTGGATCTCCAGCTCGCCGTCGAGGAACTCCTTCCACGCCTGCGGGCTGGTCCACTCCTGCTGCTTCTGCGTGGCCACCACCAGCAGCATCGTGCCGCGGAACCGGTCGAGCCGGCGCACGTTGGTGAGCGTCACGTTGTTCACCATGATGTCCAGCGCCACGGCCCGCTGCGCGTCGTCGAGATGGCGCAGCTCGCTCTCGCCGCGGCCCAGCCAGTCGGTGATCCGGGCCCGCATCACCTCGGTGTCCGGCAGCTCCGGCGAGGCGCCCTCGGGCAGGCCGTAGATCCCGGCGTAGCCCTCGTACATCTGCGTGAGGATCTCCTCGGGGCCGCCGCTGCCGGGGCCGTCGGCCGGTGCCGGGTAGGCGTCGAGCACGGCGAGCAGCGCCACCTCCTGGCCCTGTGCCTGGAGCGCGGTGGCCACCGCATGCGCCATGATTCCGCCGAGCGACCAGCCCAGCAGGTGGTACGGGCCCTCGGGCTGCACCCGGCGGATCTCGCGGACGTAGTCCTCGGCCATCGCGTCGAGGGAGGGGGCGGGCGCTTCCGTGCCGTCCAGGCCCCGGGACTGCAGGGCGTACACCGGGTGGTCGGTGCTCAGGGCGCCGAGCAGCGCCGCGTAGCGCCAGCTGAATCCGGCGACCGGGTGCACACAGAACAGCGGCGCGGTGCGGCCCGCCGTGCGCAGCGGCAGCATCACCTCGAACGCGCTGCTGCCGCCGCCGTCGAGCTGGGCGGCGAGCCGGGCCGGGGTCGGCGCGGCGAACACATCGCGCAGCGCCGGGGCGCCGCCCAGCAGCGCCGCGAGCCGGCTCACCAGCCGGGTGGCCAGCAGCGAATGCCCGCCCAGCTCGAAGAAGTTGTCGTCCACGCCGACCTCTTCGGCCCCCAGGACCTCCGCGAAGAGCCGGCACAGCAGCTCCTCCTGCGGGGAGGCCGGCGGCCGGGTGGAGCGGCCGGTGACCGGGGCGGGCGCCGGCAGCGCCCGGTGGTCGAGCTTGCCGTTCGGCGTCAGCGGCCAGCTGTCGACGACGACGAACGCCGAGGGCGTCATGTACGAGGGCAGCAGCCTGGAGGTCTCGTCCCGTACGGCCGCCGGGCTCAACGGCGGTGCGTCCGGCGCCTGCTGGACGTACGCCACCAGACGGCGGTCGCCCGGCCGGTCCTCGCGGACGGTCACCACGGCGCGGCCCACCCCGGCGCACCGGCTCACCGCCGTCTGCACCTCGTCGAGTTCGATCCGGAAGCCGCGCACCTTGACCTGGCTGTCGGCCCGGCCGCAGAAGCGGAGCTGTCCTTCGCCGTCCCAGTACGCCAGGTCTCCGGTGCGGTACATCCGGGAGCCGGGGGCGCCGAACGGGTCGGCGACGAAGCGGTCCGCGGTCACCGCCGGCTGGTGCAGATACCCGCGGGCCACGCCGGTGCCGGAGACATACAGCTCGCCGACCACACCGGAGGGCACCGGCTGAAGGGCCGCGTCGAGCAGATACACCCGGGCGCCGTCGATCGGCCGCCCGATGACCGCGGTGCCGTCCGCGGTCCGCGGGTCACGGATCGCGAAGCTGACATCGCAGGTGGCCTCGGTGGGGCCGTAGGCGTTGATCAGCGTCCGGTCCCGGCCCCAGAACCCGGCGAGCTCCGCGGGCAGCACCTCCGCACCGGTGATCATCACCCGCAGCTCCGGCAGTGCGGTCCGGGGCACTTCGGCCAGCACCGACGGCGGGATCATCAGATGGCTGATCCGGCGCTCCCGGAGCACCTCGACCAGCTCCGCGCCCGTGGGAGTGCCCTCCGGTACGACCAGGCACCCGCCGCACAGCAGCGACCAGAAGAACTCCGCCACCGAGACATCGAAGCTGGGCGAGGCGAGCTGGAGCGCCCGGCTGCCCTCCCCGACGCCGTAGTGCGCGGCCTGGTTGGCGGCGAACGCGGCCAGCCCGGTGTGGGTGACCACGACGCCCTTGGGGCGGCCCGTGGTGCCGGAGGTGAAGATGGTGTACGCCGGGTGGTCGAGCCGCAGCGGGGCGGTCCGCTCGGCGTCGGTCAGGTCGGCGCCGGACAGCGCGGCGCACGCGGCAGCGGTGGCGGCGTCGTCCACCAGCAGCACCGGCACCGCACCGGTCTGCGGCAGCCGGTCCGCGAGCGCGGCCGTGGTCAGCAGCAGCACGGGCTCGGCGTCCGCGACCATGGCGGTCAGCCGCTCGGCCGGATAGCCCGGGTCCAGCGGCAGATAGACCGCACCGGTCTTCTGCACGGCGAGGACGGCCTCCACGAGGTGCCCGGACGGCGGCAGCGCGACCGCGACCGCACGCTCGGGGCCCGCGCCCCGCGCGGCCAGCAGCCGCGCCAACTGGTTGGCCCGCGCGTTGAGTTCCGCGTAGCTGAGCACGCCGTCCGTCTCCAGCGCGGGACGGTCCGGGGCGCTGTGCACCTGGCGCTCGAAGAGCTCGGCGAAGGTGGCGGCCGGCGGGGCCGGGCGCCGGTGCGGCCCGTCCTGGAGCAGGGCGTCGCGCTCGTCGGGGGAGAGCACCGCCAGGCGGCTGACCGGCAGCTCGGGGCCGGCGCAGGCATCGGCCAGCACCCGGGCCAGACGTGCGGTGAGCAGCCGGGCGGTCGCCGGGTCGAAGAGGTCAGCGGCGAATTCCAGCAGACCGCCGATCCCCGCCGGGCGGCCCTCGGCCGTACGGGACTCGCTCAGGTTGAACGCGAGGTCGACCTTGGCGGCCCCCTCGGCCTCGCCCTCGAAGGAGACGTCGAGGCCCGGCAGTTCGAGCGTGGTGCTGCCGGTGTTCTGGAGGATCAGCGCCACCTGGGCGAGCGGTGCGTGGGACAGCGTCCGGGTGGGGTTGACCGTCTCGACGACCCGCTCGAAGGGCACGTCCTGGTGTGCGTACGCGGCCAGATCGGTCTCGCGGACGCGCCCCAGCAGCTCCAGGAAGGTCGGGTCGCCGGACACATCGGTGCGCAGCACCAGGTTGTTGACGAAGTAGCCGACCAGCTCCTCCAGCGACTCGTCGGTGCGCCCCGCCACCACGGTGCTGACCGGGATGTCGCTGCCCGCGCCGAGCCGCGACAGCAGGACCGCGAGGCCGGCCTGGAGCACCATGAAGACCGTGGCATCGCACCGCCGGGCCAGCTCGACCAGCCGCTCGTGCGTCGCGGCGTCCAGGGTGAACGGCGCGGTCGCCCCGCGGTGACTGGCGACCGCGGGCCGGGGACGGTCCAGCGGCAGGTCCAGCAGCTCCGGCGCACCCGTCAACTGCTCACGCCAGTAAGCGAGTTGCTGCGCCAGCACGCTCTTCGGGTCGTCCTCGGCGCCCAGCAGCTCCCGCTGCCACAGCGCGTAGTCGGCGTACTGCACCGGCAGCGGCTGCCACCGGGGCACGCCGCCCCGCAGCCGCGCCCCGTAGGCCACCGACAGATCCCGGACCAGCGGCGCCAGCGAGGAACCGTCGCTCACGATGTGGTGCATGAGGAGCAGCAGCACATGCTCCCGGTCCGAGATCCGCAGCAGGGTGACCCGCAGCGGGAGTTCCCCGGCCAGGTCGAAGCCGCACCCGGTCCGCTCGGCCAGGGCGGCGGCCAGCTGCTCCTCGCCGTCGAGCGTCACATACTCCAGCTCCGGGCGCGCCTCCCCGACGGGGAGCACGATCTGGCAGGGCGCGCCGGCCACCTCGGCGAAGCGGGTGCGCAGCGCCTCGTGCCGCTCGATCACATCGCCCACCGCGGCCCGCAGCGCGTCCCGGTCCAGCGTTCCGCGCAGCCGCAGCGGCAGCGGGATGTTGTACGTCGGGCTCGTGCCCTCCAGCTGGAAGGCGAACCACAGACCGCGCTGGGCGTACGACATCGGCAGCCGGTCCGGGCGCACGGCCCGCACCAGGGCCGGGCGGGTGGTGTCCGCCTGCGCCAGCCGGGCGGCCAGCCCGGCCACGGTCGGCGACTCGAAGACGGACCGCACCGGCAGCTCCACGCCGAAGGCCGCGCGGATCCGGCTGAGCAGCCGGATCGCGGTGAGCGACTGCCCGCCCAGCGTGAAGAAGCTGTCGTCGACCCCCGGGCAGGGGCGGCCCAGCACGCTCTCGAAGAGGCCGCGGAGGATCTCCTCGGTGGCCGAGAACGCCGTCCTGGCGACCGGGGGCAGCACCTCGGTGCCGTCGTCGGTGTCCGGCCCGGGAGCCGGGGCGGCGGCGTCCAGTCGCCGGAAGGCGGCCGGCAGCGGGCAGGCGAGGCCGGCCACGGGCTGCCCGGGACCGGCCACGATCTCGCCCAGGACGCCTTCCAGCGCGCCGAGTACGGCCGCCGCCTCGTCCCGGTCGAAGAGGTCGGGACGGTACTCCAGCTCGATCTGGAGCCGCTGCCCGGTGAGACCGGCGACCACCCGCAGCGGGTAGTGCGCGGAGTCATGGCCCTCGGCGACCTCGACCCGCACCCCCGCGTACGAGGGCCGGGTGCCGTCGTCCCCGGGAGCGTTCTCGAACACCAGGAAGGTGTCGAAGAGATCGCCGGTCCCGGCCAGCCGCTGGATCCGGGCCAGGCTGAGGTGGTGCCGGCTGAGCAGCGCGGTCTGTTCGTCCTGGAGCCGTGCGAGGTTGTCCGCGACCGGGGCGCCCGCGTCGAGCCGTACCCGGACCGGGACGGTGTTGATGAACATCCCGACCATCGACTCGATCCCGGCGACCTCCGGCGGGCGGCCGGAGACCAGGGTTCCGAAGACCACGTCGTCGCGGCCGGTGAGCCGGCTGAGGACCACCGCCCAGGCGCCCTGGACCAGGGTGTTCACGGTCAGCCCGCGCTGCCGGGCGAAGTGTTCGAGGTCCCCGCCGAAGCCCTCGGGGAACGCGGCCACCACCCGCTCCGGTGCGACCGGCACCCGGCCCGGGTCGGCGGGCGCCATCAGCGAGGGGCCGGGCAGCGCGTCGAGCGCCTGCTGCCAGGCCCGCTCGCATCCGGCGTCGTCCTGGGCGGCCAGCCAGCTGAAGTAGCTGCGCTGCGGCACGACCGGCGGCAGGGCCCGGTCGTCGCCCCCGTGCTCGTACAGGGTGAACAGCTCCCGTACGAGGATCGGGGTGGACCAGCCGTCCAGCAGCAGATGGTGGTTGGAGAGCACCAGCCGGTGCCGGTCGGGCCCGAGCCGCACCAGGGTGAACCGCATCAGCGGCGGGCGGTCGAGCGGGAAGCGGCGGGCGCGGTCGGCGGTGAGGAACTCCGCCAGCCGCTCCGGGGCGTCGTCCTGTGCCGTGAGGTCGAGTTCCTCCCAGGGGAGCGGCACCTCGCGGTGGATCACCTGGAACGGCTGGCCGTTCGCCCGCTGCCTAAAGCCCGCCCGCAGGTTGGGGTGACGCTTGAGGAGCGCCGCCACCGATGCCTTGAGCAGGTCCGGGCGCAGCGGTCCGTCGAGGGCGAGGACCATCTGGACGCCGTAGACGTCGACCGCCTCGTCGTCGTACCAGGAGTGGAAGAACATCCCTTCCTGGAGCGGCGTCAGCGGAAGGACGTCTTCCAGCGCGGACTGCTTTTTCATCAGAGCATCCCCAGTTCTGCTTCAAGTGCGTCGATCTCGTCCTGGGAGAGCCCGAGGGAGAGATCGGAGGGTGTGTGACCGCCGGTTTCGGCGCCGGAGGTGTGGACGACCAGGGCGTCCAGCGCCTCGAACCAGAGCTCGGCGAGTTCGCGCACGGCCGGCTCCGGGAGGAGGCCGGCCGGCCAGGACCAGGTGGCGTTCAGCCGCGGCCCGCCGGGCAGGTCCTCGGTGAGGGCGTTGACCTCCAGCGCGTGCGGGACCGCGGCCCCGGCGTCCCGCGGGGCGGGGGAGGGCAGACCGTTCGCCATGGTCCACAGCTCGCCGTCGCTCCCGCCCGCCGCCGCGAACCGGCCCAGGTAGTTGAACCCGAGGCGGGGGACGGGGAGTCCGGCGAGCTGGGGCGCGGTGCGCGGGTTGAGGTAGCGGAGCATGCCGTACGAGACCCCGTTGCCCGGCAGCGCGCGCAGCTGCTCCTTGACCGCCTTCAGGGCCGCGCCCACGCCGGGGCCGCCCGCCCGCAGCTCCGTCCAGTCGACGGCCGCGGGGGCCAGCAGCGCCGGGTAGAGGCTGGTGAACCAGCCGACGGTGGCGGACAGGTCCGCGCCTTCGAGGATGTCCTCGCGGCCGTGGCCCTCCAGGTCGACCAGGACACCCGCCGCCGAGCGGTCGCCGCGCCGGCGGCGCCACTCCAGGACGGCGAGCGCGAAGCCGGTCAGCAGGACGTCGTTCACGTTCGCGTGGAAGGCGGCCGGGACCGTCGTCAGCAGCGGTTCGAGGCGCTCCGGCGGCAGTGCGAGCGTCAGATGGCGCACGGTCTCCGCGGTGTCCGTCCGCGGGTCCACCGGCCGTACGCCGGGCAGCGCGGCCGCCGCCGGGTCGCTCAGGACCGAGGTCCACACCCCGAGGCCGTCCGCCCAACGGGGCTGCTGCGCGCTCTCGTTCAGCCTCTGTGCCCACTGGCGGAACGAGGTGCGCACCTCGGCGAACGCCGGTACCCGCCCGTCCGCGGCGGCTTCCCATGCCGTCCGCAGATCCGGCAGCAGGATGCGCCAGGAGACACCGTCCACCGCGAGGTGGTGGATCAGGATCTGGAGCAGCCCCGGTGCCGCGTCCCCGGCGTCGTACCAGACGAGCTGGATCACCGAGCCGTCGTGCGGGGAGAGCCGCAGCCGGGCCTTCTCCCCGTGCTCGGCGAGCGCCAGGTCCCGGGCGTCGGCGGCCAGCCCGGCGATCTCCACCCGGCGCAGGACGGAGTCCGCGGTGACGGACCCGGGGGCGCCGACCGTGGGCCGCCCCGCGCCGTCCCCGTCCCGGGCCATCCGCAGCCGCAGCACGTCGTGATGGTCGAGCCAGCTCTGTACGGCGTCGGTGAGCCGCTGCTGCCCCAGCCCGGCCGGGACCCGGACCGTCACCGACTGGTTGAAGCCCGCCGTGGGTCCCTCCTGCTCGTACAGCCAGTGCATGATCGGCGTCATCGGGAAGTCACCCACACCGTCGTCCGCCGGGCGCGGTCCGGCGTCCTGGGCGGTCTCGGTGGCGACGGCGGCGAGCGCGGCGGCCGTACGGCACTCGAAGACCTGCCGGACCGTCACGTCCAGCCCCGCGGCCCGGGCCTGGGAGACCAGCCGGATGGAGCTGATGCTGTCCCCGCCGAGCTCGAAGAAGCTGTCGTCGATCCCGGCGTGCGCGATGCCGAGCACCTCCGCGAAGACCCGGCACAGGGTCTCCTCGCGGGCGGTGCGCGGAGCCCGCCCGGTGGTGCTGCCGGTGTACTCGGGCGCGGGCAGCGCCTTGTGGTCGAGCTTGCCGTTGGCGGTCAGCGGCAGGGCGTCCAGGGCGACGACGGCGGCCGGGACCATGTAGTCCGGCAGCGCGCCGGACAGGTGCTCGCGCAGCACGCCCGCGGCGGGCAGCCCGCCCGGCCCGGCCTCCGGGACCGCATAGCCGACCAGCCGCTTCTCGCCGGGCCCGTCCTCCCGGACGATCACCCGGGCCTGCGCCACCGCCGGATGTGACTCCAACGCGGCCTCGATCTCACCGAGTTCGATCCGGAAACCGCGCACCTTCACCTGGTCGTCGGCGCGCCCGAGGTATTCGAGCTGCCCGTCGGCGGTCCAGCGGGCCACGTCACCGGTGCGGTACATCCGGGAGCCCGGCGGGCCGAACGGGTCGGCCACGAACCGCCCGGCGCTGAGCGCCGGCTGGTGCAGATAGCCGCGGGCCAGTCCGGCGCCCGCCACATACATCTCGCCGGGCACGTTCGGCGGCAGCAACTCCAGCCGGTCGCCCAGCACATAAATCCGCAGATCCGGGATGCCCCGGCCGATCAGGCTCCGGGTCTGCCCGGCCGCCGCCCGCTCGTCCAGCGGCAGATGGCTGACGTGCACGGTGGTCTCGGTGATCCCGTACATGTTCACCAGGACCGGCGCGGTGTCCCCGTGGCGGCGGTACCACTCGGCCATCCGGCCCAGATCCAGCGCCTCGCCGCCGAACACGACGCGGCGCAGGGCCAGTTGAGCACCGAGGTCGGGGTGGTCCGCGTCGGCCTGCATCAGCTGGTAGAAGGCCGACGGCGTCTGGTTGAGGACCGTCACCCGCTCGTCGGCCAGCAGCCGCAGGAAGTCCTCCGGGGAGCGGCTCACCGCGTACGGCACCACGACCAGACGGCCGCCGTACAGCAGCGGACCCCACAGCTCCCACACCGAGAAGTCGAAGGCGTACGAGTGGAACAGCGTCCACACGTCGTCCGGGCCGAAGCCGAACCACTCCTCGGTCGCCGCGAACAGCCGCGCCACATTGCGGTGCGGGACGACGACGCCCTTGGGGCGGCCCGTGGAGCCCGAGGTGTAGATGACATAGGCGGCGTTCGACGGCGACAGCGGGCCGCCGCGGTCCGCGTCGGTCAGATCGCCGTCGTCGTACCCCGCCAGCGCACGGACGGTGCCGGGGTCGTCCAGCAGCAGGGTCCGGGGCCGGGACTCCGGCAGTCCGGCCGCGGCCCCGGCGGTGCTCAGCAGCAGCTCGGGGCCGGAGTCGGCGAGCATGTACGCGGTCCGGTCCGCCGGATAGGACGGGTCCACCGGGACATACGCCGCCCCGGACTTCACCACCGCCAGCAGCGCCACGACCAGCTCGGCGGTCCGCGGCAGGGCGAGTGCCACGAAGCGCTCCGGGCCGGCGCCGTGCGCCACCAGCAGCCGGGCCAGCCGGTTCGCCCGCGCGTTGAGCTCGCGGTATGTCAGCGACGCGCCCTCGTACGCCACCGCCACGGCATCGGGGGTACGTGCCACCTGTGCCTCGAACAGCTCCGGCAGCGAGGCCGGGGCCGCCTCCCCGGCGGTGCCGTTCCACTCCACCAGCAGCAGCTGCCGTTCGCCGGGCGCCAGCAGGTCGGCCTCGCTCACGGGGCGGTCCGGTGCGGCCGCGGCGGCCGTCAGCATCCGCTCCAGCCGCTCGGCGATCGCCCGCGCCCCGTCGCGGCCGAAGAGGTCCTCGGCGTACTCCAGGGAGCCGGTCAGGCCCGCGGGCGCACCGGCCTCGGTGAACCGCTCGCGCAGCCCGAAGGAAAGATCGGACTTGGCCGCCTCCAGCGTGGTCGGCTCGGTCGCCATCCGCACGCCGTCGTGCAGGCTGCCCGGCGCTTCCGCGTTGTTCTGGAGGTGCAGCATCACCTGGGCGAGCGGGATGTGCGAGAGCACCCGGGAGACCCGCGCCGCCTCGACGACGCGCTCGAAGGGCACGTCCTGGTGGGCGTAGGCGGCCAGGTCGGTGTCCCGGACCCGGGTGAGGAGTTCGCGGAAGGTCGGGTCTCCGGAGACATCGGTGCGCAGCACCAGGGTGTTGATGAACAGGCCGACGAGGTCGTCGAGGGCGTCGTCGGTGCGTCCGGCGACGGCGGTGCCCAGCGGGATGTCGGTGCCCGCGCCGAGCCGCGACAGCAGCGCGGCGACCGCCGTGTGCAGCACCATGAACAGCGTGGAGTCCGTGGCCTGCGCGAGCGCGACCAGCCCCTGGTGCACCTCGGCGTCGACGGCCAGCCCGACCGTGCTGCCCCGGTGGGAGGCGACGGCGGGCCGGGGGTGGTCGAGTGGCAGCTCCAGCAGCTCCGGGGCGCCCGCCAACTGAGCGCGCCAGTAGTCCAGTTGCTCCGCTATCAGGCTGTCCGGGTCGTCCTCGGAGCCCAGCACCTCCCGCTGCCACAGGGTGTAGTCGGCGTACTGGACGGCGAGGGGCCGCCAGGAGGGGGCGGTGCCCCGGTGGCGGGCGGTGTAGGCGGTGGACAGGTCGGTGAGGAGCGGGGCGATGGACCAGCCGTCGGCGGCGATGTGGTGCAGGAGGAGCAGCAGGACGTGGTCGTGTTCGCCCAGGCGGTAGAGGGTGGCGCGGAGCGGGTTCTCGTGGGTGAGGTCGAAGGCGTGGGCGGCCTGGTCGGCGAGGTGCTGGGGGAGTTGGTCCTCGGTGGTGGGGACGAGGGGGAGGCCGGGGCGCGCCTGGTCGGCGGGGACGACGGTCTGCCGGGGCTCCCCCTCGTGCTCGGTGATGCGGGTGCGCAGGGTCTCGTGGCGGTCGGTGAGGTCGGCGAGGGCCTCGGTGAGGGTGGCGTGGTCGAGCGGCCCGGTCAGGCGCAGGGCGTGCGGGATGTTGTAGGTGGGGCTGGGGCCTTCGAGTTGGTAGGCGAACCAGAGGCGGCGCTGCGCGGGGGAGAGGGGGAGGTGCGCCGGGCGTGGGTCGGCGGCCGCGAGGGGGGTGCGGGCCGTGTGGGCGCCGGTGAGGTGAGGTGCGAGCGCGGCGGCGGTGGGGTGCTCGAAGAGCGCGCGGAGCGGGATCTCGGCGTGCAGGGCGGTGCGGATCCGGCTGAGGAGGCGGGTGGCGAGCAGGGAGTGGCCGCCGAGGTGGAAGAAGCTGTCGTCGATGGTGACCGCGGGCAGGCCCAGGACCTCGGCGAAGAGCGCGGTGAGGGTTTCCTCGGTGGCGTTACGGGGCGCCCGGCCGCCGCTCTCCGCGTGCGCGGCGTAGTCAGGAGCGGGCAGTTGGCCCCGGTCCACCTTGCCATTGGGCGTCAGCGGCCACCGCTCCAGGACGACCACGGCGGACGGGACCATGTAGTCCGGCAGCGAGTCCGCGACCAGCTCCCGCAGCGCCGCCGGGTCGGGTGCGTCCGCACCGCCCGCGGCCGTCACATAGGCCACCAGCCGGCGCCCGGCGGCCGCGTCCTCATGCACCGTGACCAGCGCCTCGGCCACCCGCCCGGTGGCGCTCAGCGCGGCCTCGATCTCGCCGAGTTCGATGCGGAAGCCCCGGATCTTGACCTGGTGGTCGGTGCGGCCCAGGAACTCCAGCTGGCCGTCGGTACGCCAGCGCGCCAGGTCGCCCGTGCGGTACATCCGGCCGCCCGGGGCGCCGTACGGATCGGCGACGAACCGTTCCGACGTCAGCCCCGGCCGCCCGAGATAGCCCCGCGCGAGCCCCGAACCCGTGACATACAGCTCGCCCGCGACCCCCGCGGGCACCGGGCGCAGCGCGGCGTCCAGGACATAGACCCGGGCATTGCGGATCGGGCCGCCGATCGGCGGCACGTGGGCGCCCGACAGCGGTTCGCTCATGGTGGCGCAGACGGTGGCCTCGGTCGGGCCGTAGGCGTTCACCATCCGCCGGCCGGCCGACCAGCGCCCCACCAGTTCCGGGGCGGTGGCCTCGCCGGCCACGACCAGCGTCATCCCGTCCGGCAGGCCGTCCGGCCCGAGCACGCCGAGCGCGGCGGGCGGCAGCGTGGCATGGGTGACCCGCTGTTCCGCCAGCAGCCGGGCCAGCGGTTCGCCGGGCGCCAGCCGGGGCGCGGGGGCCACCACGAGGGCGGCGCCGGTGGTCAGCGCCATGATCAGTTCCCAGGCCGCGGCGTCGAAGCTCAGCGAGGCGAACTGGAGCACCCGGGACCGGGGTCCGACCGCGAAGGCCTCGGCGTGGGTGGCCGCCAGCGACGCCACTCCGGCGTGAGTGACCTCGACGCCCTTGGGGCGGCCGGTGGAGCCGGAGGTGTAGATGACGTAGGCGGGGTGCTGGAGGAGGGCGCGGGGGCCGAGCGGGGTGGCGGGCAGCTCGGTCAGCTCGGCGACGACGGCGGGGTCGTCCAGGAGCAGGCGGGGGCAGCCGGTTTCGGGCAGGGCGACGCCGCCGACGGTGAGCAGGCAGGTGGGGCGGGCGTCGTCGAGCATGTAGGCGATCCGCTCGGCGGGGTACTCCGGGTCGACGGGCAGATACGCCCCGCCCGCCTTGTGCACCGCCAGCGCGGCCACCACCATCTCCGGTGAGCGCGGCACGGCGAGCGCCACCACCCGCTCCGGGCCCACGCCGTGCCGGATCAGCAGCCGGGCCAGCCGGTTCGCCCGCTCCGCCACCTCCGCATAGCTCAGCACGAGGTCCTCGAACACCACGGCGGGCGCCTGCGGATCGGTGCCCACCCAGGTGTCGAAGAGCTCCGGCATCGTGGCCGGCGGGACCGGGTGGCCGGTCGCGTTGCGCTCCACGATCAGCTGGTGGTGCTCGGCCGCGTCGAGCACCGGAGCCTGGCTCACGGCCCGGTCCGGGGCCGCGGTCACCGCGTCCAGCACCCGTATCAGCCGCTGCGCCAGGATCTCGGCGCTCTCCTCCCGGAACAGGTCCACGGCGTACTGGATCTCGCCGACCATGCCCGCCGGGGCCTGCTCGGGGGTGTACCGCTCCTCCAGGTAGAAGGTGAGATCGGTCTTGGCCACCCCGGTCGCCACATCGCCGAAGGACGCCTCGACACCCGGGAGGGAGAAGGTGCTGTCCGCGTTGCTCTGCAGGGTCAGCAGCACCTGGAAGAGCGGGGTGTGCGACAGCGACCGGCCCGGGTTGACCTCCTCGACGACCCGCTCGAAGGGCACGTCCTGGTGGGCGTAGGCGGCCAGGTCGGTGTCCCGGACCCGGGCCACGAGTTCGCGGAAGGTCGGGTCACCGGAGAGATCGGTGCGCAGCACCAGGGTGTTGACGAAGAAGCCGACGAGGTCGTCCAGCGCCTCGTCCGTACGGCCCGCCACTGCGGTACCGACCGGGATGTCCCGCCCGGCCCCCAGCCGCGACAGCAGGACCGCGAGCCCGGCCTGGACGACCATGAAGACCGTGGCGTCGCACCCGCGGGCCAGCTTCACCAGCCGCCGGTGCAGGTCCGCGTCCAGGGTGTAGCGCACGGTCGCGCCCCGGTGGCTCGCCACCGCCGGACGCGGATGGTCCAGCGGCAGTTCGAGGAGCTCCGGCGCGCCCGCCAACTGCTGCTTCCAGTAAGCGAGTTGCTCCGACAGCAGGCTCTCCGGGTCGTCCTCGGAGCCCAGCACGTCCTGCTGCCACAGCGCGTAATCGGCGTACTGGACCGGCAGCGGCTCCCACTGTGGTCCGGCGTCCGCGCACCGGGCCGCGTACGCCTCCGACAGATCGCGGGCCAGCGGCGCCATCGACCAGCCGTCGGCCGCGATGTGGTGCATCAGCAGCAGCAGTACGTGCTCCCGCTCGGCGACCCGGTAGAGGGTGACCCGCAGCGGCACCTCGGCGGTGAGGTCGAAGCAGTGGCGCGCCTGCTCCGCGAGCGCCCCGGTCAGCGCTTCCTCCCCGGCCAGCTCCACGAACCGGACCTCCGGGCGCCCGTCCTCGGGGGACAGCACCACCTGGCAGGGCTCACCGGCCTCCTCCGCGAAGCGGGTCCGCAGCACCTCGTGCCGGCCGGTCACCTCCGCGACCGCGGCCACCAGCGCGTCCCGGTTCAGCTCGCCCGACAGGCGCACGTACAGCGGGCAGTTGTACGTCGGGCTGGGTCCCTCCAGCTGGAACGCGAACCACAGCCGGCGCTGGGCGAACGACATGGGGAACAAAGGGACTCCTTCAGGAACTCACAAAAGAGGGGACCGGCCGGGCGGACTGCACCACCGGTGGTTCAGGACGGCCGGCGGCGCATGGCACGGAGGGACGGGCGGGCCTTGCGGGCACCGTCGAGCTGCTGCGCGAGCTGGGCGACCGTCGGATTCTCGAAGATCGTCCGGACCGTGACCTCGGCGCCGAGCGCGGCCCGGATGCCGCTGATCAGCCGGGTCGCCAGCAGGGAGTGCCCGCCCAGCCGGAAGAAGCTGTCGTGGATGCCGACCTCCGGCAGCCCCAGCAGCTCGGCGAAGAGGCCGCAGAGCGTCTCCTCGCGCGGGGTCCGCGGTCCCTCGGATCCGGCGGACGGCGCCGGGCGGCCCGGCACGGGCAGCGCCTTGCGGTCGACCTTGCCGTTCGGCATCAGCGGCCACTGCTCCACCACGACGACCGCGGACGGCACCATGTGCCGGGGCAGACTGCCGGAGATCTGCTCCAGCAGCTCCTCGGCGGGCAGCGGACCGGACAGCTCCGGCAGCAGCTCGGTGTACGCCACGATGCGCTTGTCGCCGGGGCTGTCCTCACGGACCAGCGCCACCGTCTGCTTGACCCGCGGATGGGCGTCCAGCACCGCCTCGATCTCCCCGAGTTCGATACGGAAACCGCGCACCTTCACCTGGGCGTCCGTCCGGCCGACGTACTCCAGCTCGCCGTCGGCGCGTCGGCGCACCAGGTCCCCGGTGCGGTACATCCGCTCCCCGGGCGCCCCGTACGGGTTCGCCACGAAACGCTCCGCGGTCAGCGCGGCCCGGTTCCGGTAGCCCCGGGCGAGGCCGTGCCCGGCGAGGTACAGCTCGCCGGGGATACCGGCGGGCACCGGCCGCAGCCCCGCGTCCAGCACGTACACCCGGGTGTGGGCGACCGGGACGCCGATGGGCGGCACGCCCTCGCCGGACAGCGGGCGGCTCATCGTGGCGGCGACGGTGGACTCGGTCGGACCGTACGAGTTGATCATGCGGTACCGGGTGGCCCAGCGGCCCGCCAGCTCCACGCTCACCGCGTCCGCGCCGGTCACCAGGGTGCGCAGGTCCGGGAATTCACCGTCCGGGATCGTCGCCAGGGTGGCCGGCGGGATCAGGGTGTGGCTGATCCGGGTGTCCCGCAGGACCTCGGCCAGCGCCTCACCGGCCAGCGGCCCGCCGTCCGGGACCACCAGGGCGGCGCCGGTGGTGAGCGCCATGACCAGCTCGATCACCGAGGCGTCGAAGCTGGGCGAGGAGAGCTGGAGCACCCGGCTGTCGCCGTCCAGCAGGTAGTTCTCCCGCGCGGAGGCGGACAGCGCGGCCACTCCGGCGTGGGTGACCTCGACGCCCTTGGGGCGGCCGGTGGAGCCGGAGGTGTAGATGACGTAGGCGGGGTGCTGGAGCCCGGCGCGGGCGTCGAGGGGGGTGGCGGGCAGGTCGTTCAGGTCGGCGACCACGGTGGGGTCGTCCAGGAGCAGGCGGGGGCAGTCGGTTTCCGGGAGGGGGGTGCCGGTGAGGGTGAGCAGGCAGGTGGGGCGGGCGTCGTCGAGCATGTAGGCGATCCGCTCGGCGGGGTACTCCGGGTCGACGGGCAGATACGCCCCGCCCGCCGTGACCACCGCCAGCATCGCCACGATCAGGTCCGCCGACTTCGGCAGCGCCAGCGCCACCACCCGCTCCGGGCCCACGCCCTGCCGCATCAGCAGCCGCGCCAGCCGGTTGACCCGCTCCGCCACCTCCGCGTACCGGTAGGTACGGTCCCGGTGGACCAGTGCCGGGGCGTGCGGAGCCTGCGCCACCCGCTCCTCGAAGAGCGCGGGCAGGGTCGCCGCGGCCGTGCCGCGGGCGGTGTCGTTCCCGCCGGAGAGCAGCTGGTCGCGCTCCTGCGGCGCGAGGATCTCGATCTGCCCGACCGTGCGGTCCGGGTCGGCGACGGCCGCCCGCAGCACCCGCAGCAGCCGGTCCGCGAGGGTCACCGCGGTCCCGTGGTCGAACAGGTCGGTCGCGTACTTCACTTCGAGACCGATCCCGTCCGGGACCAGGTCAGCGTCCTGCCGCTCCTCCCAGAAGAAGATCAGGTCGAACTTGGCGATCTCATTGGTGACCTTCGGCGCGGTCGCCTCGGTGCCGGGGAAGTCCAGCGCGCCCCGCTGGTAGCTCTGGAGCGTCGTCACGACCTGGACGAGCGGGGAGTGGGACAGCACCCGGTCCGGGTTGACCGCCTCGACGACCCGCTCGAAGGGCACGTCCTGGTGGGCGTAGGCCGCCAGGTCGGTCTTCCGGGCGCGGGCCAGCAGCTCGCGGAAGGTCGGGTCGCCGGACAGATCGGTGCGCAGCACCAGCGTGTTGATGAAGAAGCCGACCAGGTCGTCCAGCGCCTCGTCCGTACGGCCCGCCACGGCGGTCCCGACCGGGATGTCGCTACCGGCCCCGAGCCGCGACAGCAGCGCCGCGATCGCCGCGTGCAGCACCATGAACAGCGTGGCACCGGAACTCTGCGCCAGCGCCACCAGCTGCCGGTGCAGCCCGGCGTCCAGCTCCAGCTGCACACTGCCGCCGTGGTGACTGGCCACCGCCGGGCGGGGCCGGTCCAGCGGCAGCGCGAGCAGCTCGGGCGCACCGGCCAGCTCCCGCTCCCAGAACGCCAGCTGCTGCGAGATCACACTGCCCGGGGTGTCCTCCGAGCCCAGCAGCTCCCGGTGCCACAGCGCGTAGTCCGCGTACTGGACGGGCAGCGCCTCCCGCTCCGGGCTCCGGCCCGCCAGGCGCGCGCCGTACGCCTCCGACAGATCGCGGGCCAGCGGCGCCATCGACCAGCCGTCGCTGGCGATGTGGTGCATCACCACCGCCAGCACATGCTCCCGCTCGTTCAGCGAGAACACACTGACCTGGAGGGGGAGTTCGCCGACCAGCCCGAACGGGTGGAGGGCCGCCTGCGCGAGCGCCTCGGTCAGCCCCGCTTCCCCCGCGACCGGGACGAAGGACACCTCCGGCGTCAGCTCACCGGCCGGCAGGACCTGCTGATACGGCTCACCGTCCGCCTCCGGGTAGACGGTGCGCAGCACCTCGTGCCGCGCCACCACGTCCGCGACCGCGGCCCGCAGCGCGTCCTGGTCCAGCGGGCCGGACAGCCGTATCCAGGTGGGGATGTTGTAGGTGACGCTGGAGCCCTGGAGGCGGTGGATGAACCACAGCCGCCGCTGGGCGAACGACAGCGGCACCCGCTCCGGGCGGTCCGCCGCCACCAGCGCGGGACGGGCCCGCTCCGCCTCGTCGAGCCGGGCCGCGAGCCCCGCCACCGTGGGCGTCTCGAAGACCGCCCGGATGGACAGTTCCACGCCCAGCGTGCCGCGCAGCCCGGCGATCAGCCGGGTCGCCAGCAGCGAATGGCCGCCCAGATCGAAGAAGTTGTCGTCCACGCCCACCCGCGGCAGGCCCAGGACCTCGGCGAACGCACCGCTGAGGATCTCCTCGTGCGCGGTGCGCGGACCCCGGCCCGGGGCGCGCGCCGATCCGTAGTCGGGCACCGGCAGCGCCCGGCGGTCCAGCTTCCGGTTGACGGTCAGCGGCAGCTCGTCGAGCAGCACGAAGGCCACCGGCACCATGTAGTCGGGCAGTTGCCGGGCGGCGTACCGGCGCAGCTCCGCCGGGTCCGGGGAGCACCCGGGCGCGGGGACCGCATAGCCGACCAGCCGCTTGTCTCCGGGCCGGTCCTCCCGCACGATCACCGCGGCCTGGGCGAGTTCGGGGTGGGCACCGAGAACGCCGTCGATCTCGCCGAGCTCGATCCGGAACCCCCGGAGCTTGACCTGGTCGTCGACCCGGGCGATGAACTCCAGCTGTCCGTCCGCCCGCCAACGGCCGAGGTCACCCGACCGGTACATCCGGCTGCCCGGCGGACCGAAGGGGTTGGCGACAAAGCGGGTGGAGGTCAGATCGGGGCGCCGGTGGTAGCCGCGGGTCACCAGGTCCCCGGCGATGTAGATCTCCCCGGGGCTGCCCACCGGGACGGGCTGGAGCCGCGCGTCCAGCACGAACATCTGGGTGTTCCAGACCGGCCGGCCGATGGTGACCACACCCGCCGGGACGGTGTCCCCCGGCTCGATCCGGTACTCCGAGCAGCCGACGGTGGTCTCCGTCGGCCCGTACTCGTTGATGACGGTCGCCCTGGGATGCCGGCCCCGCCACTCGTCCAGCACCTCGCCCATCAGCGACTCCCCGCCGAGCACCAGCTGCTCATCGGGCGAGAACGCGTCGGGGAGCTCGATCAGCAGCGGCAGATGGCTCGGGGTCGCCTTCACGAAGCTGGGGCTCTGCTGCCCCTCGGCCGCCGCGCTCGACGCGTCCAGCTCGATCAGCTGCACACAGCCGCCCGAGGTGAGCGGGGCGAACAGGCCGGTCGCCGTGAGGTCGAAGGCGACCGGCGAGTGCACCAGCGCGGTGCCCGCGACGCCCGGGTAGGCGGACCGGGTCCAGGACAGATAGCCGTCGAGGGAGCGGTGCTGGACCGTGACGCCCTTGGGGCGGCCGGTGGAGCCCGAAGTGAAGATCACGAAGGCGGCGTTGTCCAGCGACAGCGGCCCGTTGCGGTCCGCGTCGGTGAGGTCGGCGGCGGACATCGCCGCCGCCTCGGCGGCCGCACCCGGCTCGTCCAGCCGCAGCAGCGGGCACGGCGCCGGGACCTCCTCCATCACCCCGCGCCCGGTCAGCACCAGCACCGGGTCGACGTCCGCCAGCATGAAGCCGAGCCGGTCCGCCGGATAGGTCGGATCCAGCGGCAGATACGCGCCGCCGGCCTTCAGCACGGCCAGCAGCGCGACCACCAGCTCCACCGACCGCGGCATCGCCACGGCGACATAGCTCTCCGGCCCCACACCCCGCGCGGCCAGCACCCGGGCCAGCCGGTTGGCCCGTTCGTTCAGCTCGCGGTAGGTCAGCGCGGTGCCCTCGTGTACGACGGCGGGGGCGTCCGGAACATCCGCGGCCCGGTCCTCGAACAGCTCCGGCACCGTCCGCCCGGACAGCTCGCGCGCTTCGCCCTGCCAGGCGTGCAGCAGCCGGTCCCGCTCACCGGCGGTCAGCAGCTCCAGCTCCCCGACCGGCAGATCGGGCCCGGCGACCGCCGCGCCGAGCAGCCGCACCAGCCGGGCGACCAGCGCCTCGGCGGTGGCCGCGTCGAAGAGGTCGGTGGCGTACTCCAGCAGACCGTCCACCCCCGTCCAGGAGCCGTCGGCGGCCTGGCGCTCCCAGGTGTGGAAGGACAGATCGAACCGCGCGGTTCGCCGCGGTACTTCCTCCGGCACGGCGTTCAGCCCGGCCGTCGCGGCGCCGTGGTCCGGGATGTTCTGCGAGGTGAGCATCGTCTGGAACAGCGGGGTGTGGGAGAGCGTCCGCACCGGGTTGACCGCCTCGACGACGCGCTCGAAGGGCACGTCCTGGTGGGCGTAGGCGGCCAGATCGGTGTCCCGGACCCGGGCGAGCAGTTCGCGGAAGCTCGGATCGCCGGAGACATCGGTGCGCAGCACCAGCGTGTTGACGAAGAAGCCGACGAGGTCGTCGAGGGCGTCGTCGGTTCGTCCGGCGACGGCGGTGCCCAGCGGGATGTCGGTACCCGCGCCGAGCCGCGACAGCAGCGCGGCCACCGCGGCCTGGAACACCATGAAGACGGTGACATCACACTGCCGGGCCAGCCGCGCCACGCCCTGGTGCAGCCCGGCGTCCAGTGCGAAGCGCACACTCGCACCGCGATGGCTGGCGACAGCGGGACGCGGCCGGTCCAGCGGCAGCTCCAGCAGCTCCGGAAGGCCCTTCAACTGGTCCTGCCAGAAGTCGAGTTGAAGCCCGGCAAGACTCGTGGGGTCGTCCTCGGAGCCCAGGATCTCCCGCTGCCAGAGGGTGTAGTCGGCGTACTGGACGGCGAGTGGCTGCCAGGCGGGCGCGGTGCCGCCCCGGCGCGCGGTGTAGGCGGCGCCGAGGTCCTGGAGCAGCGGGCCCGTGGACCAGCCGTCGCTGGCGATGTGGTGGGTGAGGAGCAGCAGCACGTGCTCGTGCTCGGCCAGGCGGTAGAGCACGGCGCGCAGCGGATTCTCATGGCTGAGGTCGAAGGCGTGGGCGGCCTGCTCCGCGAGGTGCCGGGGGAGCTGGTCCTCGGTGGTGGCGACGAGGGGCAGCTCGGGACGCGCCTGCTCGGCCGGGAGGACTATCTGGTGGGGCTCCCCGTCCTGTTCCGCGATACGGGTGCGGAGGGTCTCGTGCCGAACCGTGAGGTCCGCCAGGGCGGTGGCCAGCGTCGGGTGGTCGAGGGGGCCGCCGATCCGGAACGCGTGCGGGATGTTGTAGGTGGGGCTGGGGCCTTCGAGCTGGTAGGCGAACCACAGCCGGCGCTGGGCGGGGGAGAGGGGGAGGTGCGACGGACGGGGCGTGACGGGCGCGAGCGGGCCGCGGGCGGTGGGGGCGGTGGAGAGCTCCGGCGCGAGTGCGGCCACGGTGGGGTGCTCGAAGAGCGCGCGGACGGTGAGATCGGCGTGCAGCGTGGCACGGATCCGGCTGATGAGACGGGTGGCGAGCAGCGAGTGCCCGCCGAGGTGGAAGAAGTTGTCATCGATGGTGACGGCGGGCAGGCCCAGCACGTCGGCGAAGAGCGTGGTAAGGGTCGCTTCCGTGGCGTTGCGGGGCGCCCGGCCGCCGCTCTCCGCCTGCGAGGCGTAGTCGGGGACGGGCAGTTGGCCCCGGTCCACCTTGCCATTGGGCGTCAGCGGCCACTGCTCCAGCACGACCACGGCCGACGGGACCATGTAGTCAGGCAGCGATTCCCCGACCAGCTCCCGCAGCACCGCCGGGTCGGGCGCTTCCGCGTCCCCCACCCCCGTCACATAGGCGACGATCCGCTGGTCGCCCTCGCGGTCCTCGCGGACCAGCACCACGGTCCGGGAGACCAGCGGATGCCGCATCAGCACCGCCTCGATCTCCCCCAGCTCCACCCGGTGCCCGCGCACCTTCACCTGGTGGTCGGTACGGCCCAGGAACTCCAGCTGCCCGTCCGCCCGCCAGCGCGCCAGGTCGCCCGTGCGGTACATCCGGCTGCCGGGCGCCCCGTACGGATCGGCCACGAACCGCTCCGACGTCAGCCCCGCCCGCCCCAGATACCCCCGCGCGAGCCCCGGCCCGGCGATGTAGAGCTCACCCGCGACACCCTCCCCAACCGGCCGCAGACCGGCGTCCAGGACATAGCCGCGGGCGTTGTCCATCAGCCGGCCCAGCGGCAGCACACCGTCCGGGGTCGGCTCACCGGGCTCCAGCCGGAACTCGGCCGCGTTGACGGTAACTTCGGTCGGCCCGTAGACATTCAGCACGGTGGCCGCCGGGTGCCGCCGCCGCCACTCGTCCAGAACGGAACCGATCAGCGCCTCACCGCCCAGCATCAGCTCCTCGGTGGGGGAGAACCCGGCCGGAAGCACGTCCAGCAGCGGCAGATGACTGGGCGTGGCCTTGAGGAAGGTGCACTCCGGCGTCCCGCCGAACGCGTCCGCCTCCAGCGGGCCCGCCAGCACCCGGCCACCGCTGACCAGCGGCACCCACAGCGAGGTGACGGTCATGTCGAAGGACACCGACGAATGCCACAGCGAGGTACCGCGGGCGCTCGGGTACGTCTGCCGTGACCAGCCGAGGTAGTCGGCGAGCGCCCGGTGCTCGATCACCACCGCCTTCGGCACGCCCGTGGAGCCCGAGGTGTAGATGACGTAGGCGGGATGCGCCGGACGCAGCGGGGCGGTCCGCTCCCCGTCACCGAGGTCCGTCGCCGCAGCCCGGGACAGCGCCTCCGCCACGTTCGGAGCGTCCAGCAGCACGGCCCGCCCGTCGAAGTCCTCCGCCGCCGCCCCGGCCCCGGCTGTGGTGAGCAGGCAGGCCGGGCGGGCGTCGGACAGCATGAAGGCGATGCGGTCCGCCGGGTAGTCGGTGTCCATCGGCAGATAGGCGGCCCCGGTCTTCGCCACCGCCAGCAGCGACACCACGAGATCGACGGACCGCGGCACCAGGACCGCGACGATCCGCTCGGGCCCCACGCCCCGCTCCGTCAGCAGCCGGGCCAGCCGGTTGGCGCGGGCGTTCAACTCCCGGTAGCTGAGCTGCTCATCACCACAGCCGAGCGCCGGCGCGTCAGGAGTACGCCGCACCTGGTCCTCGAAGAGCTCGGGAAGCGTCAGCGCGGCGAAGGGCCGCTCATTTCCCTGCCACTGCGCCTGGGCCTTCGGACCACTCATCGGGGAACTCCTTGTGCATCAGCAGAAACGCGGCACATCAACCGACCGGAGGCTAAGAACCTCGGGTTTCAGTGCGCTATTGAAGCCATTTCGCTTGCTGAGCTGGGGGTTTACCGCGTAGGGCCGGGGGGTCTGCCGACATGACAACGGCCCCCGCCGTGTGGCGAGGGCCGGTGATGCAGGGTCTGCTGCGGGTTCAGGCGGGGAACCCTCCACCCTTGACGGCAGCGACGAACGCCGACCAGCCGTTCGCGGTGAAGGTGAGTGCCGGGCCGTTGGGGTCCTTGCTGTCGCGGACGGGGACAGCGCCGGTGCCAGTGGCGGCAACCTCGATGCAGTCGCCGCCGTTGCTGCTGTAGGAGGACTTGAACCAGCGGAGGGATTCGGTCGTCACGGGATGCCCTTTCGCAACTGCTCGATCATGGCCACAGACGTCGCCTGTGACAGCGCTTCGGCCTGCAACTGATGGTATGCCGTCAACATGGGGAGCACGGCTGTGCTTTCGCGCTCCAGGTGCCCCCGTGCCTGTGACTCGGCATATGCGACCACGGACCTGTCGGCCAGAGTGAGGAGGTTCACCGGCAGGTTGAACGCCCGCCGTGCTCCTATGTTGAAGGGTGCCACTTGCAGTACCCAGTTGGGGAGGGAAGCGACTTCGACCAGTCGCCGAAGCTGACCTTCCATGACCTCGGTACCACCGATCTCGTGGCGGAGACAGCTCTCATCCATCACCACAAGCATCATGGGGGGCCGGGAGCGTACCAGCGCGGCTTGCCTCTCCGAGAGGAAGGAGACCCGCTCTTCAGCTTGTTCGGGCGTGATGGCCCCACGCTGCACATCGCCGTCGGCCACCGTCCGCGCGTACTCCGGTGTCTGCAACAAGCCGGGGACAAGCCCGATCTGGAACAGCCGGATCTCTACGGCCCGGCCCTCGTACCCGACGTACTCGGGAAATCCTTCCAACTGGCTGCCGTGCTTGATCTCGCGGTACTCACGCTCGAACGAGTCCGCTGTGCCCTCAAGGCCGAAGACACGGTCCACGCTACGCGAGAACCGGAGAGTTGGAGGTTTCCGACCGTTTTCGACGGCCGAAACATGCACACTGGAATACTCCGCGCGTTCGGCCAGGTCCTCTTGAGTCCAGCCACGCGCCTCTCGCAGGCTGCGTAAACGCGCTCCGTAGGCCGCTTCAGGGGAGGCGTCCGGGTTCAAGTCGTTGCGATTCAACGGGCGTTCACTGTCCTTCCGTCCGCAAGTGACACGTTGAATGCCCCCTGACTGTAGGCCACGCTGAGAACTCCTGGTAGTGGAACCACTACGGAGAGGAGTAGTCGTGTCCGGCAGTCTGACCCCACCCGTACAGCTCGGCGAACCCCGGCCCGACCCGAAGCCCGCGGCAGAGTGCGATGTCTGCCAGGCGCTGGTAAACGAGCGGCAGTTGGCAGAGGCACGGGGCGACAAGAGCAAGGTTGTCGACCTGAACATCGAACTCAGGAACCACCCCGAGCACGAGGGGCAGCGATGACTGCCGAAGTGGTGACCGAGGCGACCGAACCATGAGCGGCCCGAAGACTCCCGCCCCGGCGGCGGAACCTGGACAGTCGAGCAGCCGGGACGGGTGACCAACCGTGGAGGAAAACCTCTACGGCCCTATGGGTCATGCCCTCGACGGTACGGCGGCATGGCCCCTTGCGAAAGAGGAGGCTGGTAGATGAGCGCCTTGGCTGTCGAGACGTATGAGACGCGCACGCCCGACGCCGAAGGCTGGCGCGGAGTCCCGTTCATGCACCCCGCGGACATGGAGGCGGACGGCGGCAAGCACGACGGCGGGCCCATGCCCCCGGAGGCACCCCGCGAGCCGCAGCCGCAGGGCGGGGACGGCAAGTAGCGCCTGTGCGGGGGGGGGGGGGGGGGGGGGGGGGGGGGGGGGGGGGTTGGGGGGGGGGGGGGGGTGCTTCCCCCCCCCCCCCCCCCCCCCCCCCCCCCCCCGCCCCGCTCACGTCCGAGCCCGGTACTTCCACACAGACAGCGGCAAAAACACCGCGACCAGCCCCGCGATCCACAGCAGCGCGCCCTGCGCGGAGCCCGCGACGGGGCCGCCGATCATCAGGTTCCGGGACGCGTCGACGACCAGGGTCATCGGGTTGTGCTCGACGAAGACCCGCAGCCAGTCGGGCATGGTGTTCGGCGCGACGAAGACCGAACTGCCGAACTGGAGCGGCAGCATGGCGATGGTGCTCACGCTCTGCACCGTGTCGATGCTGCGGGCGGCCAGGCCGATGAAGGCGTTCACCCAGCACAGCGCGATGCCGTACAGGAGCAGCAGGCCGAAGGCGGCGAGGGTGGGCAGCAGGCCGTTGTCCGCGCGGAAGCCGATGAGCAGGGCGAAGGCGAAGACCGCCAGCTGGCTGATCAACAGCCGTACCGAGTCCGCCGAGACCCGGCCGATGAGGACCGCGGACCGGGCGACGGGCATCGACCGGTAGCGGTCCATCACCCCGGAGGAGAAGTCGGTGTTGAGGGCGATGCCCGCGGTGCGGGAGACGATGGTGTGGTTCAGGGCCATGATCCCCGGCATCAGATACTGCCGGTAGTCCGCGCTGTTCCCGGCGATCGCGCCGCCGAAGGCGTAGATGAAGATGACCGACAACACCACCGGCATCAGCGCGGTGTCCAGCACCTGCCCCGGACTCGCCAGCGACTTGCGCAGGTTGCGGCGCGAGAGCGCCAGTGAGTGACGTACCAGTGAACTCATGCCGCGCTCCTAGCGGCGACGGGTTCCCTGGCAGCCGCGGGTCCGGTGAGCTTGAGGAAGACCTCGTCAAGGCTCGGAATGTGGGTGTCCAGTGAGGCGAGCGGGATATCCGCCTCGCCGAGGGTGCGGACCACGGCGGTGAGCTGGCTGCCACCGCCGGTGAGCGGCAGTTGGAGCCGGCCCTCGTCCGTCATGACGGTGGCCTCGGTGTGGCCGGCGGCCACCAGGACCTGCCGGATCCGCGCCAGATCGCCGGGCTCCTCGGGCTGGATCCGCAGCATCTGCCCGCCCAGCCGCGCCCGCAGCTCGGCGGTGGAGCCGGACGCGATGACCCGGCCGCTGTCGATCACCACCAGGGAGTCGGCGAGCGCCTCCGCCTCCTCCATGTACTGGGTGGTGAGCAGCACGGTCGTGCCCTGTTCCGCGAGCCGGTTCACCTCCGCCCAGAGGCTGTTGCGGCTGTGCGGATCGAGGCCCGTGGTCGGTTCGTCGAGGACCAGGACGCGGGGGTCGCCGGTGAGGCTGGCCGCCAGGTCGAGCCGGCGGCGCATGCCGCCCGAGTAGCCGCCGACGGGCCGTTTGCCGGCCTCGGTGAGGCTGAAGCGTTCCAGCATCTCGTCGGCGCGGGCCCGGGCCTTGCGCCCGCGCAGATTGAACAGCCGGGCGATGAGGTAGAGGTTCTCCCAGCCCGAGATGTCCTCGTCCACCGAGGCGTATTGGCCGGTGAGTCCGATCAGCGGGCGCACCTTGGCGGCCTCGCGCACGACATCGTGCCCGTGCACCAGGATGCGCCCGCTGTCCGGGCGGATGAGCGTGGAGACCATGCGCACCAGCGTGGTCTTGCCGGCGCCGTTGGGGCCCAGCAGCCCGAGCACCCGGCCGGCCGGAACCTCCAGGCTGACGCCGCGGATCGCCGCCGTGCTGCCGAAGTTCTTCGTCAGATCCTCGATCCGGATGGCAGCGGTCATCGGCTCCGGGTCCTTTCGGGAAGTGCGGTACGGGGGCGGTCAGTCAAGGACGTAGCCGTCTCCGGCCCGGGAGCCGCGGGAGCGGCGCAGATCGGTGAGGACGAAGGTGCGCTGAAGCCAGCGGTCGCGGCCGTCGTAGCGCGGCTGGAAGGCGCTGCGCCCATGGGTGGTGACCCGGTTGTCGACGATCGCCAGATCGCCCGGGGCCAGCACCGTGCTCTGGCCGGTCCGCTCGAAGGCGTCCCCGAGCTCGTCCATCGCCCGGCGGGCCCGGTCGGTGACCGGCTCGGTGGCCGCGAAGTCGATCCGCAGATCCGGGTCCTCGGGCGCCCCGAAGATCACCGGGTGCGGCTCGGTGCCGCCGTCCGAGCCGCCGAAGGACGGCGGGGGAGCGGTGACGAACTCCGGTGCGGCCAGCACCGTCCGGGTCTCCTCGCTCAGCAGCGGCATCGCCGCGCGGATCCCGGCGGTGCGCAGCGCGGCGACCTTCTCGTGGTCGGCGCGCAGGCACAGCAGCATGACGAAGTCGGGGCGGTGCGGATGGAAGGCGTTCTCGTTGTGGAAGGTCAGCAGGACCGAGCCCGCGTTCCCCTGGAACTCCTCCTTCCCCGGCACCGGCACCACGTCCTGGACCAGGGCGCCGGTCTTCTCCGGCCGGAAGGCGGCCGGGTCGCCGAGACCGCAGGCCACCATCGTCAGCATCGCGGCGGCCACTGAGCCCGCCCGCTGTACGGAACCGGCGCCGGACGGGGTGTCGGGCAGCGCGGCCTCGTCCACCGGCAGACCGCGCAGCAGCAGCACTCCGCTGCGCCCGGAGTCGCGGCGGAACTCGTGCAGCGGGCGGCGCAGCCCGAGCGGCAGCTCCGACCAGCCGGTGCGCGCGGCATCGACCCAGCCGGCGCTGTCCACCAGTGCGGCACCGGAGGCCATCACCCGGCGGGCGGCCTGCTCGGCCGCCACGGATTCGTCCGGGGTGAGCGACGCGACCCGCGCCGCCGCCCCGGTGTCGAGGGTCACGGTCATCAGGACGCCGCCTTCGCGGTGCCCTCGGAGTCCTCCATCGCACGGACGAGACTCAGCGGACGCATATCGGTCCACTGCGCGGCGATGTACTCCAGGGCCTCGGCGCGGCCGGTCTCCGGCAGGGCGGCCTTCCAGCCGTCCGGGACCTCGGCGAACGCCGGCCAGAGGGAGTACTGGCCCTCGTCGTTGACCAGGGCCAGGTAGCGGCCCTCGGCGTCCTCGAACGGGTTGGTCATCGTATTGCCTCTCTCGTCTCATGACTGGGGTGCGCGGGCCCGAGGGTGTCCTCGCCGTAGACGCCCTGCACCCAGTTGGTGTGGTAAACGGTGTCGAGGTAGCGCTCGCCCATATCGGGCGAGATGGCGACCGAGGACAGCCCCGCCGGTCTGCCGCGCTCCGTCAGCCACCGGTCGGCGCCGCTGACGACCGTCCCGGTGGAGCCGCCGAACAGAAAGCCGCGCCCGGCCAGCCGGTGGCACATGCGCACGGTGTCCGGCTCCGGGACGAGCACCACATCGTCGATGAAGTCCTCGTCCAGCAGCGCCGGCCGGACCCCGGAGCCCAGGCCCGGGATCATCCGGGGGGACGGCGGGTGGCCGAAGGCGACCGAGCCGACGCTGTCGACGGCCACGATGCGGACCCCGGGCCGGTGCTCCTTGTACCAGCGGGCGCAGCCCATCAGGGTCCCGGTGGTCCCCGCCCCGACGAAGAGCACGTCCAGCGCGGGGTAGCTCCGGTGGATGGCGGGAGCCGTGTAGCGGTAATGCGCCCGCCAGTTGGCGGGGTTGACGTACTGGTTGAGCCAGACGTACCGCGCGTCCTCCTCGCACAGCTTGCGTACGTAGGCGATCCGCGCCCCGAGGAAGCCCCCCTCGGCCGCGGGCTCCGCGATGGTGTGGACGGTGGCGCCGAGCGCCTCCATCAGCCGCTTGGAGGCCAGATTGCACCGGGAGTCGGTGACGCAGACGAAGCGGTAGCCCTTGCTGGCCGCGATGACGCTCAGTGCGACGCCCAGATTGCCGGACGAGGATTCCACCAGGACGGAACCGGGGGACAGCCGCCCGGCCTCCTCCGCGGCCTCGACCATTGCCAGCGCGGCCTTCTGCTTCACCGAGCCGGTGAAATTGAAGCCCTCGCACTTGAGATGCAGCGGGATTCCGAGTACGGCGTCGAGATCGACGTACAGGTCTTCCTCGTTGAATTCCTGTGGAGCCGAAATAGTCGGCACGGGTGCCTCCCGCCCTAGCCGTAACGGCGCATCTCGTGAAAGAAATCGTCGACGATCTGCAACTCGCCGGATTCCTTCACGGATTCATAGACATGCCTGCCGAGTGCCAGATCCAGCACCCCCAGGCCGAACGGGGAGAAGATCACCGGCCGGTCGGCCGGCGGCTGCACCTTCCCGGTGAGGACGTCGTACAGCGTGCCGTCGAGGAAGTCCCGGTGGCCCACCCGCTGTTCCGCCAGGTGCACCGAGGTGTCCGCCTTCAGACAGTGCTCCACGTCGTCCACGAGGTTGGCCGCGCCGAGCACCACCTCGGGCGACAGATCGCGCAGCGAGACATGCAGGACCAGCGGGTTGTGCGCGAACCACCCGGGCTCGGTGACATGCGGGGTGCCGGCGACGGTGGCGAAGACCACCAGGTCGCAGGAGCGGATCAGCTCCTCGGCGGAGCCGTGCACGGTGACCGTGCCGGACTCGCCGGACTGGCGGAGGTAGTCGGCGAAGCCGCCCGCGTGCGCCGCCGACAGGTCGTGCACCCCGATCTCGTCGAACTCCCAGCCGGTGCGCGCCAGATAGGTGTGGATGTAGCGGGCGATCAGCCCGACGCCGAAGAACCCGATCCGGGCCGGCCGGGTGCCGCGCGCGGCGGAGATCCGGTCGGCGGCGAGCGCCGCGGACGCCGCGGTGCGCGCCGCGCTGATGATGGAGCTCTCCAGACACGCCAGCGGGTAGCCGGTGTCATGGTCGTTGAGGATCAGTACCGCCGAGGCGCGCGGGATGCCGGCCCCGACGTTCTCCGGGAAGCTGGAGATCCACTTCAGGCCGTCCGTGGGCCGCTCGCCGCCGATCGAGGCGGGCAGCGCGATGATCCGGGAGGACGGGCGGTCGGGGAAGCGGAGGAAGTACGACGGCGGGTTCACCGTCTCGCCTCCGCCGTGCAGCCGGTAGGCCGTCTCGATCAGGTCGACGACGCCCTGGTGGTGCGCGTCGAGGACCCGGTGCACCTGGGCTCCGGAGATGACGGAGAACGAAGGCGCAGCGTGCTGCTGGGGCATGTGAAGCTCCGTGGAACCGTAGAGGAGAGGAGGGAGGGCCGGCCTTCCGGACCGGCCCGGCCTGTCAGGTGGCGGACGGCAGGACGTGTCCGTCGAGGCGCACCGGGTCACCGAAGAGCGCCACGATCTCGCGGTCGCCCTCGTACGCCTCGCGGCTGTGCGCCATCCGCAGGTTGTCGACCACGAGCAGGTCGCCGGCCTGCCACGGCTCCCGTACGGTCGCCGCCGTGTACACCTCGTTGATGGTCTCGACGACCTGCGCCGGGACCGGCTCGCCGTCGCCGTGGAAGGTGGTGAACGGCAGCGCGTCCGGCCCGTACAGGGACACCAGGTACTCGCGCACCGCCGGGTCCATGGTCAGCTCGTTGAGGAAGGCGATCTGGTTGAACCAGAGCCGCTCGCCGGTGGCGGGGTGGCGCACCACGGCCGCGCGGTGCTGCACGGTGCGCAGCGAGCCGTCCGGCAGCCACTCGTGGTCCAGGGCGTGCGCCCGGCAGTACGCGTCGACCTGCCGGGGGTCCTCGGTGCCGAACGATTCGCTCCAGCTGACGCCGATGTCACGGTAGCTGCGGGCCAGCCGCCAGCCCTCGCGGGCGAAGCGCTCCACCAGATCGTCGGGCAGCGCCGCCAGCACGGTACGGGCGTCGGCCACGGCGGTCGCGCCGCCGGAGCGGGGCGCCGTCAGACAGCCGAACAGCGCGATGCCGGGCACCTCGTCGCCGTAACTGCGCTCGTGGTGCATGCACATCGGCTCGTCGGCCGGCCACTCCGAGGCGCCGTAGACGCCGTTGCCGAAGTAGGTCCGGCCGGTGAAGCCCTCCCGCTCGGTCATCGGGGTCACCCCGAGCGCCCGCGCGGCCCGGCCCAGATCGGCGGGGGCCGCCAGAGCCAGGCCCCGGACGAGCAGGGCGCCGTGCCGGGCGAGCAGATCGCGGACGGTCTTGTCGGGGAGGTCCGGACCGGTCAGCCGGAGGACCGGCGTCCGGCCCTCGCCGAGGAGCAACTCGGCGCCGTCGCCGAGGGTTTCGGGGACGGCCGGGCCGTCAAACGTGGCTGTCAACTGGCTGCCTTCCTGGATTCGGAGCCTCGGCGGCCCGGCGGTCGAGCAATGCCGCACAGTCCGCGAGAACCGGGTGCTGCTGGAGTTCGACGGGCGTCACCACACGGTCCAGCGCGATCGCCAGCCGCAGCATGGACAGTGAGGTCCCGCCGCTGTCGAAGAAATGGGAGTCCCGGCCGATGCGGCCGGCCGGCACCTTCAGGACCTGGGACCACAGCTCGGCGAGCCGCCGCTCGGTGCCGGTGCGCAGCTCCACGCCGCCGTCCGCGGACTCCTCCTGCCCGGCGAGCCGGGTCAGCGCCTTGCGGTCGATCTTGCCGTTGGCGGTGAGTGGCAGGACGTCGAGCCGGCGGAACCGGCTGGGGATCATATAGCCGGGCAGCGCCGCGCCGAGCGCTTTCAGGAGCCGCTCGTCGGACAGTTCCTCGCCGCTGTGGAAGGCCACCAGCTGCCGGCTCTCACCCTCCCCGGTGACGACGACGGCGCTGTCCCGCACCCCGTCGACCCGGAGCAGCTGGTTCTCCACCTCGCCGATCTCGATCCGGAAGCCGCGGATCTTGACCTGGGCGTCCCGGCGGCCGAGGAACTCCAGCCGTCCGTCCGGCAGCCACCGTCCGAAGTCCCCGGAGCGGTACATCCGTTCACCGGGCAGCAGCGGATCGGGCATGAAGGCGGCCCGGGTGCGCTCCTCGTCGTTGACGTAGCCCCGGCCCACGCAGACGCCGGAGAACAGGATCTCGCCCGGGGAGCCGAGCGGCACCGGACGCAGCCGTTCGTCGACGATATGGATCCGCACATTGGCGACCGGCCGGCCCAGCGGCACCGAGCCCTGTTCGGGCACCCGGCGCATCACCTCGTGGTTGGTGTCGTCCGAGGTCTCGGTCAGGCCGTACGCGTTGACCAGCGCGACCTCGGGGAACGTGGCGAACCAGCGCTCCACCAGCTCCTTCTTGAGCGCCTCGCCGGTCGCCGACACATGACGCAGCCGGGGCAGCGCGCGGGGGCTGCGCTCCAGCTCCGTCAGTACCACTTCGAGATAGGAGGGCACGGCCTGGAGGACCTCGACCCCGCCGGTGGCGAGCGTCTCGATGAAGCGTGCCGTGTCCAGGATGTCCGGCTGCCCGATGATCAGGGTGCGTCCGCCGACGGCCAGTGCGGCCACCAGCTGCCACAGGGAGATGTCGAAGCACTGCGGCGCGGTCTGGGCGACCACCCGGCCCTCGGTGATCTCCAGATCGTCGATCTTGGCGAGCAGATGGTTGAGGAACCCCGCGTGCTCGCACACGGCACCCTTGGGCGCCCCGGTCGAGCCCGAGGTGAAGTAGATGTACGCGCTCTGCCCGGCGGCCACCGGCACACCGGGGTCGGTGACCGGATGGTCTGTGGCGAGCAGCTCCGTCAGATGGTCCGCGTGCACGCCCGGCAGCCCGGCCAGCGCCTCGGCCAGGCCCGGGGACGCGTCCCGCTCGGTCAGCACCCGGCGGCAGTCGGCGCGCACCAGCATGCCGGTGATCCGGTCGGCCGGGAAGTGCGGCTCCACCGGCAGATAGACGCCACCGGCCTTGAAGACGGCCAGCACGGCGACCAGCCAGGGGAGATTGCGTTCGGTGACCACCGCGACGACGTCCTCGTCGCGCAGTCCGCCGTGGCGCAGCGCGTGGGCGACGCGGTTGGCGCGCTCGTTGAGCTCACGGTAGGTCCAGGACTCGGTGCCGTGGACGGCGGCGATGTCGTCCGGCCGCAACCGCACCTGGTCCTCGAACAGTTCATGCACCCGGCGGTCCGGCAGCTCCCGCTGCGGGCCCGCGAACTCGGCCAGCTGCTGGGCGATCTCCCGCTCCGGCACCGGGCTCCACTCCTGGTGGTCCGCCTCGGGCCGCTCGGCCAGTTCGCGCAGCGCGGCGAGCAGATAGCCGGCGAACCGGCCGGCCTGTGCGCCGTCCAGTGCGCCGGGGCGGTGGCTCAGCACCAGGTCCAGCCGGTCCCCGGTCCGGGAGAGGCCGGCGGCGAGCACGGTACCGGCGCTCAGGTCCTCGGGTCCGGCCGCCCGGCCGTCGACCAGGACGGTGTCGAACAGCGGCTCCGTGCGGCCCGTCTCGGTGCGCAGCGCGTCGAGGACCCGCGGGGAGTGCCGCCGCACCCCGTCCGCCCACTGGGCGACCTCGGTGGCGAGTTCCGCCCACGAGCCGCCGGAAAGGGCGGCCCAGAGCGGCAACGGGCCGTTCTCCGGGTCGTTTTGCGGGTCGCTTTGCGGGTCTTTCCGCGCTACCTTTCCGGGCGGACATCCGGCGGGCAGATATCCGGTCACCACGGAGGAATCACCCGTGACCGCCGCCAGTACCCGCACATAGGCGGTCAGCAGCAGGTCGTCGGGGGAAAGCCCTTGCCCTTCCGACCGGAGAAGCAGCGCCTGCGCGGTGTCGGCGGGTATAGCGGTGCGGCATACGGCAGCGGAATCCGCCGGATTCCCCGGCCACCGGGGCAACGGGGTGTATCCGCCGCCGAGAACTCTTTGCCAGAATGCGCGGTCCGCAGCCGTCACCGCAACCTCCCTTGTGGCCATGCCGGTTGTCATGGCTCGGTACTGTCCATGAGCGAACAAGACGCTAGGTCGGCGGCTTATTGGCGAGATATCGCGCCGCCGACCACGGGCGATACTCCGAAGGGCACCGGCCGGAAAGGGCGACCGGCCGCGAGAGCGACCGGCCACGCGGGCGACCGGCCGCGCGGCGCTCACCTCAGGCGTCCGCCCGGAGCGGAGCACCCTGGAGGGCGGGGACGGCCGGGCCGTCGGATTCCGCGGACGGGCCGTCACCCTCCCCGGGTGGGGGCTCCGGCGGTTCCGTGCCCAGCAGCTTGAGCAGCGGGCCGGTCATCGCGGTGGTGCCGATCGCCATGAGGACCAGCACCGTCAGGCCCGACGTACTGATCAGATGGCGCTGCCAGCCGATGCCGGCGACCACCAGCTCGGTGACGCCGCGGCAGTTCATCAGCGTGCCGAAGCGCAGTGCTTCCTTCGGCCGGTAGCCCATCATCCGGGCGGCGCCCCCCGCACCGACGAGCTTCGTCAGGGTCGCCACGACGATGACGGCGGCGAGAACCAGCCAGTGCCACGGGTCCCGTCCCAGGGCCCCGACCGACACATTGAGCCCCACACCGGCGAAGAACAGCGGCAGCAGCACGGTCAGTGTGAAGCCCTGGAGCTGCTGGTTCATCCGCTCGGTGACCCTGGAGTCCCGCGGGATCGCCGTACCGAACAGGAACGCCCCGATGACCGCGTGCAGCCCCAGCAGATGCGTCAGTACGGCATAGCTGATGGCGCCGACCAGCAGCAGCGGCAGCAGCGTCCCCTTGCCGGGCCGCTCCTCCGCCCGGCGCACCGCGGTCGCCAGCAGCGGACGCACCACGAGCGCGGTGAACACCACCAGGGCCACCACCAGCGCGATCGTGCTGCCCATGTCGGAGGAGGCACCGGACCCGGTCGCCGCGAGGATCACGGTCAGCGCGAGCCAGGCGATCCCGTCGCCCACCGCCGCACTGGCCAGCGCGAACTGGCCGATGGGGGTGCGGTCCAGCCGCAGGTCGGTGAGGATCCTGGCGAGCACCGGCAGGGCGGTCACCGACAGGGCCAGCCCGAAGAAGCAGAGGTAGCCGACGGTGTGCGGGGACGAGCCCTGCAGCATGTCGGGGGCCGCCGCGGCGAGCCCGAGCCCGGCCACGAACGGCAGGCCCATCGCGCCGAGCACGCTCACCCCGAGCGTCCCGACGGCCTTCTTGGGGCTCTCCATGCGCAGCTCGCAGCCGAGCAGGAACATGAAGACGATCAGCCCGAGCTGCGCCACCGTGTTGAGGGCGGAGACGACATCGGGGGAGAGCAGCCAGGACTGCCCGGACGGCCACACCCAGCCCAGCAGCGAGGGGCCGAGCAGCAGACCGCCGAGGATCTCACCGATCACCAGGGGCTGGCCGAGCCGGCCCAGCAGCGCGCCCAGCAGATGGCTGAGCAGAATGATCACCATGACGGCGAGCAGGAACCTGGCCGTCGTGTCGACCTCGGTCGACGACCCGCCGGAGCCCAGCCGGCCCCACCACAGCCCCACGGCACCGAGCAGCAGGACGACGCCTGCGACGACCTTCAGCACGAGGTCACCGGGGTGCCGACGGCGAGCGGCGCGGCGGGGACCTCGCCGCCGGGCCAGGACGCGAAGCGCCGCGCCCCATACAGCAGCGGCGTCCCGGGCTGCTGGGTGACCCCGGTGACCGCGCCCACCACCAAGGTGTGGTCGCTCACCTCGACCAGCTTCGTCACCCGGCACTCGGCGACCGCGAAGGCGTCGTCGACCAGCCACGGCAGCCCGGCGTCCGGCGAGCGCCGCCAGCCGACCTGGGCGAAGCGGTCCGCGACCTGGTGCGCGAAGACCTCACCGGCCCGCTCCCCGCGGTCGTGCAGCAGATTCACCGCGAAGGCGCCGTAGGCGCGCAGCGCCCCCAGGGTCTCGCCCCGGGTGGTCAGCCAGACCGAGAGGGTCGGCGGCGCGGTGGTCACGCTCGACAGCGAACTGCACGTCAGCCCACGGGGCCGGTCGTCCGCCCCGTAGGTGGTGATCACCGCGACGCCGGTGGGAAAGGCGCCCATCAGCGAACGGAAGTCGTCGGCCGGCACCGGGCGGGAGGCCGTGTCCGGTGCGGACGAGGGTGGGGGAAGGCTAGCCATGGTGAGGTCGTCCTCCGGTTGGGGCGCCGGGCCGTCCCGGGACCGGCCCCGGACTCCCGGCCGCACGGGCGGGTGAAGCGCCGACGCCCTTACCCGCCGGGGGGATGGGGGTAGGGGCGTCGGCAGCGGAAGTGAGCCCGGTGGCTCAGCTGTTGAGCGAGGCGATGTACTCGTAGCAACTGGGCAGGGCGGCGACCAGCTCGTCCGCGTCCGCCTTGAGCCGCGCGAGCTCGGCGCGCGCGTTCGTCGGGTCGATGTGGGCGAGGGAGGGGCGCGGCCGCTCCGGCTCATGGCCGAGGCCCAGCATCATCGTGATCCAGGAGTACTGCTCGAAGCCGTGGTACGGCTGGTAGATGGTGCGCTCGTCGAGCAGGTGCGAGGTGCCGATGGCGAGGCGCTCGGCGAGCCCGTCGGGCAGGGCGCGGGTCTTGGCCTCCTTCCAGTACGGAGTGTCCTCGCGCTGCGCCGCCTTGTAGTGCAGGACCAGGAACTCCTTGACCCCGTCCAGGACCTCGGCGACCCGGTTGTTGTAGTCGTCGGCCAGCGCCGGGTCCCAGCGCTCGTCCGGGAAGTTCTTCACCAGCTGCTCGATGCCGTGCTGGATGAAGAAGATGCCGGTGGACTCCAGCGGCTCCACGAAGGCGCTGGACAGGCCGATGGCCACACAGTTGTTGACCCACGAGCGGCGGTTGCGCCCGATGCGCATCCGGATGTGGTTGGCCTCCAGGTCGTCCTGGCCGGGGGCGACGTGGTTGCGCAGGGTGCGCTCCGCCTCCTCCGGGGTGCAGAACTCGTCGGAGTACACATAGCCGTTGCCGTTCCGCCCGAACAGCGGGATGTTCCAGATCCAGCCGGCGTCCATCGCGGTCGCCGTGGTGTACGGGTTCATCCCCGTGGTGGCCTGGTCGGGCTGCGGGACGCGCAGCGCGACGGCGCGGTTGTTCGGCAGCACGTCCTGGAAGGACTCGAACGGCTCGTCCAGGGTCTCGTTGATGAGCATGCCCTTGAAGCCGGTGCAGTCGATGAACAGGTCACCGGTGAGGTCGCCGTGCCCGCGGGTGGCGACATGGCTGATCCAGCCGCGCTCGTCGCGGCCCACGTTGGTCACGTCGTCGACGACGTGGCGGACGCCGCGGTCGGTGCCGTACTTGGTCAGGAACTTCGCCAGCAGGGCCGCGTCGAAGTGGTACGCGTACGGGAACTGGGCCCGCTGCTCCTCCAGCGTCGAGCGGCCCAGTGAGCCGTCGAGACCGCCCGCGAACAGGGAACCGTCGAGCAGCCGCGGCGAGCGCTTGGCCTCGCACAGCGCCGGCGTGATGAAGCAGGAACGGTCGAACGGCTCGCTGCGGTCGCCCTCCTGAAGCCACCAGTCGGCCAGGGTGTACCCGTCGGACGTCCGCAGCCGCTCGAAGGGGTGGTAGAAGTGGTGCCCCGGCTGACGCCAGTTCTCGAACCGGATGCCCAGCTTGTACGAACCGGAGCACTCCGGCATCCATTCGCGCTCGTCCAGGCCGAGATAGTCGAAGAAATGCCGGACGGTGCTGAACGTCGCTTCACCGACGCCGATGGTCGGGACGCGGTCGGATTCCACCAGAGTGACGTTGATGCGGTCACCGTACGCCGCCTTGAGGTACGAGGCGCTCATCCATCCCGCAGTGCCGCCGCCGACAATGACCACTGAATTAATCACGCTGTGACTCCTGTTGTTCGTGAACGGGCCTCAGAAGGGCGGGTGGGCTGATTCACGCACAGAAGCTAGACAGGTGCATTTTTACTTCGTTATCGGGAAACGGGCGATCTATATTAGTCACGCCGGGCCGTCATCGGCAGATTCTTCGCGCCATACATTCCACGGGCGTGATAGGCGACGTCGCGGCCGTGGTCGACCCGCAGTTCACGGAAGGTGTCCAGCAGGGCATTCAGCGCCACCTCCGCCTCCAGCCGGGCCAGCGGCGCCCCCACGCAGAAGTGTCCGCCGCGCCCGAAGGCGACATGCCGGTTGGGTGTCCGCCGGATATCGAAGCGGTGCGCGTCCGGGAACTGGTCCTCGTCATGATTCGCCGAAATCACCCACGGCGTGACCATCCGGTCGGCCGGGATGAGCCGGCCGCCCACCTCGACGTCGGACACGGTGACCCGGCTGACCGTGGTGAAAGGCGAGCGGAACCGCAGCACTTCCTCCATCGCGGAGGGGATCAGTGAGCGGTCGGCGCGCAATTCCGCATAGGCGTCCGGATGGCTGTCGAGACACTGCATGGCATTGCCGATCAGCAGTGTCGTCGTGAGGTGCCCGGTCAGAAAGAGGATTCCGGTGAATTTCACGACTTCGTCGTCGGTGAGCCGTTCCCCGTCGATCTCGGCGGTGGCCAGCCGGCTGATCAGGTCGTCCTTCGGGTCCGTCCGGCGCTGTCGGCAATGGCCCAGCAGATACTCGTCCATCTCACGGGTCGCGGCCTGGAACGTGGCGACGAAATCCTCCGGCGCGATCGGCTGGTCGCCGAGTGCGATGAAGCGGTCCGCCCACACCCGGAACAGCTCGCGGTCCGAGGCGGGCACCCCCAGCAGCTCACTGATGACGATCACCGGCAGCGGATACGTCAGCACGTCCACCAGGTCGAACCGCTCCGCGTCGACCGCGGCCAGCAGTTCGTTCGTCACCGCCGCGATGCGGGGTTCGAGCCCGGCCACCGTCTTCGGGGTGAAGGCCTGGTTGACCAGCCGGCGCAGCTTGCCGTGGTCCGGCGGGTCCATCGAGTTGATGTTGCCCTCGGTCAGCGGCTTCAGATGCGGCATGACCCGGCTGGAGTCGTTGGAGAACGTCTTCGGGTCGGAGATGACCTGCTGCACGTCCTCGTAGCGGAAGACGTGGTACGGCCCGTCCCCCTCCTGCCACACGGGGTGCTCGGACCGCATCCTGCCGAGCCAGTCGAACAGCTCGTTGCTGCCGTCGGCATCCGGGACGGCGATCTCGTCGCGCCCGGTCTCCTCGCGCACAGTCATCTGAACCTCAATCGGTGGTGCCGGCTCGAACGGCAGCGGACGCTACCCAGCACCGTTTTCCGCGCGTTATCGGCCCGGCACCCCCATCGCCGCCCCCCGGGTCACCGCCCCGGCAGCGTCCGCCCCCCGCAGGTCTCCGCCGACAGCCGGCTGATGTCCGCGCTCGCCTGCAACTCCCCCCACACGGAACCGATCTCGTGGAAGGTGTTGCGCGCGATCAGCAGATGCTGGCTCGCCCGGGTGAGCTGGTTCAGCTGCTGGCTGCACGCGCCGAGCGCCAGATGGACCTTGGCGAGGAGGAAGAGGTCGTCGACCCGCTCCGCGATCTCCAGGGCGTCCGCCAGAATGCTCTCCGCCTCGACATACTGGCCCCAGGCCACCAGGGTCTCCCCGAGGCCCATCAGCGCATACGCCTCACCGCGGGTGTCGCCCTTGCTGCGCACGATCCGCAGCACCCCGTCGTACGACTGCTTGGCGGCCTCGAAACGGCGCTGCTTCACATAGGCGGCGGCCAGCCGGTTGAGCGCCTGGGCGGCGCCGCGGGTCTCGCCCAGCGCGGTGGCGATCCGCACGGCCTCCAGCGAGAGCCGTACCGCCGCGTCCGGGTTCCCCCACTCCAGTTCGATCTGCGACATCTGGTTGAGGGTGTGTGCCTCGGCGGACGCGTCGCCCACCACCCGGAAGGTGTTGCGCGCCTCGTCCAGCCGGCTCATGGCCGACCGGAGACCGCCCTGCACCCGGTCGGTGATCGCCATGTTCCGCAGTGTCAGCGCGCGCCCGTGCACCTCCCGCACGCTGTCGAAGAGCTGGAAGGCCCGGTTGAAGAGCGGCATGGCGGCGTCGAAGCGCTGCTGGAACATCTCCACGGAGGCGAGTTCGTAGCACATCGCCGCCTCACCGCGGACGTTGCCCGCGTTCCGGTTCGCCTCCAGCGCCTTCTCGCTGACCGCCCGCCAGTCGTCGTAGTAGTTGCGCGTCTCGAAGAGCACCACGCTGGACATCGCCAGGTCCCAGGCGAGCTCCTCCATCCGGAGCGTGCAGGACTGCAGGATCGAGGCCACCAGGGACGGACGCTCGGCCTCGAACCAGTCGAGCGGCGACCTGAGGAGCCCGGCGACGAGCGGGGCATCGAGGTGCCGGCGCGGCGTCGACCCGTGGATGATCGCGAAATCGCCGCCGTACTCCCGGATATGGCCCTGCTCCGCCAGCGTGAGATAGGTACGGAAGACCCGGTGCAGCGCGGCGCGGCGCTTGTCCTCGGACTCGTCGGACTCGGCCCGCTCCCGTGCGTACAGCCGCAGCAGATCGTGGAAGCGGTAGCGCATGGTGCCGGTGGCGTCGCTGCCGACCGGGGTGAGCAGATGGGCGTCCACCAGCCGCTCGATCATGTCCTCGGCGTCGGCCGGCGAGACATCGAGCAGCGCGCCGCCCACCCACGCCGGGAAGTCCGGTACGTCGAGCAGCCCGAGCAGGCGGTACATCCGCGCCGTCTGCTCGGTCAGGCCGCGGTAGCTGAGGGCGAAGCTGGCGCGCACCTCCAGGCCGCCGGTGCTGAGTTCATCGAGCCGGCGGTGCTCGTCGCGCAGCCGGTCCACCAGGTGCTGTACGGACCAGTGCTGCTTGGCGACCAGACGGGCGGCGGCGATCCGCAGGGCGAGCGGAAGCCCGTCGCACAGCAGGCAGAGCTCGTTGACCGCGGCCCGCTCCGCGGTGGCCCGGTCCGCACCGGCGATTTTGGTGATCAGGGTCTGGGACTCATGGGAGGTCATCAGCCCCAGATCGACCCGGACCGTGCCGGAATCGGCCGCGAGCTGTTCCCGGCTGGCCGCGAGGACACTGCTGCGGCCGCTGCCCGGAAGGAGCGGGGTGATCTGGTGCATCGCGCGAACGTTGTCAAGCACGATGAGCGATTTCCGGTCGGCGAGCACACTGCGGTAGAGCGAGGCGAGCTCGGCGGGATCGGACGGTATCTGGTCCCCGGGCACACCGAGCGCCCGGAGGAAACGCCCCTGGAGGGCGGCCGCGACGAAGGCCGGCTCCTTGCCGTCGTACTGCGCCAGATCGGCGTACAGCTGACCGTCCGGGAATTCCGCGGCGACCTTATGGGCCCAGTGCACGATGAGGCCGGTCTTGCCGACTCCGGCCACGCCGGTGATCAGGCCGATACGCGGGGATTTCTCCCCGAGCAGCCGGTCGAGCCGCGCGAGTTCCGCCGCCCGGCCCTGGAAAAGGTCGACGTCCGGCGGCAGCTGCGCGGGCACCACCATGGGCTTGACTTGCACCGGAAGTGTCAGTCCCGGGTCGTCCTGAAGAATGGAGGCGTGCAATTCCTTTATTGCCACGCTCGGTTCGAGGCCCAGTTCATCGACGAAGTTGCGCCGCCACATCCGGAAACCCTCGGTCGCCTCGGCCCGGAGACCGGCGCGGTACTGGGCGAGCATGAGGTTGTACCGGAGCTGTTCGTGCAGCGGGGAACTGTTCGCGATGGTGGTCAGCTCGGAGATGATGTCCTGGTGGTGGCCCAGCGCGAGTTCGACCTCGGACCAGGCCTCGTAGGCCGCGTAGCGCCGCTCGTCGAGCCGGGTCGCCTCGTCCTCGACCGGCCGCCCCGTCACCCCCGCGAGCGCCGGCCCCTTCCACAGGTCGAGGGCCTGCCGGTACAGGGCCCGGCCCTGCTCGTGGCGGCCCTGCTTGACCTGCGCGGCGGCCTCGGCGACGAGGGAGGTGAACTGGAGCGCGTCGAGTTCGCTCCCGGCGGTCTCCAGCCGGTAGCCGGGATGGGTCGTCAGAATGACATCGCCGTCGACCCCCGCCTGTTTGAAGGACTTGCGCAGCGCCCCGATGCAAATGGCCACCTGCGTCCTGGCCGTGGCCGGAGGCTCATCTCCCCATACCGCGTCGACCAGGCTGTCGACCGATACGACGCGACCCCAGGCGAGGATCAGCATGGTGAGAATGGTGCGCTGCCGGGGACCGTGGACCCCTACGATCCGGCCACTGTCGGTGATGACCAATAGCGGTCGGAGTACGGAGTATTTGACGGCGCGAGGTATGGAACGGTCTTCTGGCATGGCTGTGTTACCCCCCGTGTAGCACGACCGCTAGGCCCGTGATCCAGCCACTATAGGGATCGTAACGCGATCACTGAGCGTGGCTCCTGCCGAAGCCCTGGCCAGAGGTCTACTCCACCACTTTTGCGGGCTTTCGCGCCGTGATTTTTGTTGCCGAACGGGGCATCGCAGCGGCCGGGTGCTGGCCGGGAACCGCCGTTGCGGAGCACCCCCGAGGAGGGGAGGGTGTCCTGCGGGCGCCGGGCGGGCCGATCCGGCCGGAGGGTGGCCGATCGTCCCCGTTGCCCTGACGCCCAATCAAAACCCATTGACAAAAGGCGCATCGGGTCAATCAATTCCCGAATCCGGCCTCGTTGCACCGGAGTTCACCGTACCGACACCCGTACGCAGCCCCGGACTGTCGGACTGAAGGACCACGGCTTCCTCCCGGCCGACCCGGAAAAGCCGGCCAATAACGATGTGAAGCCGTCTCCGGATAAATTCATGCCTCATGGCATCGACGGTCGACCACCGTTCGTGCACGTATTCACTAGGGGGAATCATGACCGCGATACTTGGCGCCACTACCCAGCGTGCCATTCTCGTGCTCGCACCGGCCCTTATCGCCTGCGCCACCTTAGAGTTGCCCGATACCGTCCGCGTCTCGCACCAGGCCGTATCCGCGCGACCCCTGGCCAACCAGGACTGGGTGTGACAGCAGGGCAGGGGGCCCGGGAGTCGCTCACCGGGCCCGCCCGCGCCCCGGGCCGGTGCGGTCCCCGGCCCGCACCGGGTAGTCGACCCCCTACCTGAGAGCTACCGCGAAGAGCGCTCCGCAGCGTGATTCCTTTCGCCGGTCATGTCATTAACCTCCTCTTCCAGTTCCCCGAACGGACAGGAAGGACGGCCGGCGATGCGCGCTGCACGTCTCAGGCGTGGGCTGGCGATGGCCCTCACCGCATGCTCCATCGTGGTGACGGTCGCCGCCGCGGCACGGTCCACCGTGCCGGGCACGCCGGTGCGGCCCGAACTCCCCGCCGTCCGGGCGGACAACCTGGCGGCCCGGTACGCGGCGAACCACCGCTTCATCGCCGCGTCACAACGCGCGGCCCGCGACATGGGCGACGACGGCCGGGCGAAAGTACTCGGCCAACTTGCGCGGAAGGACCGCCACTTCCTCTCGTTCAGCCCGCGGGGCGACGGTCAGGTCGTGGAGGTGCTCGGCGACCTCGCCCACGCCGACCGGATCGCGGTCGTGGTGCCCGGTTCGGACACCACCGTCGACACCTTCGACCACCTGGGCACCGTCTACGCCTCGCTGAACGGCGGCGCCCGCGCGCTGCACGCCGAGATGACCAGGCTCCAGCCGCGGCGGAAGACCGCGGTGGTGGCCTGGTACGGCTACCCGGCGCCCCGCACCATGAGCCGCGACATCGTGTCCACCGACCGCGCCCTGGACGGCGGGCGCCGGCTGGCCGGACTGGTCGGGGACCTGCGGACGGTGAACGCCGCGGCCCCCGTGACCCTGCTCTGCCACTCCTACGGATCCGTGGTGTGCGCGACCGCCCTGCGCCGCATGGACGCGCCGGCCGAGTCCTCCCTCGCGGACGTGGTGCTCTTCGGCAGCCCGGGAACGGGCGTGCGCTCCCGGGCCGAACTGCGCACCCGGGTCCCGGTGTGGGCGGGCCGGGGAGCCACCGACTGGATCGAAGGCGTGCCCCACGTCAGCCTCGATCTGCTGGGCGAACAGGTCGGGTTCGGCACCGACCCGGTCACCGGCGCGTTCGGAGCGCGGATCTTCCCCGCGGGCCCCGGCAGCCACAGCGACTATCTCCGCCCCGGGGGACTCCCGCTGCGCAACATATCCCTGATCGCGCTCGGCCGGGGCACGGAGGTCTCCGATGACTGATCTGGAACTGCGCCCGCCGGCAACGGCCCCCGAGCCCCCACGGTCCACCGGCCCGCTGCGCGCCCTTCCCCCGCGGCGCACCCCCTGGCAGGCCCTGCACGCGGCGGTGCTGCGCATCGACGCGGCGACCCCGGCCGGACGGGACCGGGCGGCGGATGTGCTGCGCGCACTGGCGATCGCGGGGGTGGTCCTGGGCCACTGGCTGGTGAGCGGTGTCGTCCTCCAGGCCGGCGGCCACCTGGTCGGGGGCAGCCCGCTGGGCGATCGGCCCGGACTCGCCCCGGTGACCTGGTTATTGCAGCCGCTGGCCGTGTTCTTCCTGGTGGGCGGCCGGGTCAGCGCCCGTAGCTACGAGGCGGCGCTGGCCCGCGGGACCGGCTACCGGACCTGGCTGAGGCAGCGGCTGCGGAGTCTGCTCCGCCCGGCGACGGCGTTCGCCCTCACCTGGGGCCTGGTCTGGCTGGGCCTGGTGCTGGCCGGCACCGCGCACGAGACGATCCACACGCTGATGTGGCTGGCGTACTCCCCCCTCTGGTTCCTCGGCGTCTACGCGCTGCTGATCGCGGCAACTCCGCTGGTGCACCGGGCAGGTGCCCGCCTCGCGGTGGCGGCCTGCCTCGTCGTGGCCGCGCTGGACGGCTCGCACCTGGCGTTCCCGGACAGCGGCTGGGCCGACGCCCTCCGCCTGCTGAACCTCCCGGCGGGCTGGCTGGTCCCGTACTGCCTCGGCGCGGTCTGGGCGGCCGGCGGATTCACCCGCCGCCGGAGCGCGCTGGCGCTGCTGCTCGGCGGGGGCGCTGCCCTGGCGGCGCTGATCTGCTGGGGCGGCTATCCCGCGAGCATGGTCGGCGTCCCGGGCGCCACCCTCTCCAACCTCAACCCGCCCACCGTCGCCGCGGTCGCCTTCGGCCTGGCACAGACGGGCGCGGCCCTGCTGCTGCGCGCCCCCCTGCGCAGCGCGGTGACCGCTCCGGCCGCCCCCGCGACGCCCCGAACCCGCGCGACCCCGGCGCAGTTCCTCTGGGCGGCGGTCTCGCTGCTCAACCTCTCGGCGATCACCGTCTTCCTCTGGCACCAGACCGCGATGCTCACCACCACCGTCATCCCGCTGGGCCTCGGGCACACCTTCCCCGGCCTGCACACCAGCCCGGATTCCGCGGGCTGGCTCGCGGCGCGGTGTGGATGGATTCCGGTGTTCGTGGTGGTCCTCGTCGTGCTCGGCACGGCCTTCCGCGACCGGGACGCCACCCGCGCACACCGAATCAATAACTGAACAATAACGAGATATGAGAAGGTAGTTCGCCACCGCGTCGGCCCGTCCAAGCCTTCTGTCCGTACGTCAGCACCACCCGCACTCGTCTCCCCTCCGGAGGATTGATGTCCACCCCCACGATCGAATCCATAAGCACGCTTTACGTGAAGTACGCGGACGACTTGAGGGCGGTGCGCGACCAGCAGCGGAAGTTCCTCCGGGACAACAAGGAGACGGTGAAGGCCCAGCTCGACGACTACGAGGCGGAGATCACCTACCTGCTCCTGCGGGACCTGGCGCCCGAGGTCGTCGTGGAGGTGGGCACCTTCCGCGGCTGGTCCACCACCTGGATCCTGAGCGCGCTGCGGGACAACGGCACGGGCCACCTGTACTCCTTCGACATCGTCGACAACGTCGTGAAGAACGTGCCGGCCGAACTCTCCGAGGGCCGCTGGACGTTCACCAAGGGCGACCTGCGCGACAACATCGCCAAGGTCCCGACGGAGACCGACTACCTCTTCATCGACGCCGACCACGGTGCCCGCTTCGCCCGCTGGTACATCGACAACCTCTTCCCGGTGGTCCGCCCCGGGACCCCGACCAGCGTCCACGACGTCTTCCACGGCCGCCGCCCGAAGCCGATGAGCGAGGGCTCGGTCGTCATCAAGTGGCTGGCCGCCCAGAACGTCGAGTACTTCACCCCGTCCGTGGCGAAGGCCCCCGAGGTGACGGCGCGACTGGCCGAGGTGAAGAAGGAACTGAACCTCAGCGAGCCGGTCCGCGAGAGCCGCCACAACCCGATGATCTACTTCAACCTCCCGCAGAGCTGAGCCCGTTCAGCGCATCTGACGAAGTCCCCCCTCCCGGCGCCGGGAGGGGGGACTTCGTGGTGTGCGGGGCGCGCCGGGCTACGGCAGCTGGTGCACGAAGGCGATGACGAGGAGCAGGCCGAGCGCGCAGGACACGGCCGCGGTGGGCAGCGCCCAGGCCGGACGGCGCTCGCCGCGCAGCGGAGCCGTCGTATGGCGGTTCAGCCGGGTGAGGCCGGTCAGTATGACCAGGGCGAGGGCGACGCAGGGCAGCGAGACGGCGAAGTGCGCCAGCCAGGCGCCGGCCAGTGAGGGGCCGCCCCAGGAGTGGTCGTGCGGGGCCTGGTCGACGAACCCGTACAGCAGCCCCCGGGCGATCGCCAGCGCGAGCGCGGCGGCCAGCAGCAGGGCGAGCACGCCGAGAAGTATGGTCAGCGCGCCGTACAGCACCAGCCGGAGGGCGCCCGGTGCGGGGGCGCCGAGCGGCAGCGGTCCGGCGCGCAGCCACCGCTGCCGGGCGGCCTCCCGGTGTCCGGTGAGGGTGGAGCAGACTGCCAGGGCACCGGCGGGGAACAGGGTCACCGCGAGACCGGCGTGCCGGGCCGCCGCGGCCAGCCGGGGCGGGCCCGCGGAGCCGTCCGGACGCCGTACGGCGGCAGGGGGTCGGTTCGTCATGCCGGGACAGTAAGTTCGCCCCGCGCCCACCCGCGTCACTCCCCGGCGGTGTCCCCGCCCCCGTACCGCGGTAGGGCATCGGGTACGGCCGCCTGGCCTACCCGCGGGCACCCCCGCAGTCGCATCGCGGGGGACGCGGGGCCCGGCCCGTCAGCTGTCGGGTGCGAGGTCCAGCGTGGCCAGGGCGCCGCCGTCCGGCGGGTTCCGGTAGCTCACCCGGGCGCCCAGCACCCGCGCCTGGCCGTCGACGATGGTCAGGCCCAGCCCCACCCCGGCACCGCGCTCGCGGGCGCCGGTGCGGAAGCGCTGGGGGCCGTGGCTCAGCAGCTCGGCGGGGAAGCCGGGGCCGTGGTCGCGTACCCGCACCGCCGACCCCGCCACCTCCAGGGTCACCGGCGGGGCGCCGTGCAGCCGGGCGTTGGCGATCAGGTTGACCAGGATCCGTTCGACCCGGCGGTGGTCGGTGGTCACCGTCGACTCGTCCCGCACCAGCACCTCGACCTCCCCGTCCGCCAGCGCGGCCGCCCGGTGCGCCAGGGCGCTCGGCAGCACCTCCTCGCACTCCGCCTGCTCGACGCCCGGCACATCGAGCCGGGCCACCTCCAGGACGTTCTCCACCACGCTGCGCAGGGTGTCCACACCGCCGCTGACCAGCTCGGCCGGGCGGCCCGGCGGCAGCAGCCCGACGGCGGTCACCAGACCGGCCACCGGGGTGCGCAGCTCATGCGCGATATCGGCGGTGACCCGCCGCTCGGCCTCCAGACGGGCGCTCAGCGCGTCGGCCATGGTGTTGACGGCGGCGCCGAGCCGGGCGATCTCGTCCGTGCCGCGGGGCTCCACCCGGTCGGTCAGATCGCCGTCCGCAATTCGCTGCGCGGTGCGCGCCGACGCGGTGATCCGCCGCCCCGCGCCGGCCGCCGCGACGACGCCCAGCACACAGCCGAGCGCCGTGACGGCCGCACCCGAGCCGACCAGCACCCGGTCGAGTTCGGCGAGGGCACGGGCCTGGGGCGCGTAGGAACGCCGGACGGCGATGAGGTCACGGCCACTGCGGGTGGCGGCCCACAGAACCGGCCCGGCGCCGTCCGCGTGCTGGAGGCAGGTGGCCCGCACGGGGCGCTCGGTGACGGTCCGGCGGAGCGTGGCGGGCAGCTCCCGCGGGTTCACCAGGGCACCGTTGTCGACTCCGGAGGCGTAGGCGCTCACCGCCTCGACGAGCCGGGCGTCCAGCGCATGGGCGGCGTTCTTCCGCTGGTCCTCGGCGGTGAGCTGATGCACCAGCAGCCCGATGAGCGTGGCGACGAGCGCGGCGGTACCGGCGATGACCAGCGCGGTCTTGGTACGGAGTCCCACGGCGGTCAGGGCGCCAGCTTGTAGCCGAACCCGCGGACGGTCACGATGCGTTCGTGGCCGATTTTGACGCGGAGACGCTTCACATGGACGTCCACGACCCGGGTGTCACCCCCGCACGCGTAGTCCCACACCCGCTCCAGCAGCGTCATCCGCGACAGCACGACACCCGGCTCGGCCGCGAACTCCAGCACCAGCCTGCGCTCGGTGGGGGTCAGGCCGATCAGCCGGCCCTCCCGCCGGACCTCCATGGAGGCGGTGTCGACACTCAGGTCACCGAACCGCAGCACCGGGTCGTCCTCGGGCGGCGCGCTCCGGGCGGTGTCCGTGGCGCGCCGCAGCGCCGAGCGTATCCGGGCGACCAGCACCGGAATGTCGTACGGCTTGGTGAGGTAGTCGTCGGCACCCGCCTCCAGACCGACGACGACATCCACCGGGTCGGTGCGCGCCGACACCATCAGCACCGGCAGCCGGCTCTCCGCCCGGATGAGGCGCACCAGGGAGACCCCGTCGAGGCGCGGCAGCATGACGTCCAGCACCGCGACATCGGGCACCCGCTCACGGAACTCCGCCAGCCCGGCCTGCCCGTCGGAGACCGCCCGCACCTCGTATCCGTAGCGCTCCAGGGACAGTTGGGTGGCCTCCCGCAGCAGCGGGTCGTCCTCCACGAGCAGCACGTCGGTCATCGGGGCGTCCTAGGGCTCGGGGAAGGGCAGCCGCACCGCGCTGAGGTCGTCCGTGTCACGAGGCGGGAGGTGGGCGGACCGCACGGTGGCGAAGGTGTAGTACGAGACGTTCTCACGGCGCTGGAGGCGGCTGAGTTCGATGGTGGCCGGATAGCCGTCGCGGGGGCAGTGCGGAAGGCACCACATCCCGCCCAGCCTGCCGGTGGCCACGGCCTTCGGCGCTCCCCAGGAGCGCCAGCTCAGCTTGGAGACCGTGGAGAATTCGGTGAGGCCGAAGCCCGTGGGGCGGGTCAGCGGGTGGCCCATGGTGTCGGAGACATAGACCGGGCCCCGGGCCTGGGTGGGGCTCGGGGCGGGGCCCTCGACCTGCGGCTGTTCGGGGTCGCCGCACGCCGAGAGGCCCACGGCCGCCAGCACCAGTGCGCACATGGTGGCCAGAGCCGTGGGCTTGTTCATCGGAAGCCTTCTCCGTCAGCTGGTGGCGAGCGGCCGCTTGCCCTTGAGGTCCTCGGCATCGTACGCACCGTTGCCGCCGGCCAGCTTCACGGTGAAGGAGGAGTACACCTTCTTGCCGTGCACGGACTTGGGGTCCGAGAGCGTGACGGTCGCCTTCAGCGGCTTGTCCAGGCAGGTGTCCAGGCACCACGTGCCGGTGACCTCACCGGTGGCGACGGCCTTCTTGTTGTCCCACTGCTTCCAGTGCAGGTCCCCGGCCGAGGTGAACTCGGAGAGCACCAGGTTCGCGGGGTTGCGCTCGGCCTTGCCCTTGTCCTCGTTCTCCTCGCCGTAATGGTTCATGACGTAGGGAGTGTTGGCGCCCGCGGTGTGCTTCGGCGCGGCGGCCTGCGCCCCGGTGGCGGTGGCGACCGTACCGAGGGCGGCGGCACAGGCCAGTGCCGCGGCGATGGCCGTCCGGTGACGCCGGGGGGTGCTCGTGCGCTTCATAGCTCTCGCTCCATCGTGTTGATCATTGGGGCACACATGAAGCTAGGAGCGACGTTTCTCGGTGGCCTGTCAGCTGTGTAACAGCCGCCCATCGACCGCTGTTACCTGATCTACATACGGGAGAGCGCCCCCAGTTGAGCCGGTCGGCTCAAGGGAAAGGCCAGGTCAGGGCGTTGGTCCTGCGGCAACTGGCGGTTCGTTCGCCGTGCCCTCCCGGTTCACGGCACGCCCGTGGCACCTCGACCGCGAACCGGGTGTCACAGAAGGCGATATCGGCTCAGCGCACGGCGGTCACCGGCACCCGGCAACTGACCCGCCACCCCTGCCCGTACGGGCCCGCCTCCAGGACGCCTCCGACGGCGCCGACCCGCTCGGCCAGGCCCGCCAGACCGGTGCCGCCGCCCGGGCGTCCGCCCGGCTCCCGCGGAGCCCGGGGGAGGGGGCCGGCGGGCGCGCCGTCGGTGACCGAGACCTCCACCGCCCCGTCGGCGCTCCGGGCCGCGCGCACCTCGACCCGCCCGGCCCGCGGCGCATGCCGCCGTACGTTGGTCAGCGCCTCCAGCACCACCCGGTACGCGGTGTCCCCGGCCTCCCGTGAGAGCGCGCCGGCCACCTCGTCCTCCAGGGACAGCGTCACCTCGGCCGCCGCCATCGCGCCGAAGCGGTCCAGGAGTTCGGGCAGATCGGCCAGCCCGTGCGGCCGGGTGGGCGGCGGCTCCGCCGTACGGCCGTCCGCCTCGCGGAGCGTCGCCACCGTCCGGTCCATGGAGTCCAGCGCCCGCAGCCCGGCCTGCTCGATGCGGTGCAGCAGCGCACGGTGCTCGTCGGGTCCGTCGTCCTCGCCCAGCTGGGCCGCTTGGGCCTCCAGCACGATGCCGGTCACCTCATGGGCCACGAAGTCATGCAGATCGCGGGCGACTTCGAGCCGCTGCTCACGCCGGGCCAGCGCCACGGCATCGGCCCGCCGCCGGTCCAGCGAACGCAGATACAGCCCGACACCCGCGGCCCCGGCGGCCGGTACGAAGGCCAGCGCGGCCAGGAAGACCGACTCCTTGATCCCGGTCTGAGGCGCGTGCAGGGTGAAGCGCAGCGGCAGCAGGACCACGGCGGCGCCGGTCAGCCCGCCGGCAAGGCCCACCCGCGGACCCGGCACCTGCCGTACCACCCGCTCCAGGAGGACGAGCAGCGCGACCGCCTCGAACGGAAGCCAGAGGAGGGCCAGGCCGGCCTTCCCGAAGGAGACGGTGTCCGCGGCGAGGGAGAGCACCGCGAGCCCGGCCGCCGCCCGCGCGAGCGGGACGGGGCCCACCGGCCACACCGCTGTCGCCACGCCCAGCGCCAGTGCCGCCATGACCGCCGGAAGCCAGGCGCCGGGCGGCGAGACGAGGGCGGGCAGCAGCATCGCCGCCGCGGCCGCACCGCACCACCCCTCGCCCCGTCCGCGCCGCGTCGCCGGCACGCCGCCCGTCATGGCGACGACGCCATCCGCGGCGCCCGGCGGCACCCCGGTCCCGGCAGCCGGGCCCGGCGACCCAGCGGTCCCGGCCGCCGGCCCCCCTCCCCGCCCCTCACCCCGGAGTCCGCCCCGTCGCGTAGCCCAACTCCCAGGCGCGCACCGCCACTCCGACCCGGTTACGGACCTGAAGCTTGCGCTGGATGCTCGCCACATGGGTCTTCACGGTGCCCGCGGAGATGAACAACTCCCGGGCGATATCGGCATTGGTCCTGCCCTCGGCGACCTTGGCCGCGATCTCCACCTCCCGCTCGGTCAGCACCGCATCGCGACGGCGGGGGCGGTGGCCGGCCGTGGGGCCGGTGACATGCTCCAGCAGCCGGACGGTGATCGACGGGCTGATCAGACTGTCGCCGGCCATCGCCGCCCGGACCGCCTCGATCAGCAGCGCCGGCCCCGAGCGCTTGAGCAGAAACCCCGAGGCACCGAAGCGCAGCGCGGGATAGACGTATTCATCGAGGTCGAAGGTGGTCACGACGACGACCCGGACCGGATCGGCCAGCGCGGGGTCGGTCAGCCGGCGGGTCACCTCCAGGCCGTCCATCCGCGGCATCCGGATGTCCACCAGCGCCACATCCGGCGTCAGCGCGCGCCCCATCGCCACGGCGTCCAGCCCGTTCGCCGCCTCCCCGACCACTTCCATATCGGGCTGGCTCTCCACGATGCGGTGTATCCCCCGGCGGACCATCTCCTGGTCGTCGGCGATCAATAAGCGAATCGTCACGGGCACGGATTCTTCCGTACGGGGCGGGACGGGACGGGGCGGGACGGGGCGGGGGCCGCCTGCGCGGCTCGCCGCCCGTACGGAGACGGAGGGCGCGTCCCGGGATGTGCCGCCCGCCCCTGTGGGGCCGCCCGGTATCGCCGCCCGGACCGCCGCGAAACGGGTCCACCGCACGGATGGAGGGCAGCCCGGGAAGCCGCCGCACACCCGCTCCACCTCCCCTCCCACCCCTCCTGACCTGCGCAAAGTCGGCTGCTGGGGCGGGTGCCGGGGGCCAGGCCCGGCGGTCGCTCCCGTGGCGGGTGGCACGGGATGCGGGCATGTTGAGGAGGAGACAGCGGCATTCCTGAACGGGAGGAAGGGCCTTGCGGGGGCATGCCTGACGCGGCCGGCGCCGTCGGGTGAGCGGACCAGGAGGCTGCCGCATGCTTCGGAGATCACTGCGGATCCCCGCCGCCGGCGCCGCCTACCTGCTGACGGCCGCGGTGTCGTCCTCCGCGCTGGCCTCCGGGCCGGACGAGTTCGCCGATTTATTCGCGCGCGGCGGGACCCGGGCCGGCCCCGGCACCGCGGCGACCCGGGTCATCGCCCATCGCGGCGCCTCCCGTTACGCCCCCGAGAACACCCTCGCCGCCGTCGACGCCGCCCACCGCCGCGGGTTCCTCTGGGTCGAGAACGATGTGCAGCGGAGCAAGGACGGCCGGCTGGTGGTGCTGCACGACACCACGCTGCGGCGGACGACGGACGCCGCCCGGCTGTTTCCCGGGCGGGCGCCGTGGCGGGTGGGGGATTTCACCGCCGCCGAGATCGCGCGGCTGGACGCCGGCAGCTGGTTCGGCAAGCGCTTCAAGGGCGAGCGGGTCCCTACGCTCGCCGACTACTTGCGCCGTTTGGACCATAACGGTCAGCGACTTTTGCTGGAGATCAAGGCCCCCGAGAAGTATCCCGGAATCGAGGCTCAGGTGCTCCGTGAACTACGGGCACGAGGGTGGCTGGATCGCGCCCATGTCCGGAGCCGGCTGGTCGTCCAGAGCTTCTGTGTGATGTGCGTAAAAACCGTCCATGAACTGGCGCCCCAGGTCCTTACGGGTATTCTCGGCGCGCCCGATGTGCGGAAACTGGCGGGCTATGCGCGGTTCGCCGACCAGATCAACCCGCGGGTTTCCGCGCTCAGTTCACGCTGGCTGGCGGCCGTGCACCGGCTCCGTGGGCCGCACGGCCGGACGTTGGAGGTCTATGCGTGGGACGTGGCGAAGAACACGACCGCCCGGTCCGTGCGGGCCAGAGGGGTCGAAGGTGTTATTGAATAGCGGGCAACGGACGGAGATTCAGGCAGCATTGTCCAGATCTCCGAGGGTGCCGGGCCGTGCTGTGGCCCGCCCTGCCGCCCGCGGTGCGTGAAGGAGCTGTGGAGGGCGGATGCGCCGTGTGTGGCAGCGGCAGGCGGGGATTTACGTGATTCCCGCCGCGGGGCTAAGGTGCCTGAGATGTTCGACGCCGCCACACTCCCCGTAAAAGAACTAAGACGCAGGATTTGGCTTTTGGGTTCCGATTTGCGGCCCGGCGCGGGCCAGGCTCCAGCTCCTCCCCTGGGATCCTTTCGGGAGGCTCCTTGAACAACGAATTTCCGGCATACGGCGAACGGCGGGTGCCGCTTCCCCAGCCGCGGCAGATGTCGCATGACACGCTGAACCGGACGGGCACACCGGCGACGTCGGATGCCGGCGGAGCCACGGCCACGGCGACGATGGCCCCGGCACAGACCGCCTCCGATACGGCGACGGCCGGCCGGCCGGCTGCGGGCGGCAGCGCGCACGCCAGGCCCAGAGCCCATGCCAGGGGCCGGGGCAAGGACCGTGCGCAGGCCGAAGCGAAGGCCGACACGAAGGCCGATGCCAAGGCGAAGCCGCGCGATGCCTTCTTCGACAATGCGAAGTATCTGGCCATCGTGCTGGTGGCGATGGGGCACTCCTGGGAGCCGCTGCGCGACGGCAGCCGCTCCGCGGCGGCGCTCTACATCACCGTCTATGCCTTCCACATGCCGGCGTTCATCATCATCTCCGGCTATTTCTCGCGCAGTTTCGATATGCGCAAGGACCGGCTGCAGCGGCTCATTACCGGCGTCGCCGTGCCGTACATCCTCTTCGAAGTCGCCTACACGCTCTTCAAGAAGTGGGCGGACGACGATCCGGGTTACCCGATAAGCCTGACGGACCCCTGGTATCTGACCTGGTTCCTGCTGGCACTGTTCGTGTGGCGGCTGACCACCCCGCTGTGGAAGATCGTCCGCTGGCCTGTCCCGCTGGCGCTGACCATCGCCGTCCTCGCCTCGGTGTCCCCGGACATCGGCGACGACATGGACCTCCAGCGGGTGCTCCAGTTCCTGCCGTTCTTCGTGATCGGGCTGTCGCTGCGGCCGGAGCACTTCAAGCTCGTACGCCGCAAGAAGGCGCGGATCTTGGCCGTACCGGTCTTCGCGGCCGCCCTGGTCTTCGCGTACTGGGCGGCCCCGCGGATGAACGCCGCGTGGTTCTACCACCGCGACGCCGCACAGGAACTCGCCGCCCCGTGGTGGAGCGGTGCGGTGATGACGCTGGCGATGTTCGGCTGTTCCCTCGTGCTGGTGGCCTGCTTCTTCGCCTGGATTCCGGGCCGCACGATGTGGTGCACGGCGCTGGGCGCGGGCACCCTCTACGGCTATCTGCTGCACGGCTTCCTCGCCAAGGGGTCGCGCTTCTGGGACTGGTACGACAACCCGTGGATGCACACACCGTGGGGTGCGATCGTGCTGACCCTGATCGCGGGCACCGTGGTCACGGTCCTGTGCACACCGCCTGTCCAGCGGGCCTTCCGCTGGGCGATGGAGCCCAAGATGACCTGGGCCTTCAAGAAGGACCCGGTAGGAATGGCCCGCAGCCGCAACTGAACGGCCGCGCTCCCCACCACACGGGGTGACACGGCACCGCGTCAGCACAGGGCACAGGGCGTACGTCGTCCACGAACAGCACCAGGGGCGCCCGCCCCGCCGGAAAACCGGCGGGACGGGCGCCCTTGGCGCGCACCGGAGCGGAATCGCCGGGTCTGGCGCGGGGTTGCCCGGTTGGGGGCGGAGATGTCCGGTTGGGCTGGGAGTTGCCCGGTCGCGCGGAGTTGCCCGGCTGGTGTCGGCTTGGAGCCTCCCGGCTTGGAGTCACCCGGCCGGGCTCGAAGCTACCGGGACAGCGGGCTCAGGCCCTCAGCGGACGACGGCGATACCTTCGATCTCCACCAGGGCGGCCTCGTCCCACAGCCGGGTCGCACCGATCACGGCCATCGCCGGATACTCGCCGCCGACCAGCCGCTTCCACACCCGGCCGATCTCCCGGGCATGCCGCCGGTAGTCCGCGACATCGACGGCGAAGACAGTGAGCTTGGCAAGGTCGCCCGGCCCGGCCCCGGACGCCGCCGCGACATCCAGAAGATTCCGCAGCGCCCGCTCGAACTGCTCCACAATGCCTTCGCCAACGATCCGCCCCGCCCCATCCAGAGCGGTCTGACCAGCCAAAAAAACCATCGTGCCGGCCGCCGCCCGCACCCCATGACTGAACCCGGTCGGCGGCGCGAGATGCGGTGGGTTGACCCGCTCCAGCCCACCACCGCGCGCGTCCGCCCTTGCGTCGGCGTACGTGCCTGCACCTGCTTCCGCACCCGCGCCGTGCTCGGCAGGCCGCTCCGATCCAGCGCTCGTTCCGGTCCCGGCACTCATCCGGCCGACTCCCTCCGCCGCCAACTCTCACCCGTCCAGGGATTGAAGCGCGTTCCGCTCCTCCTGGGGAAGCCCTGCTCCGAGAGGGCGAGCACCCGCACGGGCACAGCCCCTCGCGGCCCGTCCGACGCAAAGATCGTCTCGCCTGCCGCCTGCCGCCTGCCGCCTGCCGCCTGCCGCCTGCCGCCTGCCGGCCTCGGCACCTCCCGGCGAGTTTAGGTCCGCCCGGCGGATCGGGTGGGCGACAAACATGCCAGGCCGGCACGACCGCAGACGGCCCGGCACAGCCCGGCCTGGCGAGACCGCCCCCGCCCGACCGGCCCAGACCGGGCACGCCCCCACCCCCACTGCCCCGCAGGCACACGGACCCACCCCCGTAGGACCCGTCCAACCCGTGGGCGCGGCTCAGGGTATGCGTGGGGCCATGGCGGCCGCCGACACCGGTTCCTGGCCGTCCAGCGTGCCCTGGGCGCCGTAGGGGCGGCACCGCAGGAACCCGGCCTCATGGTGGAACGGCTTCGTCTGGTGATCCGTGATCACGTTCTTGTGCTCGGGCTCAGCGGAGCCATAGGCGTAGCGCTGCATCGCCGAGGTGCTCTGCCACAGGGAGAACGTGCCGACGAAACGGGGCGGTCGGGCCAGGGCGACCGAAGCGGTCATCGCGGGGTCGTCGGCGGCCCGGCCGGCGGCCCGGGAATTGGCGCGCAGGAACGGCAGTGCGCGGCGAAGCCGCAGCCGGCCGAGGGTGATCACGGCGACCGGCCCGTCCTCCTCGTCGCGCGCGCCGCCGGGCTCGACCTCGACCGGCATCGGTCCCCAGGAACCGGAGAACCGCAGCGGCCGCAACCGCACATGCCAGCCCCCTGCCAGCCGCCGCGCCAGCGGGGCCTCGGCGAGAAAGCGGTCGAGCGCGGCATCGTCGTCCCACGCGGCGAGCAGTGCGGCGCGGCCGGGGCGCACCTTGGGCGGACCGGCCGCGATGGCGCCGGTGAGCGCGGTCTCGGCATACCGGAGACCGGGGGTCTCTCCCGGCCGTGGACGCTCACGGAGCACGCTGCGCACGGCGCGGACGCCGACGTCGGCGAAGTGTACGGAAACGATCATGACGAGCCCCCGCATCTCGAAGTTACTCCTGCGTATACCAAGCGGTACACGATCCAGTATCCTTCATTGCAACGGTCATTGCGAGCCGAACTCACCATCGAAAATGAGCCAGATCGCAGGGAGGGGACCCCATGAGCGAGATCGACCGGAACCGCGCCGCGCGCGCCGAGGCCCGGACCCGTATCGAGGACGCCGCGGCCCGGCTGTTCGCCGAGCGCGGCTTCGCGGGCACGACCATCGGGGAGATCGCCGCAGAAGCGGGCCTGAGCAAGCCGATGCTCTACCGCCACTTCGACTCCAAGCAGGAGCTGCACCTCGCCCTGCTGGAGCGGCACCGCGACGAGCTGGCCGCCGCCCCGGTCCGCGAACTCCTGCACGGCGCGGGCGATCTGGACACACGGATGACGGCGATGTACGACGCCTGGTTCGGGTATGTGAAGAGCCACCCGTACACCTGGCGGATGATGTTCCGCGACACCACGGGGGACGCCGAGGTGGCGGCCTTCCACCGTGAGCTCCAGCGCCGCCAGCGCGAGACGGACATGGCGCTGCTCCGCGAGTTCGTGCCCGGCCTCCCCGAAGCCGAACTGGAGCCCCTCGGCGAGGCGATCCGCAGCGCGCTCTACGGGCTCGCCCTGTGGTGGCTGGAGCGCCCCGAGCAGCCACGCGAGCTGCTGGTCGCGACGATGACGCGGATCACCCGTGGCCTGATCTCCACCGTCGAGCGCCCGAGCCCCGAAGCGCCGGGCACCGCGGACTGAGCCCCGTCACTCCGCGCGGGACTGAGCCCCGTCACTCCCCGCGGGACGGGGCCCGACGCCCGGTTCAGGCCACCACCGGATAGGGGGTTCAGCCCACCACCGGATACAGCGCCGCCCGCAACTGCCCCGTCCAGTGCGCCGTCATCTCCTTCGCCACCCGCGTCTCCGGCGCGAACAGCTCGAAGCCGTGCCAGGCACCGGGCACATTGCGGACGGTGACCGGAACCCCGGCGTCCATCAGTCGCCGGGCATAGGCCAGCCCCGCATCGCGCATCGGATCGAGGTCACAGACCAGAACATAGGCCGGCGGCAGCCCCGACAGATCGGTGGCGCGGGCGGCCGCGGCATACGCATCGGCCGCGACCATCCCCTCCGGCAGATAGTGCTGCCACGATCTCTGCACACTCCGCCCGGTGGAGACCCGCGTGCTCAACGCCCCTTTGCCATCCGCCCTCTCGGCATCCGCCCCTTCGGCATCCGCCCTCTCGGCATCCGCAGCCTCGTCCGCCCCGACCCGGTCGTCCAGATCCGGGACACACAGCGACTGGTGGACGATCGCCGGGCCGCCGCGGTCCCGGGCCATCAGGGCGACCGCGGCGCTGAGCCCGCCGCCCGCGGACTTGCCCGCGAGGGCGATCCGCGCGGGATCGATGCCCAGCCCGCCGGCTCGCTCCGCCGCCCACTCCAGGGCGAGATAGCAGTCCTCCACCCCGGCCGGATAGCGGTGCTCCGGGGCGAGGCGGTATTCGACGGTGATGACGACGGCCGGCAGCTCACGGCAGAGCGCGATCGCCGCACGGTCCTGCCCCGGCAGCGACCGCCCGAGCGCATACCCGCCACCGTGGAAATGCAGCACGGCGGGCAAGGCGCCTCCGCCGCCATGGGCGGCTGCCTGCGCATCCTGCCCCGCTGCGGCGCCCTCGCCCCCGCCGCTGCCCGCCCCGCCCTCCGGACGGTAGACCTCCACCGTCAGCGCACTGCCGTCCGCCCGCGGGATCTCGAACCGCTCGCTGTCCACGCCCGTACGGTCGGCCGGTACGGCGGCCAGCATCGCGTCGAACCCCTCGCGCGTGCTCTCGATGTCCTCGTACGGATCGGAGAACCGCGGCAACGACTCGAAGGCAGAGCGGAGTTCGGGATGCACCCGCCTCACGGTCCGGTCCTCCATCGCGGTCCGGGGCGGCATCTCGGGCTGGGCGCTCATACAGGCACTCCTCGTTCGGGACGGACGGACAACGACCTTCTGCTCGCGATCTTCACCCTGCACGCACCCCCCGGCCCTGCCGGTGCTTTCCTGCCACGCAGTGCACCTTCGGCCCCGCCTTGCTGGTGTTTTCCCGCCACGCCGCGCACCCCCGGCCTCGCCCTGCCGGTGTTTCCCCACCAGCGCCGCGTCCCTCCCCTCCCCGCCCCGCCTCACTTCGCCTCCGCATAGCACTCCACCACCGCCGTGGTGAACGGGAAGCGGACCGGAGTCTCCCCGAACGCGATCCGCCCCGCCGTATCGGCCGCCGCCGAGATCGCCCCGGAAACCGCCGCGGCCTCCTCCGCGGGGCAGTGCACGATCACCTCGTCGTGCTGGAAGAAGACCAGCTCGGCGCGGAGCCCGCCCTCCCACAGCGAGTGCCGCAGCGCGGCCAGCATCAGCAACGCCCAGTCGGCGGCGCTGCCCTGTACGACGAAGTTGCGGGTGAACCGGCCACGGGCCCGGGCGGCCGCCGAGGTGCCCCCGTACCCCGTGGGCTCCTCCTGGGGCAGCCCCGCCTCGTCGGGCGGCGCCACGGACACGGGCGGGCAGGTACGGCCCATCCAGGTGCGCACCAGCCGTCCCTCTTCCCCCGCGCGCGCCGCCTCGTCCACATACGCCACCGCGGCCGGGTAGCGGCGGCGCAGATCGGCCATGTGCTTGAGGGCATCGCCGGACGTCTGGCCGTAGATGGCCCCCAACAGACCGAGTTTGGCCCGCGCGCGGTCCCCGCCGAACGCCCGGGCCGCCAGATCCGCGTACAGATCCTCGCCGCTGCCGGCCACCTCCATCAGCCCCCGGTCACGCGAGACGGCGGCCAGCACCCGCGGCTCCATCTGGTCGGCGTCGGCCACCACCAGCCGCCACCCCGGATCGGCGCGTACGGCCTGCCGGATCACCTTGGGGATCTGGAGCGCGCCGCCGCCGTTGGCGGTCCAGCGGCCGGAGACCGTGCCACCGGGCAGATACTCGGGGCGGAACCGGCCGTCGTGCACCCACTGCTGGAGCCAGGCCCACCCATGGGCGGTGTGCAGACGGTAGAGCTTCTTGTACTCCAGCAGCGGTGCCACCGCCGGGTGATCGATTTGCTGAAGCTCCCATTTGCGGGTGGACGTCAGGGAAATCCCGGCACGGGCAAAGGCCTTGATGATCTCGTTCGGCAGATCCGGGCGCACCCGCGCACCCGCCCCGAACGCCCGGGACACCTCATCGGCCAGCTCCGCCATCCGGCGCGGCTCCAGCCCGCCCGGATAACGCTCGCCCAGCAGCCCGTCGAGCAGCTCGCGGTGCACATCCGCCCGCCAGGGCACCCCGGCCCGCCCCATCTCCGTGGCGACCAGCATGCCCGCGGACTCCGACGCCAGCAGCAGCCGCATCCGGTCCGGGTGCGCGGCCTTCTCCGCACGCGCCACCTGCCCCGAGTAGACCTCCAGCAGCGCGGTCAGCTCGTCCGTGCCGGGTGGCAGCGGCACCGGGCCCGGATCGAACAGCGACGGCTGGGTCTCGGCAGTACGGACCGGCGCGTCCACGGGCACCGGCAGACCGTGCAGCCGCGCCCAGGCGGCGGCCAGCGAACGCGGCTGGCCCGACTGGCCCTCCTCGTGGCCGATCAGCAGCGCCTCCGCGGCCTCCACGTCATAGCAGCGCTCGACCCGCACCCCCGCCGCCAGCAGCCGCCGGTAGATCTCCGAGGTGGACCGCCACACCCACCGCTCCACCTCGGGCCGGGACCGCACCGCCGCCGCGAGCGACGGCTCCCGCACCACCGGCCCCGCAGCCCGCCCGTCCGCCCCGAGCGGGCAGAGACGAGCACCCCCGTCACCCGTCTCCACCACCGCCCATCTCATACCTGCGAGTCTTCCACCAGGGTCTGACAATCGCCCTGACCAGCGCAGACGACACGGACGACAGGGAGCAACAGATGCGGTGTGCCCCGCACCGCCCAGGTCCTGATCAGCGAGCGCGCCACGAGCGCCGACGGCACGGCCTCGGCGCGCCGTGTCTTCTGCCGTACCGCAAAAGCGAGTTCCGCGGCGGCCCGACCTGTGCCTGCCTGCGCCCCCAGCCGCGCGCCGAGCCCCTGGACCGGGGCGTTGGTCCGAGGCCGGCACCGACTCAGCGGCCCCAACCACCCTGCGACCACCTGGACATGCGTCACTTCATAACGCCATTGCGCACGACGCAACTGACAATCCGCCCTGACCAAAGGTGTGTTGGCAGTCACCAGCCAATATGTATATCCCTCTCACCAACACCCGCTCCCCGGGCTCATCGGCCTCGCATTCACCCGAATGAACCGCTACTTCCGCCCTGGCTGGTGAGTTGAGCAGCTTGTCGCTCTAAGCGGCGCGTACGGATTTCTGCTTGCTGCTCAGTGAAGAGGTTCACCGTGAAGTTTGTTTCCAAGGCCGCCGTCCTGTCCGCTGCCACGGGCATCGCCGTTGTGGGCGGTGCCGGTATGGCCAGTGCGCATGGTGGCGCCGGCGCAGCGGGAGTTGCCCAGAACTCCCCTGGTGTGCTCTCCGGCAACCTCATCCAGGTCCCGGTGGATGTGCCGGTCAACGTCTGTGGCAACACCATCAACATCGTCGCCCTGCTGAACCCGGCGTTCGGCAACACCTGCCTCAACGTCTGATCAACGTAAAGCTCTTGAGGGCCGACCGCATTCGATCGGCCCCGCTCCTCGGCAAAGGCCGGTACGAAGAATTCGTACCGGCCTTTGGCGTGCAAAGCCCGGTGCGGGCCGCAATGTTGGCCATCCGCAGTGATATGTATCTATGGTTTCGTGGCATTCGGGTGAAACGGCGAAACCGCACCCTCAGAAGCGAGTTGACCAGTGCGCTCCGGATACGGGCACTCCGCTTCGAGAAGGGTAAATCGTGATCAAGAAGGTTCTGGCCACGACGGCCGTAGCCGCGTCCGTCGTGGGAATCACGGCGACGGCCGCTCCCCAGGCGATGGCGATCGGGAACCACCACGGTACGTCGACCGTCAATGGCAACGGAGCCAAGAGCGCGTTCGGCAACTCCACGACCTACGGCAGCATGAGCCCGCAGCTGGAGCTCATCCAGGGCTCGCTGAACAAGCCCTGCCTCGCTGTGGGCAAGGTGGTCGCGCAGGTCATTCCCGGTGCGGTGCCGATCGCGCTGCAGGACATCAACGTGCTCTCCAGCTCGCAGAACCAGCAGTGCACCGAAAATTCGACTCAGGCAAAGGGCGACGACCCGCTGTCGCACATCCTCAGCGACATCCCGATCCTGTCGGGGAACGGCGTCGGCAACCACTGAGCCGGCCACTGGCCGCAGGCCCGGACCGCCGGCTCTCGTTTCCGGAGCGGTCCGGCGCCTGCGGCATCCCGTCAGGAACCGTAGGGACGGAATTTCTCGATCCCCCTACCGGTAGGAATTCGTATTCGGCGGGTGCCTCGTCCGTTCGAACTCCGGTGTTTTTTCCTCGTCGTATGCATGGTGGCAATCTCTCGAAGCGGTCTTGCACCCATCGGGCGATTCCTCCGAAAACCTCCGGGCGAGAGTTTCGTCCCTGAGGGCAACTCGTTACCAATATCGTCAGCGGCGTTACGGGCGAGCAGCTCAGCGCCCGAGCGACACGACGGTCGTGTTCGCTACGGACCCGCTGCAAGGAAGGGCTGAAAGTGAAGTACGCAAAGGTCGCAGCGATCACTGCCGGAACTCTCATGGCGGTGGGCTCGGCAACGCCTGCGTTCGCCGACGCGGGTGCCGCGGGTGGCGCCAAGAACTCCCCGGGTGTGCTTTCCGGCAACGCCATCCAGGTGCCGATCCACATCCCGATCAACCTCTGCGGCAACACCATCAACATCGTTGCTCTGCTGAACCCGGCGTTCGGCAACACCTGCCTGAACCACTGACTCGAAGGAATTCGAGCTGTGTCCATGTGACCCGGCCCCGGTGCGCGGACCACTGCGAACCGGGGCCGGTCGCCCTTCGCCTCCGGTGGGCACACACAACAGGCCAGATTTTTCGGGCGGATTGACCGAGAAGAACACCACTTCAGGGTTTCTCCGGGCGGAGGCACTCCTTAGTCACGCTGAAAGCGGTGAGCCGAGCAGCGCATCGATTGCTCGCGCGGCGCTGATGTCGCCGGACCGTGGAAGCACCGCCCGAGAAGGGACAGTTGAAGTGAAGTACGCAAAGTCTGCGGCGGTTGTCGCCGGTTCCGTCATGGCGCTGGCCGCCGCCACCCCCGCTTTCGCCGCACGGTCCGACGCTCCATCCATGAGCCTCAACGGCGGGCTGGCCGATGTGCTGAGCAACAAGCAGCTGGACGGCCGCCAGATCACGCCGCTGGTCAAAACGGTCAAGGCCACCGGGAGCAAGGTCAGGTCGACGAATGCGAAGAAGCTGCTCCGTGGTGTCACCGGGGCGACGAAGAAGACTTCGCTGCTCGGCGGGCTTCCGCTCAAGTAGTCGCGAAGGCTGCCGGACGTGGCGCGGCAATACACCTCGATCATTCCCATTCCGAATGCCGGGTGCTATCGGAAGCTGATCGGGAAAACGCAGTTCAGGGCACGCAGCTGTTTGAGTGAATGAGAACAACCAAAAACATCATTGTGAGTTGGGCAGACTGCCCGGCCCAATGAAATCCTGAAACACGAAGGAAAAAAATGATCAAGAAGGCTCTGGCGACCGCCGCCGCGGCTGCGTCCATCGTCGGCGTGGCCGCCGCTGCCGCCCCCGAGGCGATGGCGATCGGTAACCAGCACGGCACGTCCACCGTCAACGGTAACGGCGCCGCGCAGTACTTCGGCAATTCGACCACGTACGGCTACATGAGCCCGCAGATCGGCCTGATCCAGGGCTCGCTGAACAAGCCCTGCATCGCCGTCGGCAAGGTTCCGCTCCAGCTCCTCGCCGGGGCAGCTCCGATCGCGCTCCAGGACATCAACCTGCTGTCGTCGTCGCAGAACCAGCAGTGCACCGAAAACTCCACCCAGGCCAAGGGCGACGACCCGCTGTCGCACGTCCTGGACAACATCCCGATCCTCTCGGGCAACGGCGCCCACAACCACTGATCGGCTGAGCGCGACCCGGGCCGCCCCGTCCTCCTCCTTGCGGGCGGCCCGGGTTTCCGCTGTCCGGCCGGCACCGGAGCGGAAACGTTATTCGCTCGTGACGGAATTCCGGCGCACCGGATCGTTGGGAATGATGTGTGGAGGGAAGCATGCCAATGCCCTGGCAAGTTTGATGGGGCTGCCAGGGCATTGGCATGCCGTCCGTATCAAAGCAGGGCCTGCGAATCCGTTGACCGGAATCGCAGGCCCTGCGCCGTGCCGGAGGATTACGGCAGAGACAATGACTCCCGGCACGACAAGTCGCATTGTCGGTACGTGAATTGTGTGCGCTGTGGCGTCGCCAAACGGAGCGGACCTCACTCGCTGCGTATCCGGTGCCAGCTATTCGGGTGACGCTGCGGAACTCAAGCCGGTAAGGCGGGTTGTTCAAATTGGGCTCCCGTGCCGGGAGTTCCTTCTCTTGAAGGGTTTCGTGATGAACAAGATGATCGCGGGCGCGGCTGTGGCGGCGTCGCTGATCGGGATTTCCGCTACGGCCGCTCCGCAGGCGATGGCGATCGGTGACCAAGAGGGCACCAGCACGGTCAACGGCAACGGGACCAGGAGCGTGTTCGGCAACTCCGCGACGCACGGAAAGCTGAGCACCCAGCTCGGGCTCATCCAGGGCTCGCTGAACAAGCCCTGCCTCGCTGTGGGCAAGGTGGTCGCGCAGGTCATTCCCGGTGCGGTGCCGATCGCGCTGCAGGACATCAACCTGCTGTCCAGCGCGCAGAACCAGCAGTGCACCGACAACTCGGTGCAGGCAAAGGGCGACGACCCGCTGTCGCACATCCTCGACGACATCCCGATCCTCTCGGGCAACGGCATCGGCAACCACTGACAGCCAACGGCCTCGGCCGTATCACCGCTTGCGTCTCCGGGCGGTCGGCGCCGCGTTCGCGCTGCCGGCCGCCCGGCCGTGTGAGCGGCGCGGGGGGGGGGGGGGGGGGGGGGGGCGGGGAGGGGGGGGGGGGGGGGGGGGGGGGGAGGAGAACCGAAGAAGGGCATTTTGTTTTTGC